>JAPLSP010000389.1 GCA_026398575.1 Candidatus Sumerlaeota bacterium | reverse complement strand
GCGATGGTTATGCGGACGTGATTGTGGGAGCGCCTCACTATGATGACGGCGGGCAGAACGATGAAGGCCGGGTTTTCATGTATCTCGGCTCGGCCTCGGGCCTCATGACAAGCGCCACATGGACTGCCGAAAGCGATCAAGTAGGCGCTCAGTTTGGCGCCTCCGTCGCCTCAGCGGGCGATGTGAATGGCGATGGCTATGCTGATGTGATTGTAGGGGCGCCCACGTATGATAATGATCAGATTGATGAAGGCCGCGCCTATCTTTATCTCGGTTCGGCCACAGGTCTATTGCCCACGGCGTCTTGGACAGCCGAGAGCAATCAGGCGGGCACAGGTTTTGGCGGCAGTGTTGCGACGGCGGGAGATATCAATGGCGACGGCTATGCCGACGTAATCGTTGGCGCCACCGGATATAGCAATGGGGAGAATCACGAGGGGAGGGCGTTCATTTATCTTGGTTCACCCTCCGGCCTCGCAGCGGGCATTGCTTGGACGGCGGAAAGCAATCAAGACTCTTCAGGATTCGGCTATTGCGTCGCAACGGCGGGCGACATCAATGGCGATGGCTATTCCGACGTGATCGTAGGAGCGCCTTACTATGACAACGGCGAAACCGATGAAGGACGTGTGTTCCTCTATTACGGGGCAGGCGCCGACGTGGCGCCTGACCAACCGGCCAACCTTTCGCCCGCCAACGGCGCGGCGGGAGTTTCTTTGACGCCGACGCTTCAGTCTTCTGCTTTCAGCGATCCCGATACGTCGGACACGCATAAGGCCAGCCAGTGGCAGGTCCGTGCTTCGACCAGCCTCAGCGACTGGTCCTTGACTGTTTTTGACTCGACAACTGACACGACGCATCTGACCTCAATCACGTTGGCAACAGCGCTTGACTATACAACGACTTTCTTCTGGCGCGTGCGCTATTGCGACAATCATGGCGCCTGGAGCGCGTGGTCGAATCCAACTTCCTTCACTACCGTCGCAGCGCCGCCTTCCCCCAGCCCGACGCCGCATCCTACGCCGAGCGCAACTCCGCATCCAACCCCGTATCCAACACCCAGTCCAACGCCGCATATCACGCCGTTGCCTGTTTCAACGCCCTCGCCTTTGCCTGTTTGGGTTGCAGAGGGCGGGCAAGCATTGGCGCAGTTTGGGTCTGTGGTGGCCCCGGCGGGCGATGTCAATGGCGATGGGTATTCGGACGTCATTGTTGGGGCGCCGTTCTATAACAATGGCGGTTCGGGGCAGGGGCGGGTCTATGTGTTCTATGGTTCGCCCACGGGTCTGAGCGCGGCGCCGGCTTGGACGGCGGAATGCGATCAGGCCGGCGCAGGCTTTGGCGCGGCGGCGGCAACGGCGGGCGACGTCAACGGCGACGGTTATTCCGACATAATCATTGGCGCTTCCAAATATGACAACGGCCTGACCGATCAAGGACGCGCGCTTGTATATTATGGCGGGCCGTTGGGTCTGAGCGTGACGCCTTCCTGGACAGCCGACGGCGGCCAGGCCGGCGCGCTTTTCGGCGCTGCGGTCGCTACGGCGGGCGATGTCAATGGCGATGGCTATAGCGACGTCATCATCGGCGCCAGCAACTACACCGGCAGCCAGACTCAGGAAGGGCGAGCCTATGTTTATCTGGGCGGTCCGTCGGGCCTGAGCGCCACGCCGGTCTGGACGGCCAATGGCGGAGTGGCCAACGCTCATTTCGGGGCCTCGGTTTCAACGGCGGGCGACATCAATGGCGATGGATATGGCGACATCATCGTCGGAGCGCCGCAGTATAATAACGGCGAACCAAACGAAGGGCTGGCATTTGTTTATTACGGCTCGGCGTTGGGACCAAGCGCGACGCCCGATTGGATCGCTGAAAACGACATGGCCGGCGCCTTTTTGGGTTGCTCGGTCTCCACGGCGGGAGACGTAAACGGCGATGGTTATGCGGACGTGATTGTCGGCGCGAGCGGCGACAGCCACGGCGAAACGGGCGAAGGACGCGCTTATTTGTATTGCGGCAGTCCTATGGGCCTGAGCGCCATGCCCGCCTGGGTGGCGGAGAGCGACCAGGCCGGCGCGCATTTTGGGTATTCGGTTTTCACGGCGGGCGACATCAACGGCGACGGCTATGCCGATGTCATTGTTGGCGCTCATCAGTATGACAACCGCCAGACCAATGAAGGCCGCGCCTATGTCTATCTCGGCTCGCGCGATGGATTGACGACCATGCCCGTCTGGATCGCCGAATGCGGCCAGGCCGGCGCCGAGTTCGGCAGCAGCGTGGCGACGGCTGGCGACATCAATGGCGACGGCTATTCGGATCTGATCATTGGCGCCCACCTTTACGACAGCAGCCAAGCCGATGAAGGCCGAGCCTATGCCTACTATGGCGGGCCAGCGGTTCTCAGCTCCACGCCGGACTATATATTTATCCAAAGCCACGCCGGCTCGGTGGGCCCGCTTACGACAGCAGGAGATGTTAATGGAGACGGGTATGCTGACGTAATCGTAGCCAATGGGACCGAGAGCCCAGGAGCCGTGATGGTGTTCTATGGTTCGGCAACAGGCCTTCATGTAGCGCCGGACTGGATAGCTTACGGTGATCGCACCGAAGCGTATTTTGGCTTCTCTGTGGCAACGGCCGGCGATGTGAACGGCGATGGCTACTCGGATGTAATCATTGGCGCTCCTCAGTATGATAAAACGGACCAGGGACGCGTTTTTATTTATCTAGGGTCCCCAACAGGGCTGAGTTCCACGCCGTCTTTGGTGCTCGAATGCGGCCAGGCTGGAGCTTGGTTTGGCAGTTCCGTGTCCAGCGCGGGCGACGTCAATGGAGATGGTTATTCCGACGTCATCGTGGGCGCCCGGTATTACACTAATGGCCTGAGCAACCAAGGCCGCGCGTTTGTTTACTATGGCGGCCCTTCTGGCTTGAGCGCTACTCCCAACTGGTTCGCCGATGGCGTCGCGGCGGATGACCTTTTCGGATACTGTGTCTGTGCAGCAGGTGATGTAAATGGCGATGGTTACGGGGATGTCGCTATTGACAGCGTATGCCGTGGGACAGGTGATGGGTATCAAAGAACTATTCGCGTTTATTATGGCTCTCCTGCTGGTCTGCCCCCCATCCCCAGCTGGTCCCGCGTGTGTCCCGGAGAACAGGCAGAACGGGCGATTGCGGCGGCGGGTGATGTCAACGGCGATAGTTACGGCGACTTTATAGTGGGCGGCGGTTTGTATAGCGCCCACGTAGGCTATGGGGGATGCGCGCTCGTCTTCTATGGATCATCCGCGGGGCTGAGCCAGACACCCGGTTGGTTTGTCGAGGGTGAATACGAGGGGGGGCGGTTCGGCGAAGTCGTCTCAAGCGCCGGTGACATTAACGGAGATGGATACTGTGATGTTCTTGTGAGCGCTCCAATGAATACTACGACACCTACCATGTCAGGGCGGTCTTATCTCTATCTCGGTTCATCGCTTGGACTCAGCACGGCGCCCGTCTGGATGCATTATGGGGACCCGGGCGCAAATTGGGGTTTCGTTTCCTTAGCGGGAGACATTAACGGAGACGGCTATTCTGATATCCTTGACAGCCCTGCATATGGCAAACCTTATCTTTATTTCGGAAACGCTTGCAATGGCGTCAGTCTTGATCCACGTCAACAGCGCGCGGACGGTAGCGGGCCGATCGCATGGGCGGGAAAAGGCGACCGTCCCGACGCGTTCAGGATTGCGATGCTGGGGCGCACGCCTTATGGGCACGGCAAGGTCAAACTCGAAACTGAGGTTAAACCGTTAGGAGTCGCCTTCGATGGAAGCGGCCAAACGATCAGCCCCGCATGGGTTGAGACGACCACGAGCGGCGCCGAACTGGCACAGGTCATTGATGGGTTGACGACCAACACGCTTTATCACTGGCGCGCACGTTTGCTCTATCACCCTGTCTCGTCTCCTTACCAGCAGATCAGCCGCTGGCTGACGCAGCCATACAATGGTTGCCAGGAAGCCGATCTCCGCATGGCCGGGCAGACTATCCAGGCGCCGCCCAATACGCCCATTAATGTCCTGCCGGCCAACGGCGCGACCCAGGTTTCCCTCACGCCTCTGTTGCATTCGACGCCGTTCTCCGATCCGAACGTCGGCGATACGCACCTATCATCTCAGTGGCAAATCCGCGTGGCGGGCAGCCCCGCGGATTATTCCGTGACGGTCTTCGATAGCGGCGCCTCGAATTTGGACCTGGTCACGTACGCAGTTCCGACGGGTCCTCTTGCACCGGGCACCACCTACTATTGGCGCGTGCGGCATCGCGACAACAAGGGGGCGCGAAGCGCGTGGTCAAATGAGACGGCGATGACGACACTCCTGAATTCCGCGCCATATACGCCGTTGAATATTGCGCCAATGAATGGCGCAATGGGCCTTGCGCTGACGCCGGCTCTGCAATCATCCGACTTCAGCGATCCGAACACGAGCGACACGCACACCGCTTCGCAGTGGCAGGTCCGCGTTTCTACAAGCCCGTTAGACTACAGCATTACAACCTATGACTCGTCCACCGACACAGCGCATCTGACCTCGACGACGGTCCCCGCTGGCCGGCTGAACTATGGCATGACCTACTACTGGCGCGTGTGTTATGAGGATAGCTACGGCGCCTGGAGCGCGTGGTCGAATCCGACATCGTTCACGACTGTGGTGGCGCCGAGTCCGACTCCCACTCCCCAACCGACTCCCAGCAGAACGCCTCATCCAACGCCTACTGCGCATCCAACTCCGAGCGAGACGGCTCATCCATCGCCCACGCCGAGAGCGACTCCGACCGCAACGCCTTATCCAACTCCGACTCCGGCAAATCGGCCCCCCGCTGCTCCCATCAACCAATCGCCCGGCGATGGCGCGACCAGCATCTCTCTGACGCCTGCGCTTCAATCGTCTGCCTTCAGCGACCCGGATCTCAGCGATACGCATTATGCCTCGCAATGGCATGTCCGGCGCGCTTCCGATCCGGCGGACTGGTCCGTGACCATCTTCAACTCGACGACTGACACTGCGAACCTGACCTCAATAACACTCGTGACAGCGCTTGACCACGCGACGACTTATATCTGGCGCGTGCGCTATGCCGACAACCACAACGCCTGGAGCGCTTGGTCTGCGCCAACACAGTTTGTGACAATAAATATGGCTGCAGGAACAGATTGGATTCTGGCAACCCCAACAGCCGGATGGCCCGGGCGTTCCTCTCATGCATCGGCGATATTCCAAGGCGAGATGTGGATCATGGGCGGGACGAATCTCGACAGAGTTCGCAATAATGATGTTTGGCATTCGCCGGACGGATCGAACTGGACTCAGGCGACGACAAGCGCGACTTGGGAGAGCCGCGTCGCCATGACATGCGTGGCTTATGACGGCTATTTGTGGGTTATGGGCGGCTTCGCTCCAGAGGCGAAGAACGATGTCTGGCGCAGCGCTGACGGCGTCGCATGGACGCGGATAACGTCCAATGCGCCCTGGTCGCCACGCGGCGGAATGAGCGCCGTCGTGTATGACAACCAAATGTGGGTTCTCGGCGGGAGCGACGACACGAACTGGTTCAATGATGTTTGGAGCTCGACGGACGGCGCTTCGTGGACGCTCGTTAAGGATCATGCCGCCTGGCCTGAGAGAGCCAATGGCGCGTGTGTTGTGTTTGGCGGAGAGTTGTGGGTTTTGGGAGGAGGGTCCAATTTTGGCGGCTCACTTTCTATTAAGAACGACGTCTGGCATTCGGCCAATGGCGTGGATTGGACGCAGGCGTCTGCCGCCGCGCCGTGGACGGGGCGCCAGCAGTTCGGCTGCGTCGCTTATAATGAAAAGTTGTGGGTTCTCGGCGGAGAACTAGGATATCTCAGCTATGTGAATGATGTGTGGGCGTCCCCGGACGGGGCAAACTGGACGCAGGTTCGCGATCACGCAGAATGGTCTGCTCGCGCGGCGCTTGCGGCGTTCGTCAAAGATGAACGTATGTGGGTTGTTGGAGGCTCCGCTCACCCCGTCTATGGCGGTGACGTGTGGTATTCGGCGCCTCCCGTGAATAATCCTCCCGACATGCCTGCCGGGATACTCCCTGCAAGAGGAGCGACGGGCGTGGCGCTGACGCCGGTACTGCAATCCTCGGCCTTCAGCGATCCAGATACGGGCGACACGCATCAGGCTTCACAATGGCAATTGCGGCGCGCCTCCGATCCATCGAATTGGTCCGTGATAATCTTCAACTCGACGACCGACACTGCGAACCTGACCTCAATAACACTGGTCACTGCGCTTGACTACGCGACGACTTACATCTGGCGTGTGCGCTATGCCGACAACCACAACGCCTGGAGCGCTTGGTCGAATCCGACATCGTTTACGACAGTGACGTCGCCTGGCCCGACTCCCACTCCCCATCCGACGCCGAGCGCGACGCCGAATGTTTCGCCGACGCCTCGCGCAACATCCAGCCCGACGCCGAGCGTAACGCCGCATGTTTCACCAACGCCTCACCCGACGCCTTCGCCTACGCAGGGTCCAGTGAACCACGCCCCCGCGCAACCCGCGAATTTGACGCCGGTGGCAAACGCAACGAGTGTGTCGCTGGCGCCGACGCTGCTATCCTCGGCTTTCAGCGATCCCGACACGAGCGACACGCATACCGCTTCTCAGTGGCAGGTCTGCGTCTCAACAAGCCCGCTAAACTTTAGTGTGACGGTCTATGACTCGTCCACCGACACGGCGCATCTGACCTCGACGACTGTTCCCATTGGCCGGCTGAACTACAACATGACCTACTATTGGCGCGTGAGCTACGAGGACAGCCACGGCGCCTGGAGCGTATGGTCGAATCCGACTTCCTTCACAACAATGGCGGCGCCTCCCACGCCCAGCCCGACGCCGCATCCAACGCCAAGCGCAACGCCGCATATTTCACCAACGCCCCGCCCGACACCGAGCGTAACGCCACATCCGCCCTATGCGCCGGCAAACCTGACGCCGGCGCATATGGCGACCAATGTTACGCTGAACGCAGCCTTGACGGCCTCGGCCTTCAGCGATCCGCATCCAGGCGATATTCATGCGGCTTCGCGGTGGCAGGTGCGGATCACAACAGGGCCGTCCGATTATTCGGCGCCCGTATTCGATTCGGGAAGAGATACGGCAAATCGGACGTCCATTACGCTGCCGCGCGGATCGCTGATTTACTTCACTGCCTATTCGTGGCGCGTGCGGTATCAGGACGGCGCGGGCACGTGGGGCAATTGGTCGAACGAGACACGCTTTACGACCGAAAAGCCGGCGCCAATTTATCCGCCGTCGCAGCCGCAAAACATTTATCCCGCCGACCTGGCAAGTGATGTTCCTCTGACGGCAACGTTGCGCTCCTCGCCGTTTGCGGACCCGAATTCGGGCGATGTCCATACTTCTTCGCAATGGCAGATTCGCGCTGTGTCGTCTCCGTCGGATTATTCGTCCACCATCTATGACTCACAAGGAACAACCTTGTATCTGACGGACTGCCCCATTCCGGCCGGCTATCTGAACTACAATACCCATTATTTATGGCGTATGCGGCACGCCGACAATACCGGCCTTTGGAGTTCCTGGTCGAATGAAACGGAGTTCATCACCACCGGCAACGTCGTGGACACGAATCCGGCGAAGCCGGCAAACACAGACCCTCCCAACCATCAGGCGGGCGTCTCCCTTACGCCTGTTTTGATCGCCACGGCCTTCAACGATCCGGACGCGGGCGACTATCAGTCCGCGGCGCAATGGCGCATTCGCACGGATGCTGGCTCGTATGCAGCCCCGGTGTATGACTCAGGGGTTGTCTATACGGATTCAAGCCGCCACCAAGTTCCGTCCGCGCGCCTGTCTGGCGCGAATGACGGCGTAGTTTACTACTGGCAGGTCCGCTACTGTGACTCGCGCGGCGCGTGGAGCGATTGGTCCGACGAGACATGGTTCATGACGCATGGGATAAACACACCCGAAACACCGCAAGGATTGCGCGCGGCCAGCGGCGCCAAATCGGTCTGGCTGACGTGGATTTTGTCCTCAGACAGCCAAGTGAAGGGCTACTACATCTATCGCTCGCTGACGCTGGCCGGTCCTTATCTGAAAATCACGGCATCAGCGATCCGCGGCAATGAATACCTCGATAATAACCTGCCCCCGTATCAGACGTACTACTATCGCATTTCGGCGTTTTCGATCAATGGCGTCGAGAGCGTCTGGACCGAGCCGGTCTGGGCCATTGTGGGCGCCACACAGATCTACATGACCAATCTGCGCGGCATGCCCAACCAGATTATCTCGCAATACATCGCGATAGATAATCCGAACGACGTGCAGAATCAGCTGTTCGAAGTGGAAGTCAATTATGACCTTGGAATGCTGACGCCGGTGGCAGTATCCACAATGTCTCTTTCGAGCATGTTCGATCTTGACAGCAACGTTGCGCTTCAGCCGGATGGGACCGTCACCGTGATCGGTTCGAGCAGCGTACCGAATGCCAAGCTATCGGGCGAAGGCAATGTGCTGGAGATCAAGTACCAGGTCAACGGCTCCGCCCCGCCAATGTCCCGCTCGACTCTCAGTTTTGGGATGGTAGATCTCCCATATACGGTCGATCTGGGAACGAAGACCGTTGTGACCTCGCTGTCAATCCTCAGAACCACTTCGGCCACCATGACGGTTGCCAATCCGATCCAACTGGGCGATGTTAATAGGGATGGATCCATCAGCGTCTCCGACTGGGAGACGCTGAAGCAAATCATTCTGGGCCGCATTACGCCAAGCGAGGAGCAATTCGAGGCCGGCGATATCAACGGCGACAAGATGCTCGACTCGGCTGACCTGGTGCTGCTGTGGCGGCGTATTCTTACTCACCACTACCTTAGGGCGCCGGCGTGGGCGATGGGAGCCGTTG
>JAPLSP010000222.1 GCA_026398575.1 Candidatus Sumerlaeota bacterium | reverse complement strand
CGCGGCAATCTTCCGGGACAAAGCCAATCTTCATCTTCGAATCTCTGCCGGCCGTCGTAATGTCCCAGAAGCCTAACATGCTGTCCTTGGGCAGCGGCATCGCGCCGCCAAAGGCCCAAATCAACCGGTCGCCGGATTTCGCTCCGTCAATCCGCGCGCGCGCCGCCATGCCCGCCCCCTTTTCGAGCGGCGCCACCTCCAGCGTCACCGTGGTCCCGCCAAAACCGGCGCCGCGAATGATCCATTCCATGCGTCCCGGACGATACTTCGCGGTAACGTCGGCGCTATTAAACAGCCATTTGGCTTGGTCTCCCTGCGCCAGGGCGACGATGAACGTGCCGCATTGCATTGAGCCGCTGCCAAACCGCAGCAATGGCCGGTCGCCGGCCACCACGACGGCGGGCAGTTGATTGCAATAGAGCGGGCGGTTATTGAAACGCTCCCCATTATGCCGCGTCAAAGCATCGCCTTCCACCGTGTAGAGCGGCGTGACTAAAGTCTCCAGGTTGGCCCGGCCAATGGACCCCGCTTGGGCGGTGGCCACGGCCATCGCCAACAACGTCCCGATAATTCCAGTGAGTGGCTTCATAATTAGTTCGTAACCTTTAGCGATGCGCTGTCCTTCATCTTCATCTTCGTTCTCCGATAAAACCCTTGACTTGAGAAAAAGCCGCATAAATACTCCTTTTCCTCTCGTTCGCGCCCGTAGCTCAGTTGGATAGAGCACAGGATTCCTAATCCTGGGGTCGTGGGTTCAATTCCCGCCGGGCGCGCCAATAAAAGCTAATAAATACGCGGGTTCTATGAGTATCCGACAAAAAGCCTAAAAGCGCAAAATAGCCCGTGCAAACAATATGCAAACAACAAGCCAAAGGCTAGGGGCAATTTCCCCAGTGGCCATGATGACGATGGATAGCTTCGGTGTCAAGCAGACCGATTTCCTCGAGCTTTACGGCGGCATATTCCGGTTGCGGATCGGCTGAGGTCCACCCCCACGATGATGATCGGCAGGCGCGCCCTCGACGGCGGCCTCGACGACCTGGTACTGGTGGAGGATCGGCGGAATGTCATGCGCCCCCACAATCGCCCGGCGTCCGCCCCGGCCCTCTATCGCCTCGCAGTCAGATCGCAGCGCCAGCGCCCGGCGTTGCGCGATTCGAGCGGGTTTCGGCGGTCGGGCATACCATTTTCTTGAAATCAGGAAAATGGTTGACCCCCTTCCCTTGCGGGCGCTTGTTCCAACGGCGGCGGCGGTTTCTTCTGCGGTCTTTTTCAAAGCGCAAGGTTGCGCTTTGATTTTAGAGTCTTCGCTTTTCCTGTCTCCGCCATGAGAGCGTCGCTTATCAATCTCCGCAACCCACCGCACAATGTCCGCGTCTGTTATGTTCCTTCGGTCCCGCTGGCAATGAATCGGCGCGGCAGGTCCAGCCGGTCTTATTGCCCCCCTTCCCTTGACCGTGTCGGGAACGGCCTGCCACCGTTGCGCAGACGTGCGCCTTGTGCCTTCTGTTGACCTTGGCGACGACGTCCATGATGATGCGCTCGACGGCGCCCGGCTCGACGACGATGTCCACCGCAAAAAAAGCCCGCCGAAGGCAACCCCCTCGGCGGGCGCGGCTCATTCCGGCCAACCCGGAACAAGCCCGGCGCTCGCTCGGCTCGACCTGCCAGGCGGGCGCACAATGGCGGCGACGGGAGAAAGGTAGCCCGGCGTCACCCAGAAAAATCATGCGCTCAAACGTTCGCGAGCGTCGCGTTGGGCAGCGGTCATCGGCGGCTTTGGTTTGTAAAGAATCGTCGGTTGCAGCTGGCCTTTGATCGTCTGCTTGACCTGAAGCGGAGGCGGATCGCCTGCGACCGTCATCGAAAATGGTTTTTCTTTCGGCGGCGGCGCGGGAGACGCGGCCTTGATTTCGGATTCCACCGCCAGCCGTTTTTTGCGCAGATCGTCTTCTTCATAACGAAGATCAAACTTTGCCTTTTCGGCGGCGTCCAGATTTTCTTGCGCCTTTTCGATGGCGGAAATCACCGCATCCCTTTTTTTGCTCAAAACGAGCCACTCGGCCTTATGCAGAGCCAGGCGCGCCGCGCGTTCGTCCGCCAGCGCCAGCGCCTCGCGCTTTCTCAATTCCACGATCACGCGCTCTTGAACGGCGATAGCATGGCGCAATGCCTCGCCGCTGTTTTTGCCAGGCTTGCCGCCGGCCAGCGCCGTTTGTGCATCGGCCTCAATCGCATCGTCCATACTCTTGCGGAGTTCTTCGAGATGATCCACCGCGCCCTTTGACTCGGCCTGAGCCTTTGCCGGCGCAGCAACGGCGCCGCTGTGAGCGGTTCGTGCGTCTTGTAAGGCGCCTTCCGGATTTTCGATTTTCTCGCTCATTGGCCTGCCCCTTTCTGAAGGGTTTTTTTATCCACGCCCAGCCGCTTTCTTGCGCGACTGAAAGCCTCATCCATTCTGTCACCCTCGATCATCGCTTCCATCTTCGCGATTTTCGCGTCGCGCTTTCGATCCAGGGCCTTGACAAATTCACCCAATACGCCGTCATCGTGCTGAGTGAAACGATGGGCGAGATCGTCCTTGCTCTTTACCTCAGTGTGCGGCGCAACGTCCGCCGCCGCACGGCTTTCCCGGTTGAAGCGATCACATTGTTCCTGTGAAGCCATGTGAGACATTTTCTTATCCTTTCAGTTTATGATTTGCCGCCCATATAGGAGCGGGTTGATACCTTGACTTTTTATGATGCTTTTTTAATTTGGTTTCCCGCTGCATCTAGGGCGTCATTCAAAATCTTTCGCGCTGGTTCTCCGTATTCTTTCGCGAGTGTAGTTCCGGCGCCACGAATCAGGCGTTGTGCCATTGTCAGCTGCGAAAGGAATTTCGGCGCGTCAATCAAATTTCCATCCTCACGCTTTCCCCGGCGTCGCAGGCTTGCCAATTTCTCACGCTTCAGGGCAGCGTCTAAATCCTGTTCGTCATCCGCCTCCATCATCTTCGGCCCGTATTTTTTGAGCATGGCATGGAGTTCATGCGCCAGCGCTTCAAGGTTCACCGGGTTGCACGTCATTTCCGCCAGCCCATAGGCGGCGCCCATTTCGTGGATCACCCGATGCGAAGCGCCAAATAACTTTTGCCAATGAGTCACAGGGATGGAATGATAATGCGCCCATCGCGATTGCTCCTCTCGGGTCTTTTCATATCGGCGGAAAGCGGCGCCCTCTTCGCGGCTCAATTTTTGCCCCGCTTTCAGTTTTGTGATCGCCGATTGAATCAGGACCTGGTCAACTTTGGACGGACTCAGGGCGCCCGCGTCTGCCGCTGTCAGGTTTTCGGTTTTCTTCATGGCCTGCTCCTGCTGGAAAAAGTGAGTTACTCAGAATTTTTCAAAATCGCGAGAAATTACAGCGAGATGCTTACCTCGGTCAGCCCCAACCCCCCAAAAGAGAACCTATCATGCCTTTTGCCGCGCCCCTTCCCTCTCAAACTTCCATCGAATTTCGGACGTCTTCGGATCCATCGCCGCGCGCCGCTGTAATGGCGCCAAGGACTTCGCCCACCACTTCGCCGATAGGATGAACGTGCCCACCAGGTTCGCGTCTGGCGCGTTCCGTTGCCTCTGGCGCCTTCGCAACGCCTTCGCCGCTGTCTTCAGCAGGGCAGACGGATCGCAGCGTCTCATAGTCGCGCACAATGCCTTTGACGTATTGCCAAACCAGGCATTCAAGACGTTGCGCCGCGCCGCTCGCATCATTCGCCCAAAGGATTTTTATCTGTGTGCGCGCCTCTATCGCATCGCATGAAGCCAGAATCGCAGCGGGCGCCGCTTGGGATAAATACCGATGGTTTTCTATATCCTCGCGCTTGCCTTCAATC
>JAPLSP010000229.1 GCA_026398575.1 Candidatus Sumerlaeota bacterium | reverse complement strand
GGCGTAGCTAAAGCGGCAGCAAGCAACCGCACTCCAAATGCTGGCGCCGCTCCTATCCGCATAAATCTTTACTTCCAAAATAAGTGCTCGCGGTGATTTTGTGGTGTCGTATTTATGAATATGAGCGATGAGGAATGTGATTGGCGAACTGTAAACTCTAACGTAAAGAGAAGGAATATATGAACTCGGAACTCGGAACTCGGAACTCGGAACTCGCCTCCCAGAACTCGGAACTCGGAACTCGGAACTCGGAACTCGCCTCCCAGAACTCGGACCTCGGAACTCGGAACTCGGAACTTGTTACTTTGGCTTGGGACGACGGCGCGGTCCGGCTTTTAGATCAAACTTTGTTGCCCGGCCAGAAGAAGTATCTGCGGATTGAAACCCCTCAGCAGATGTGGGACGCCATCAAGCGGTTATGCGTTCGCGGCGCGCCGGCGATTGGCGACGCGGCGGCGTTTGGGGCTTATCTTGGCGTGAAGGATTCTCTTGCTGAAGATTTTGAAAATTTTTATTCGGAACTGGAAAAAGTAGCAAGCTATCTCAAAACTTCCCGTCCTACGGCCGTGAATCTGTTTTGGGCGCTGGACCGCATGACGCGCACGGCCCGCGAAAACGCCTCGCTGCCGGTCGCCGCCCTCAAGGTTCGGATACTGCAGGAAGCCCAGGCCATCCTCAACGAAGACCTTGAGACCTGCCATGCCATTGGCCGCCATGCCGCCACATTGATCGGCGATGGCGCCACCGTCCTGACGCACTGCAATGCCGGCGGGCTGGCCACGGCCGGCTATGGGACGGCCCTGGCCGGAATCTATGCCGCCCGCGAACAAGGCAGGCAGGTTTCCGTGATTGCCGACGAAACCCGCCCTTTGCTGCAAGGCGCGCGCATTACCTGCTTCGAACTGAAGGAATTCGGCGTGCCCGTGACGCTGATCTGCGACAACATGGCCGCAACCGTCATGCGCCAGGGCAAGGTCAATCTGGTCATCGTTGGCGCCGACCGGATCGCTGCCAATGGCGATACGGCCAACAAAATCGGCACTTATGGGCTTTCCATTCTGGCCAGGGAACACGGCGTTCCCTTCTATGTCGCCGCGCCGCTTTCAACCATTGACCTTTCGCTGAGCGACGGCGCCCGGATTCCCATCGAGGAACGCGACGCAAAGGAAGTGACCTCGTGGGGCGGAATTGCCATCGCTCCAGATGGGATTAACGTCTTCAATCCTGCATTCGACATGACCCCTGCCGCCAATATCGCCGCCATTATCACCGAAAAAGGCATTGCCCGCCCGCCGTTTTTGCGTTCTTTGGCAGCGTTATTCAAAGAAAATTCATAAGGGGAAGTTTTTTCGCTTGCAAGTCTTGCTCTTGGCGCGGACAATGTCCCGCTCCGAGAGCAAAGATCATTGATTTATGGGGATTTGGTTTCGGCCAGTGTCTTGACGAAGCCGGGGAATCATTCGGAGAAGCATGATTTCCCATGTATCATTGCCTTTTGAGCGCCTATGATGGGGCGGTTTCATAAAAGCGATACACAATTTATTAAAGGAGTTTTGACGCTAGTACAAGTCAACAAAGCAAATGGGCATCAAACCTGAAAATCCGATCGTAGTACAAAGCAACGGGGATATTCTCCTGGAGGAGCGCAATCCCCAATATGAAGACGCTCGCGACGCATTGGCCAAGTTCGCCGAACTGGTCAAATGCCCGGAATATTTTCATACCTATCGCATCACGCCGCTTTCGCTTTGGAATGCGGCTTCCGCAGGACATACGGCCGACGAAATCATCGTGGACCTCGAGAAATACTCCAAATATGATATCCCGCAAAATATCACCCATGACATCCGCGACCAAACGAGCCGCTTCGGACGCCTGAAGCTGTCCAAAGAAGAGGGAACCGGAAGGCTGATTCTCCTGGCCGACGATCCGAATCTCATCCTTCAGATCATCAATACGCGCGGCATGGAAGACTACATCGAAGAGCGCATGGACGAGAAGCGCCTGATCGTCAAGAGCGACATGCGCGGGCGCATCAAGCAGGCGTTGATCAAGATCGGCTTTCCCGTCGAGGATCTGGCCGGATACGTCGAAGGCATGCCGCTGGACGTCGAAATGCGGCCCATTGCGCTCTCCGGCAAGCCCTTCAGCCTGCGCGACTATCAGCGCGACGGCGTGGAAATCTTCCATGCCGCCGGACACAGCCGCGGCGGCAGCGGCGTCCTCGTGCTGCCGTGCGGAGCGGGAAAGACGGTCATCGGCATCGGCGTGATGGCCAAGCTCAAGCAGCATACCCTGATTCTGAGCACGAACATCACGGCGCTGCGCCAGTGGAAGGCCGAACTGCTGGACAAGACGACCCTGATGTCCGACCAGATCGGCGAATACAGCGGCGACGTCAAGGAAGCGGAACGCGAGCGCCAGCGCGATCGGCCGGTGGTCATCACCACGTATCAGATGATGACGTGGCGCAAGACGCGCACGTCGCCGTTCGAGCACATGGCATTGTTCCAGCATGGCCGATGGGGCCTGATCATTTACGATGAGGTCCACCTCCTGCCGGCGCCGGTCTTTCGCGCCGTCGCCGAAATCCAGGGCAAGCGCCGTTTGGGATTGACCGCGACCCTGGTGCGCGAGGACGAGAAGGAAGACGACGTTTTCAGCCTCATCGGGCCGAAGAAATATGACGCGCCGTGGAAGAAGCTGGAAGGACAAGGCTGGATCGCCACGGCTTCATGCTATGAGATTCGCGTCGCGCTGCCCGAAGAGTTGCGGTCGAAATACGCCGTGGCCGATACCAAGGTCAAATACCGCATTGCCTCGGAGAATCCGCGCAAATTCGATCTGGTCCAAACCCTGATTGAGAAACACAAAGGCGACAACATCCTGATCATTGGCCAGTATCTGGACCAGCTGCACAGCCTTCAAGAACGGTTCAAAGGCCCGATCATCACAGGCAAGACGCCGAATGACGAGCGTGAGAAGCTCTACGGCGATTTCAAATCCGGCCGCCAAAAAATCCTCATCGTTTCGAAAGTGGCCAATTTCGCCGTAGATTTGCCCGACGCCAGCGTGGCGATTCAAATTTCGGGCACGTTCGGATCGCGCCAGGAAGAGGCCCAGCGCCTGGGACGCCTGCTGCGGCCCAAGGCCGAAGGCAACATGGCGCATTTCTATTCGCTGGTCACCAAAGACAGCAAGGATCAGGATTTTGCCCAGAACCGCCAAAGGTTCTTGACAGAACAGGGCTACCGCTATGAAATACAAACAATCCTTGACGAGGCGGGCGGCCCTGGAGTGAAATCCAGCGCAAATGGAGAAGGGCCCAAAGGCAAAAAGCAGGGGACAAAATCATGAAGCTAAAATCCATACTTCGCGAACAGTCCGTGGAAACTCTCGAAAGCATTATCCGCTTTTGGGATATCATGCCGCCGGAGCATCCCGTTGAAGATGAAGATCAATGGCATGAGGGCTTGGTCGGCTTTCTCTATCCGCGGCTGCAGTTCCAACCGTATTTCCGCATGGTCTTCGAGCGGCTGACGGAAGATGAAAAAGACCTGGTCTATTTCCTGGCGATCCACGGCGGCGACCTGACCGAAGAGGAAGTCGTGCGCCGGCAGATGGCCGGAAACCGGGAAGCCGTGCGCCAGCTGGTCGCCGAATTGACGCGCAAAGGGTTCGTCTTCTGCGACGATCTGAGCCAGCAGGCCGAGAAGATGAGGCTCATCGGCGTTCCGGAGCCCTATCTGCGTTTCATCGAATTGCCTCCCTATTGGGAAGGCTATCTGGGCGACTTCCTCAAAGACCTGCCCGCGCCTCAGCTCATGCATATTGCCACGCGCGGCCTGGGCCTCACGCTCGAGTCCAAGAAGCGGCACTACGTCATCAACATGATCCGCGATTTCCTGCTCAAGCCCGGGCAATTGCGATCGTATATCTCCAACCTGCCGGATAATGAGCGCGAGCTGTTCCGGATGCTGGTCGAACGCAAGGGCGTCTGCGTCTTCCGCGATCTGCTGGATATCGGCATGCAGAAGCGGTATGACCATTCCAAGGCCGAATACATCAACAACCTGATCTACACCAGCGGATTGGTCTTCACGGCCGAGACGGGCGACAACAAATACAACAACCTGCTGATGATCCCGCGCGATATCTATCACATCATCGTCAGCCAGTTTGCCGCCGACAACCGGTCCCTGCGCGAACTGGACACGGTGTCGCTGATGGATCGCAACGACCAGCCCAAGATTCTTCTTGAAAACACCCATGCCCTGCTGCGCGACATGGTCGTCTTCGCTTCGTACATCAACCGCAACACGGTGCGGCCGCTGAGCAACGGCGGAATCGGCAAAAACGACCTCAAGAAAATTCTGCCGCTTCTGAGCGCGAACAAAACGATCAAGTACGCCGCGTTCCTCGGGCTGTTCCTGGTCAGCCGCAAACTGCTCGTCCCGGTCGGCAAGGCCTGGCGCGTCTCGAACAGCTTCGTACGATGGCTGGACGACGGCATTCGCTGCTATCAGGACCTGTTCGCCTTCTGGATGTCCACGACCGAATGGAACGAGGAATACCTCGAGGGCGACGTCATGCATACCGACGTTCCCGTCGCCGTGCTGATGAATATGCCCGAGTTGCGCAAGATCGTCCTCCAGAACATCGCCTCCATCCCTCACAGCAGCTGGATCAACCTGGCGGCGTTCGCCGAAAACGTGACGCCGCAGATCGAGCTGCATATCCCGCGCCACGTCGTATCGCCCGCGCAGGATAAGTTCCGCCGTCACACGCGCCTGATCGTGGAATCGGTCGTCGTCGAGTGCCTGTATTGGCTGGGGCTTGTGCGGCTGGGATTGTATCAGCCCGGCGCCCTCGACGTGCTGGGTTCCCGCAAAATTGCCACGCAGAAAACGCCGCGCAAAGTCGGGCGCAAAGCCGTGACCTCGGTGGACGATCTGCGGTGCTATTTCAAGCTGACCGGCATGGGGCAGTTCATCCTCGACGGCCCTTACGCCGAGCCGGGCGCCATGTTCGAGAATCGCAACATGGAGGATATTCCGCTGCTTTTCAGCGCCGAAAAATTCACCGTTCAGCCAAACCTGGAAATCCTGGCGCCGCCCGATCTGCGTTTGCGGCATTTTTATCACCTCAATGAAATCGCCGATATCCGGGCCGTGGACATCATGTCCACCTTTGTCGTCACCAAGGAATCGCTGCGCGAGGCGATGGACAAAGGCATTCGCAGCGAAGACATCATCCATTTCTTCACCGAGCATTCCTATTCCGGCCTGCCCGACACCGTGCGCCATTTGATCGCCGAGTGCAGCGAAAAGCACGGCGAGGTCAACCTGGCTTTCTGCGGCGGCTATATCTCGGTGGACGATCCGATCGTCATGGAGGCGCTGCGCAATCAGAAGCGGCTGGCCGAATTCGTCAAGAGCTTCTATGATGAAAAGCTGGTCTTGCTGATTCCGAACGTGGACCTGCGCAAAGTGTCGCGCGAGCTGCAGCACCTCGGCTACATGCCGCGGATTGACGCCGAAAACGTGCAGATGACCGAGGAAGAGCGCTTCACGATGTCCCTTTCAACCGAAGAGCTCTATACGATCATTGGCATCCTGCGCTACGTCCTGCTGGTCGAAGAGACATTGGGAACTCCCATTTGCGGCCAGGAGGCCAACAAACTGCTCGAACGCCTGCGACCGGACGCCAAGCACGCCTACAACGTCAACTACTTCGCCGATTCGATGTCCAAGCAGCTGAACAAAGAGTTC
>JAPLSP010000107.1 GCA_026398575.1 Candidatus Sumerlaeota bacterium | reverse complement strand
CGCCAAAAAGAAGGCGGCAAGCCACCTTACTCCAAAAGCTGGCGCCGTTTCCGACTGCATTACCTTCAATCCTTAAGCAAGAATAGGTCACTGGATTTTTGGCTCAGAGTGCTCAGGCGCTTCGAGATCATCAATAGCATCAGGAGCGATAAAGATGGAATCACCCACGGATTCGCGCGAGGAATGCGCGAAATATCGTCCCCAGAAGGAATACGCCCATTTTCAGGAATTGGCGGATAATTTGCCGTATATCGTGATGGCGGCGCTCGGCGGAGCGATCTTTCTTCTCGGATGGGGACCGACGCTGAAGGGATGGGGCGCCGCCGCGCTCTATGTCGCGTATAGCGTCGCAGGCGCATTCTGGATCATCGTGTTCGTCTGCCCCTATTGCCAGTACTTTGGCACGCGGACGTGTCCGTGCGGTTATGGGCAGATCGCCGCAAAATTGCGCGCCAAGAGCAGCGAAAATTTATTCATCCAAAAATTCAAAAAACACATCCCCGTCATCGTCCCGCTTTGGATCATTCCGGTGGTGGCGGGAATCACGTTCCTTATCGCCCAGCACAACCGCTGGCTGGTTGTCGTTCTTGTCGCTTTCATCATTGATTCATTCGCCGTGCTGCCCCTGGTGGCGCGCATCTACGGCTGCGCGCACTGCCCCCAAAAGGCGGATTGTCCGTGGATGGGGGGAGAGAAAAAAGCTTGAAAGCTCTCAAAAATAGTCATATACCACATGATAATTATTCATCTTACCTCTATTATTACCCTTATTAGAGGGTATTACCCCTTTTCCTCCAGAATGCCCCAGGACCGCGACCGGTGCATTCAATCTTTCCTTCTGTTTGAAGCGAGCGTAAAATTTTCCGAATCATGTCGTGGCTGACTCCGGGACATGAACGCTTAAGATCGCCTAGTGTGAAATCTCCGAAAAAAGAGTTAATTGATTCTTGAACAAATAGGGTCTTGGCGCCCTTTGGGCTTTTGCCCTTTTTGAATCGTTCTTCGAAATCCTTATGCGCGCTTTTCAGGATATACAAGAGGAAATTGATATAGATCCAAGGATTGTGTTTGCCTTCATGCCATTGAATCGAGCTCATTTGCAGGGTTTCATAATAGCGTTCCTTGTTTTGCTCGATCAGCCGTTCGAGGCTGATGTATCGGCCCGCTTCATGCCCCAGATGATAACACTGGAGCAGATACAGCAGGCGCGATACCCGTCCATTGCCGTCGCGAAAGGGATGGATGCAAAGGAAATCGAGATTGAATGCGGCCATCGCTATCAATGGATGAATCCATTGCTCGCTTTGACATTGATGCCATCCTGCGATTAATTCCTTCATGTATTCAGGCGTCTGTGCTGCGGGCACGGTCTTGAATCTTATGCGCTGGCCGCCATCGGCAAACTTTTCGATGACATCTACATCAATGTCCTTGTATTTTCCAGCGTCCCACACGCCCTGTCGCGACAGACGATGCAATTCCAGAATCGTCGCTTCATTCAACGGCAATTCAGCGCCATGTTCATGAATCAGCTTCAAGGCTTCGCGGTATCCGGTTACTTCCTCCTCGTTGCGGTCGCGCAGGGCGGGGCGCCCAAAAATGAGAGTGCCAATTCGCGATTGATCCACGGTGATCCCCTCAATCCGGTTGGAGGAAATGGCGCTTTCTATGAGAGCATGTTCGCGTAGCGCTTTAAGCCGCGACGGCGACTGCCGGGTGAATAATTCCTGTTTGCCTTTGGCTTCCCCCAAATCGGCGAGATACCACGTCGTTAGGGTGGGGATGGTTTCCGGCTTCAATGCAAATTGCTTGAAGGTCATCATAAAGACGTCCTCCCATCGCGCACAATCAGGCGCCTCTGCTGTCCCTGCTGTCCCTGTGGTCTTTGTTGTCCTTGAGGTCCTTGTTGTCCTTACCCGCCATTCAAGGACAGCAAGGACCTCAAGGACCACAGGGACGGCAGATTTACTCTTCTGCTTCTGATAACAAAACGGCTTTGACCGCCTCGACGACGCGCTCAAGGTCTTCGTAAGAGATTACGAACGGCGGAAGGAAGCGCATGACGGTCGGGCCGGCCAGGAGCGCGCAGACGCCGTGCTTTTCTTGCAGCATTTGGAGCGGTTTCTGAACCTTGCCCTTGAGCTCGACGCCTACCATCAGCCCAAGCCCGCGGACCTCGCGGATTTTCGGGGAGCCGATCGCGCGCAGCTTATCCATGAACCACGCGCCCTTGTCGCGCGCCATCTCCACCATCTTCTCTTCCTGCATGGCTTCGATGGACGCGATGGCCGCCGCCGCGCTCAGCGGGTTGCCGCCGAACGTCGAGCCATGGACCGACTTGGGCTCGACGACGATTTTTTCCGACAACCCGATCGCGCCGATGGGCACGCCGCCGCCCAAAGCCTTGGCCATGCAGACCAGGTCGGGCGTGACGCCGAAATGCTCGCAGGCGAACCACTTGCCCGTGCGCCCCATGCCGCATTGAATCTCATCGGCGATGAGAAGCACGCCGCGCTCGCGCGCATAAGCCGCCATCGCGCGCACGAATTCCATGTTCATCACGCGCACGCCGCCTTCGCCCTGGACCGGCTCGAAAATTATCGCCGCGGTCCGATCCGTGACGGCGGCTTTGAGCGCCTCGATGTCGTCGGCCGGCACGTGCGTCATCCCCTGCAGCAGCGGCTGGAATGGATCGCGATAATCCTTCTTGTGCGTCGCGGTCAGCGCGCCCATCGTGCGGCCATGGAATCCGCGCTGGAAGGCGATGAAATCCGTGCGCTTCGTCGTCAGGCGCGCAAACTTCATCGCTCCCTCGACGGCCTCGGTTCCCGAGTTGGCGAGGAAAAAGCGATTGACGCCCTGGGGCGAGATCGCGGCGAGTTTTTCCATCAGCCGCGCGCGCACGTCGCTATAGAACAACTCCGGCACGGTGATGATGCGCTCGGCCTGATCCTTGAGAGCGGCCACGACGCGCGGATGGCAATGCCCGACCGACGCCACGCCGATGCCAGCGATGCAGTCAATGTACTCACGTCCGTTTTCGTCCCAGATATGCGCGCCCTGCCCCCGCACAACGACAAGAGGCCGCTTGGCATAGACGCCGCTGGTGTACTTTTCTTCGAGTTCGATGGTGTTCATGATAACCGTTTCACCTGAATGAGTTTGCGCGCATCGCCAATAGCTACTATTGGCGCCGCGCCCGCATTTATCATGAGTCTGTTGCGCGGGACGAATCAAGGGAGGAAACTTTGATTTTATATGCCCGCCTTATTCCTTAAATGATCATATACTTATTGAAATCATAGGAAAACGACGTCCCTCATAGAAGGTGTTCGTGCTCGACCTCTCGACTGGCGCGCCCGAAGGTGGCGCGCCAGTATATTTTAAAGGGAAGGCGGGATTTTGCTTGATGACGCCCGCCGGGTCCGGGCAGCGTAACGAACATATTTGCTGAATGAAAAACAGAAGCGCATCGCAAATATCTATTCCATGCATCGCACATATCCGTAAGGTATCCCTAATGAAGAGAGGGACGCTCGTGATCACGATTTCGCATTTGCGATCATGGACTGCAATCGCCTTGCTTTTAGCCGCGGATATCGGCTTTTTCGGCGGCTTTCTTGCTCGCGCCCAGACTTCATGGACCTTGGCGAAAACCGACGCCGACAGCGATAATTATGCCGAGCTGGTAGCCGAAGGACCGTGGGTTTTGGCCGTATTTCAGAATCTGGACCCGCGCGACTTGGGATATCACGGCGCCTCTCCTTTCATTATCAAAGATGCGGGCAGCATTGCATCCACTTATTTCGCTTCGATGTTTGATATCGAGCATATCTTTATTTTCGACTATGGTTTGCGTATCGGCCGCCGGCAGCAGGATGGACAAGGAGCGGCCTGGCGCGCTTGCTGGCGGATGCGGCGCGCGACGGCTGAAGACGATCCATTCAACACGGCGCCGCCACATCTGACGCTGCGTTCCATGTGGAGCGACCTCCCGGAATCCGGCACGATCAGCGGAAACACGGGATTGCGTTTTGAATGCGATTGGGCGCTCCTTACAGAGGAAAAAACCGTCCTTCAGCGAATCGCCATCATCAATGAAACAACCAGGACGCAGTCTGCGACTATCCTGGCGGGATATCCAGGATTCAGTTTTTCCACCATCAATCCTCTGGGAACGACGCGAATTTCCGTCTCTGCGGAAGGTAAACAGGAAACCTATGTGTTCCGGGACAAAGGCGCATTTGCGGAATTCATCCTGCCCCGGCATCCTTTCAACAACCGCCAAACGTGGGGCGCCTCTGCCTCCTATCAGGAACCGCACGCTGCTCCCTTTCAGGTCTTGGAATTTGGCGGCGGAGTAATTTACTGTGTCTCGACCATCCGCAATCCTCACGCCTGCAACACGACGGGAGTGGGAACGCTCAATGACCAGACGCTCTTTCATTCTTCATCGCTCATCAATCTTTTCAACCAAGTGGATATTCCATCCGGAAAAACCGCTTGCGCATGGCTGGCGCATCATTTCTATAAGGCCGCTGATTGGCAGGATGCCCAGATCAAAGGCGCGCAATGGGCTGCGAAGATTGCCTTCCCCTAAGCTGTTTCATTGGAAGAATTTCAATGATGAAGATTCCGTATTTGCGGTGGTGGATTGTAACCGCCTTGTTCCTGGCGGCGGTGTTGAACTACATTGACCGCAAGGACAGCAAGGACCTCAAAGAAGCTAAGAGCTATTTCTTAAGACCCTTGATTTTCTTGCAGCCCTTGATTTTCTTGCAGCCCTTGATGTCCTTGTAGTCCTTGTGGTCCTTGCAGTCCTTAAGCCGAGCTATATAACCAGATGAAGGAGTCCAAGAATGATTTGCAGCACAAAAAAGATCGTTGTCGCGATGAGAGCGACGGCGATGGTGAGTTTGATAATGGCATCAGGTGAGATAACGGCTTTGGCCGAATACCCGACGGAACGGCCTGCGCGAAAAACTCTCTCGCCTGCCGAAGGCCAGTACGCCATACATCCGGATAAGATGCAGATGATGATCAAAGGGTTGGGCTTCGAAATTCAATCGGACTCGATCAACTCCGGCAACCAGGGCATGCCCGAAGCGAAAACGAGCGTTCCGCACGATCTCACGCCCGAAGAGCGGCAGCGCTTTTTCAAGGAGATGCTCAAAGGTTTCCGCTATTGCCGGCTGGCGGGAGGCTTGTATTGGCGCGGGCTGGACAAGGATCAGAAATATATGCAGGGGCGCTGGCCCGAGCAGATGGCCGAATTGAAAGAGATGATCGCGGTAAGCGGCGTCGAGGGCGTTTCGCTCGAATACTGGTCGCCGGCGCCGTTCTGGAAGGCAAATGGAAAATATTCCGGCAAAGACGGCAGCGATAATGTGCTGCGCTGCTTCGGCAAAAACTTCGCCAACGATCCCGTCTATAAGGGCAATACGAATCGCTTCCTCAAGGATTTCGCTGAGGCGTGCCGGCATGACGTGCAATATCTGCGCGATAACGGCATTCCGATCGCGATGTGGGGGATGCAGAACGAACCGCCGTGCGACACGCCCTATTCATCCTGCAAATACAGCTCGGCGGCGGACTACTGCCGCGCCTTCGTTCCCGCCGTGTCCGCGATACGCGCCTTCGATCCGAAGATCATGATAATCTCCGATAGCTGGAACCTGACGTTTGCCGCGCCGATGTTGAAGGACCCTGAAAAATCCAAACTGATTGACGCGATGGTCATTCATCACATCGGCAGTGACGCGAATGTCGTCCGCCCGACGCTGGCGAAGATTCGCAAAGACTTTAGCGACAACGGCAAACCGATTTTTGAAAATGAATATGAGTATCTGGGCAAGCTCGCGTCGCCCGCGCGCTGCCTCAACACCGTCCTGCACATCATGAACTGGCTTCAACCCGGCGAGGCGCCGGCGTGGTTTTGGATTCACGCTCTGAAACCTTTCAAAAACGCCGAGGCCAGCGGCTACTCGCTCGGATTCTGGCGGCCCGCGGACGACGCCGATAATTCCAAGTATCCGGCGGGATTGAAGCCCGGGCATTGGGTCTGGAACATATACAATTGGCACGCCGTCGGCAGTTTCGTGCGCCATCTGCCCTGGGATTGCCGGAGCGTGGCGGTGACGGAAACGAAGTACGATGACGACTTGCGCATCTTTGCCTTCAAACGGCCTGATGGAAAACTGACGATCGCGCTGGCCAATCGCAGCTTTGCGGATCACGTCTTCAAAGTGGACACCGGTTTGGGCGATGGCGCGGTCTTCAAAGGATGGCGCTATACGCCGGAGGAAGCGGGGGCGAACTTTATGGGCGCCGAAATCGGAACGCTGAAGGGCAAAACGATTTCGCCCAAAGTCGCGGATATGACGTGGGAATTCTGGGAGGAGCAATGATGAAAACCTGTTACGAATCCTCATCGCGCAAGGGGTGCGAGTATGAACATTGAAACCACTCGTCCTTTGAATATGGCTTCAGCTACTTTGCGATCTGTGGTGATCGGCGACATCCGTCGCATCCGTTGTCTATTCATATTGTTGGCGCAATACTCAATAGAACACGGATGCGGCGGATGTCACGGATGACCGCAGATTTAGGACTCTTTTCGAAATAGGAGGCTTTTTTCCATGTTCCTCAGACTCGCGATGCTCGCTTTTGTTTATGCGCCTTTCATTGCTTTGGCCGATGAAACCGTCGGGCAGAATTCTTTTTCTCTGGCGCACGATGGATTCTTTGCTGCTGTGGCGCCGGGCGCGGCGCGCGCAGCGCTGGCAGGCGAGACCTTCAGCCTCGAAAATGATTTGCTGAAATGCGAATGGTCAGTGAGGGGCGGCGCGTTGAAGCCCGTCCGCCTCAGGGATCAAGCCTCGAAGGCGACCGTAGATATTAGCGCCGGCGAGGCCTTCCGCCTGATCCTGGAAGGCGGCAAAGAGATTGCGGCGTCGCAAATGAAGATGATCGCCGCGCCGGAAATCAGCGACCTCAAACCCTCCAGCGCGCCGATCCGCTTCGAGGAGCGCCTGGCGGGCAAGGCGATCCGTCTGCGCTTCAAAGACGCCGAAACCGGAATCGAAGCGGAATGGAGCGCGATCCTTCGCGAGGGCTCGAACTATGTGACCCAGGAAATAACCGTGCGCGCCGCCGGGAACGCCGTCGCTTTGAGCGAACTTGCGCTGGTGGATTTGCCGCTGCCCGGGGCGCGCGTTTTGGGAGCGGTGGACGGTTCTCCGGTCTTTGCGGGGCAATGGTTCGCGGCGCTCGAACATCCGATGTCCAAGATTCAGGTCAAGGACGGCCGCGCGCGTTGTGCCCTGCAGCGCTCAGCGCCGCTCAAGGCCGGCGAGCAAATCACCGCGCGCGGGGTCATCGGCCTGACCATTGCCGGGCAGACGCGGCGCGGATTCCTTTACTATCTCGAACGTTCGCGCGCGCATCCCTACCGCCAGTTTCTCCACTATAATTCCTGGTACGACATCGCCTGGCCCGGCCATCTGATGAACGAAGCCAAGTGCCTGGCCGTGATCGAAGGCTTCGGCGAAAAGCTGATCCGCAAACGCGGAGTGGCCATGAAGTCATTTGTTTTTGACGACGGCTGGGACGACCACAACAGCCTCTGGGGCTTCAACAGCGGTTTCCCAAACGGCTTCACGCCTTTGCAGGCCGCCACCAAATGCTTCAGCGCCGGAGTAGGCGTTTGGGTCTCGCCGTGGGGCGGCTACGGCAATGAACAAAAACAGCGCCTCGCCTATGGACGCTCGCAAGGCTTCGAGACCAATCCGAGCGGCTTTTCGCTGGGTGGACCGAACTATAACCGCCGCTTCACGGAAGTCTGCCGGAACTTCATCGAAAAATACGGCTGCAATTATTTCAAGTTCGACGGCATCGGCGGCGGCGCCTATGCCTCGGGCGCGCCGCGGGACAAGACCGGCGATCTCGAAGCGCTGCTCGCGCTTTGTGCGCGGCTGCGTGGCGCCAATCCCGATCTCTTCATCAACGCCACGGTCGGGACGTGGCCGTCGCCGTTCTGGTTGTGGAGCGTGGACTCGATCTGGCGGCAGGGCCAGGACATCAGTTTCGCGGGCGCCGGCTCGATGCGCGACAAGTGGATCACCTATCGCGACGGCACGGTCTATAAGCAGATCGTGCGGCGCGGACCGATGTATCCGCTCAATTCCCTGATGGTTCACGGCATGGCGCTGGCGCAGCTCGGCACGCCGACGCGCATGAACAACGACGTGGAGGCGTTCCGGCGCGACACGCGCGATTTCTTCGCCACCGGGACCGATCTGCAGGAGCTGTATATTTCCCACAATCTCCTCACGGACGCGCATTGGGATGTCCTGGCCGAGACAGCGCTTTGGGCCAGGAAGAATGAAGCCGCCCTCGCCGACAGCCATTGGGTGGGCGGCGATCCGGGGCAGGGCGAGGCGTACGGCTTTGCGGCGTGGTCGCCGGCCGCGGCGACGCTGATGCTGCGCAATCCCTCGGACAAGGCGCAGACGTTCGTCCTCGATATTGGGGCGGCGTTCGAATTGCCCGATGGGCAGCCGTCCGCTTGGGAACTGAAGCGCCCCTGGAAAGAAGACGCGGACAAACCCGCGCTGAAGATGCAGGCGGGAACGACCGCAAGCATCCCGCTCGAACCCTTTGAGGTCATTGTGTGGAGCGCCTCGCCGCTGGCAGGTTCCACGCCCTATCGCTATACCGGCTATGAGGCTGGTCCGTCAGCGGCGGCGGCCGCGGTGGGGATGAACGCGCCGCGCGAGCAGTTTATCGGCGCCTGGGAATACAACTATCAAGGCAAGACCTATCGCCGCGAATTCCGCGCCGACGGCTCGGCGGCTCTCTCGATCAATGGCCAACCATACAGCGGATGGAAAGGCTTCCGATGGAACTGGGAGGGGGGACATATTTTCATCCTCCACCCCGATGGCGCCGTTGACGGCGAACACGCGCTCAAGGACAATGACACATTGTTGTTTCTGACCAACCCCTACGGTCCGGCCAAGCGCATGAAATCAGCTCAACCTTGGCAAAGATATTCGGAATTACGATCACATGATTTATTGCAGATACTTATCGCAAAATTCTTTGTTGATGTTTGCTTTCAATGCGGCGGATTCGTTCCTCTCTTAGATTACCGATTTTCAGGCCTTCGAAAGCGCCGGCCCACTTTGAAATAAATTCCTTTACGGTCCCTTTGGCAGGCGTCTCTTCATCAGATAGAAAAGTGACGAAAATCTCGCGACTGCTGGATGGAGGAATCCCATCAAGAAACTCTACTTTTCCATTCGTGTATTTAGCTCGCAAAGTACGCATTTTTTCACACCTCTTTTGGCAAAGATTCAAGCGCTATGAAAGTACCGATTATTTTGGGCCGAATGATGGGACAGTCAAGCGATATTGTCTGATTTTCATCAAACCCGGAATATACCTTAGATGATTCGCTGGTTGTCGCTTGCAAGAATGAAGGTGAAAACGGAAAATCCATCGAACAGAAAATAGCCGGCAGCAAGCAGCATTGGGAGCAAAAACGCGACTTATTTTTAGGAGAAATTATGAAAAGTCTGATTGTGAAATATGTGACAGCGGTTTATGCATGTTTTGTTGGGACAGCGTTATGCGCTGAATCCGCATTGCCACAAAACAAGGTAACCAATATGAAAACCGAACCCAGTGGAGCTGCGCAAAACTTCTTCAAATGCGACGAGCAAGGCTATGTGCGCCACTGGGCCGTCGTCGGACCGGAGCGCACGCCTTATAAAGGCAAAAGCGGCAGCGATGACTTCATGCGCCGCGAGTCGGTGGATCAGACGATTGTCGAACCGCCGCGCCAGGTCGCGTTGGGTGCGCCGGGACCGTTCAATCAGCCCTGGAGGTTTTATTATCCCGGCGAAAACATCTTCGTCGAATGCACCGCCTTTTATCACCTGCTTGAAAAACTGGATTATTACGCTGCGACGGATTTGCAGGCGCCGCGCGATCTGACGGCGGAGGCGAAGTTCTGGGCGGTGGGGACCGCCGATTTGTGGGTAAACGGCGCGCATATCTGCCGGCATGACGTGCCAAGGTACATGCGGCCTGATTCCCAAAAGATCGCGCTGCCGCTGCGCAAGGGAAGCAACCGCCTCTATGTGCGGCTTCAGGGGTTGGGCGTGCGCGATACGCGGATGCTTTTCGGGTTGCAGCTGCTGACTGGCGCCAATGAAGTTTCCATTCAACTCCCCGCCCCTCCGGAAACGACGGTCCGCTTGGTTGAGGCCGAGCAATGGTTGCATGGCGTAAAGCCGGAAAGCAAAGGCGCGTTGGTCTCCGCGCTTCCCGCGCCATCGGGTGCAACGGTCAAGCTGGGACGCGAATCGCAGGCTTCTCCCTGGCCCGCGGGCAAAACGCGATATGAAGTGAATCCGGCGCAGGCGTTTCAGATCACGTTGCAAATGAACGTCGCCGGGCAGATGTTCGGACGTCCTCTCGAAATTCCCGCCAATCGCCCGTCTTCGTCCGCGCCGGGAGGCTCTATTGAAGAGCACCGCCGCAAATATGTGGAGCATATCAGCGCCGAATCCAAAGGCAATGACGCCATTGCGCTTCTGGCCCGCCGCACTGCAGGGCAAAAGCGCGACACCGATGCGAAAACGCTCGCCGACACAATTCAGGGGATTGAAAGCCGCCGGGATTGCTCGGATTTCTATCTGGCGGCGCTGCTGCGGATGCGCGCCATGGGGATGACGTCGCCCGAAGAATCGGAACAGATCAAGCGTCTAGCGCTGGGTTTCCGATATTGGTCGGATGAGCCTGGTTCGGATGCGATGTGCTTCGGGAGCGAAAACCACGCCCTTCTTTTTTATGGTTGCCAGCTGATGGCCGGGCGCATGTTCGCGAATGAAACCTTCACCAACAGCAAGCGCAAGGGGAGCGAGCAGGCCGCGATCGCCGCCAAGCGCTGCCTGGACTGGCTCAGCCGCAGGGAGCGAGTGGGATTCGATGAATTCCTCAGCAGCACGTACATGCCCATCACGATGGCGGCAGTGATGAACCTGGTGGATTTTTCGGGCGATGCGGCGATGTCGAAACGCGCGGCGGCGCTGGCGGACCGCATCTTCAACGATCTGGCTCTACAGGCCTTTGACGGCGTCACAGTCGGGCCGCAGGGACGCGTCTATCGCAACGTGCTTTATCCGCAGGATTCCGGAACGCAGGCGTTGCTGTCTTATGCGAGCGCCGAGGCCCAGCCGTCGTGGAGCAATTGGGTTGCGTTCGTCTCCTCCTCCCAAAACTATGTTCCTCCGCGCGGGCTGGATGAGATCATGCGCCAACCGGCGGCCAAAACCTATCGCCAGGCCGACGTTGAAATCACCGCGAACAAGACTCCCGCCTACTTCCTGACCTCGCTCCAAATCCCCGCGTCTTTTTCGAACGCAGGCGCCGCAGGAGGCAAGCGCGTCGGATTGCAGCCCGGCGGCGCCGGTTATCAGCAGCATCTCTGGCACGCGACGCTCGGGCGCGATTGCCACGTCTTCGTCAATCATCCCGGCGCCAGCTTCGACAAGTCCGAATCACGCCCCGGCTATTGGTACGGCAACGGCGTCATCCCGCGCCTGAGCCAGCGCGGCGACACGCTCATGGAAATTTTCGACATCCCCGAATCGCATCCCATCCCCTTCACGCACGCGCACTGGCCGTCCAACGCCTTCGACCGCCAGGAGATTCGCGGACAGTGGGCCTTCGGGATGAAGGGGGATGGCTGCATCGCGCTGTGGTGCAGCCAGCCGTTGCAGCCTTTCAGTGATATCATGACGGGACGCGAACTGCGCGCGATGGGAAGGCGCGCAGCATGGGTTTGCGTCTGCGGCAGCGCCAAGGAAAGCGGCGGTTTCGAAGCCTTCATCAAAAAATGCCTCACCGCCGAACCCGCATTCGCCGCTGAAAAACTCGCCTTGAAATGGAGCGGCGCCGAGGCATTGCGAGGAGAGCCGACGATTGCGGCAAGCGCCAAAGAGAAAAAGTGATCATGCATTTTCCGGAAAGATTAAATACTGAATTGTCGCCGCTCAGGGATTGACACGCCGCACAGCATGATATTAATTGATCCCCATAAGAGATCAGCTATGAGCGCCGCAAGAATATCCATTACCATAGACAAAAGCGTTCTGATTGAAATAGATCGTCTGGTCAGACAGCGCGTATTTCGCAATCGCAGCCGCGCGATTCAGGATGCAGTTCGCGAAAAGCTTAATAAGATAAAATCAAAGCGGTTGGCTGTGGAATGCGCCAAATTAAACCCGGAAGAGGAAAGAGCGCTTGCTGAAGAAGGTTTTACCACGCAGAAGGATTCATGGCCCGGATACTAAGGGTCGATATTTCAATCATGAAATGATGGCGTCTAATTCATCCCGGAGGGATAATTGATAATAGCCCACCGTTTCAACGGTGGGTGGCGTGACGGGGTCGGCATATCAGTCCCGGAGGGACGAATGAGGGCAAGCCTTCAGACGTGGATTTCAGCCGTCCCTCCGGGACTGAAATGGCGTCGCATCTCACCCACCGTTGAAACGGTGGGCTTTTATCAATTGTCCCTCCGGGACAGCGATTGCCTTGCGCGCGGATGTAAGGCGTGACATCAAAATTGAAAGGCCATTCATCTATCCCGGGAGAATTCGCATTATGATCGAAGACACCACCGTGATCGAAATTCGCGCGCGGACGTTGCCGGAGGCGTGGGAAAACAGCGTGGTCGCCTGCTGGGAGGGCGGCGCGCGATTCAAGACCGAATACGACAAGGCGGGCGATCCCGAGAGCCGCGATGTGACGGCCAATATCATCGTCTTCGATCCGATGGCCGAGCCGCGCATTCATCGCGCGATTCCCGCCGGGCTGGGCGATCTCGAAATCTACCGGCAGGAAGTTTTGTTCGGCGTGCATGACAACTGGATTGATCCGGCGGCGGGAAAGTGGGAATACACCTATCACGAGCGCCTCTACGATTATCGCGTGCCGGGCGTCGCCAAGCCGGTCAACCAGATCGAGGCTGTGATCGAAAAGCTCGCTCGCACGCCGCATACGCGCCGCGCACAGGCCGTTACGTGGCAGTGCTGGATGGATTTGGATTGCGTGGACCCGGCGTGTTTGCAGCGCATGTGGTTCCGCATTCAGGACGACCGTCTGCTGCTCAACGTCTCGATGCGCAGCAATGACGCCTTCAAGGCCGCCTTCATGAACATGTACGCCTTCACGGATTTGCAGCGCTGGATGGCGGCGCGCCTCAGCCAGAAGATGGGGCGCGAAATCAAGGTCGGGCGCTACATCCACAGTGCCGATTCGTATCACATCTACGGCTCCTATTTTACGGAGTTTGAGCGCTTCCTCCAGATGCGCGCCAGCAAAGACTTCAGCGAGCGCGTGCTCGAAACCGCCGACGTGCAATACTTCCTCGACGAAGGCAAGCTCACCCTCTTCAACAACACCCAATCGTCGGTTCTATTGCCCATCGTCCATCTGAAGCGCCTCTGGGAAGAAATCCCCGAAGACC
>JAPLSP010000289.1 GCA_026398575.1 Candidatus Sumerlaeota bacterium | reverse complement strand
TATTGAATCAGTTACTGCAAAGAAGGGACTAAGCAGAACAGGAATAGCGATACATAGAATTAATACTTTGAATTCAAATTTCCACCTTTTCAATAATTTTGATAACAGTACTTTATTGATCTCATTAGTACTTACTATCCGATCTGGAAATTTGCATGGATTATTCATATGTCATTTCTTCTATTTGTTTTTGTGAACGATTATAGGAATATGATCTCATACCTAAGCCGACAGCTATAAATATATGAAACAAAAATCTCATTAGTTTGATATCCTGATCTTGCATGCGATATCGCGATTGAAGACAGGCATAGCCATCTTGAGAACATTGGCTGCGCATGTAGCGTCCGATTCTTGAATGACTTTGCCTTCCTGTGTATCCCACCATTGGGTTTTATAGGTGCCGGGCTGAAGACCAGTTATTTGGAGCGTCAGGCCGGTCACGTCAGACGGCTTGGCGTTCGGGTCGAGGTGATCGGCCCAGGTGGCTTGAGGGTTCAGCAGCCAGAGATAGGCTTGATCGCGGCCTTGCAACCCAATCAATCGGACGGCGGAATCCACGGGCGGCGCCGGCAATTGTGAATACGATAGCAGGCCTCCTTTGGCTCCAGGAGATTGAAGCGGACAAAGGCGCCTTCCTCCGCAGCCGGACAAAAACTGGCCGCTCCGGTCAGGAGCGCCACAAGGCGCAATGCATGTCTTACGTGGCGTTTCGAATGGCTCATTCCCGAAGTCTGTTTCTGATTCCTCTGGAGACTGATGTCTAGAATTACGCTTTCTCACGCGCCTGTTTGATTTCAGCGATGATCTGATCCAGAGAAAGATTGTCAAACAAAGCCTTGCGCTCTTCTGTGTAGTCGCCATGTCCCAGCGTGAACTGATTGATGAAGCGCAGGGTATCCACGGGTCCAAGGGTCTTGGTTAGGATGTCCAGCGCCTCCGTGGTAACGTCTCGCAACGGCTTCGTCTGTATCGTCATTTGCAGAGTCATTTTTTCATCTCCTCGATGAGCTGTTGCGGCGTCACGAGCTGCGTCCCAAGGCCTGGAATGCGACCTGCTTTCTGGAGAATCCCGTCGTCGCAGCTGCAAAAGAACTGCGCAGCAGCCGCTTCAGCGCACGCTATATGCAGGGCATCCATGTTTCTCAATCCGTAGCCGCTAAGCTGCGCGGCGCGCGCCTCAATCTCATCTGTTACTCGCACAAAAACCCGCGAGCACGACAATGCTCGGATAACAAACGCTTTGCGCTGAATGTCAGGAATTTTCGCAATCTCATACATCAGCGCTTCCGAAGAAACTATATCCAGATGACCTCCCTCCGCAAGGGCAAACGCAGCCATTACACATTCACTTTCCAAAGCGATCCGCAACTGAGTATGGTCATCAAACGGACGCTGCAAGCAGCAATTATCAAAATATGCAAGCATGAAAAGAGTCTGCTAATGCGAAGCCTTGCATGTCAACCAGCAAACGCATTTTGAATAAAAGCCTCAATGACTTCGCAAGGTGATTTTAGCGCATCGGTAGTCTAATCTTGCATGCGATGTCTCTATTGAAAACGGGCGCCGCTGTCTTGAGGACGCCGGCTGTGCTTATGGCATTCGTTTCCTGAATAATCTTGCCATCCTGGGTATCCCACCATTGAATTTTATAGGCGCCGGGCTGGAGGCCGGTTACTTGGAGCGTCAGTCCGCTCACATCGGACGGCTTCGCATTCGGGTCGAGGTGATCGGCCCAGGTGGCTTGGGGATTCAGCAGCCAAAGATACGCCTGATCGCGGGCCTGCAACCCAATCAGGCGGACGGCGGAATCCGCGGGCGGCGCCGGGGATTGTGAATACGAGAGCGTTGCGGTCGCATCTTTCAGGCCGGCGGTTGTGAAGGGGATATCGGCCAGCCAGATGGACAGCGGACGGTAGTGGCGGTAGGCGTTTTTGGCGTCAATGTCGTCCCACCACCAGAAGAGCGCGGTTCCCGAAAGCCCCGACAAGGCCGAGGCCCACAGCGCATTGTGGAAGTGGACATAGTCGCGATCTTTCTTCATGTCGTCGCAGGCGCGCCATTGATCGTCCGCCAGCCCGAACTCGCCCAGCAGCGCGGGCTTGGAGGGAGTCAGATTCCGCACATAACGCGCGCGGTCGAGAATCGCGCTGACCTCGTCCTTGATTTTTTTCTTGTCGGCGGGGCGCAGATAGAAGTGCGGCTCGGCGATGTCTATCCGCGCATGGGCGTAATCCTTGGGCGACGGCGCCCACGCGCTGGTCGTCCGCAGGTGATGCGCGGCGTCAATCTCATCGAAGTACTTCCCCAACACGTCATAGAAGCGGTCGGTCGGCACGCCGGGGTCCATCTCGTTGAAGTATTCCCAAGCGCCGACGCTGGTCGAGTATCCCCAGCGCGCCACGACGTACCGGATCAGCCTGCGCGCGTGTTCGATGGCCTCCTGATATTCCGGGCTGTCGGGCTTCTTGAGCATCTTCATGTAGAGATCACGCGTGATGAAACACAGCTGAAGATAAAGCCCGCGCTTCTCAGCCGCCTCGATTAGCCCGTCGAGCATGAAGCAGTCCGTTGGATTATAGTATCCGAAGATCGGGCGATTGACGCCAGACTCGGCTTCCCAAAGCAGTTCCGGTCCGCCCGCCGCCTCGCGTAGCGACATAAGATTGAAATACGCCGTGCCGGCGCCTTTCAGCCGCATGCTCATGCGTTCTATCCAGAAATCTTTCGATCCGCTTTTGAATTCATATTTCAATGCGCTCCAGCTATTCTTCTTTGCGGAGGAGGATTCGAGCCTTGCGCCGTTCAATTCGATCTGCAGTTCGGCGTCGCCCTCCATCCACGCATCGAGCGAAATCGCGTATCGCGTATCGGGCCGCAGAGCGATGGGATGGCACGGCGACAAGGGCAGCGCAGCTCCATCGGCGCCGGAAAGCTTCAGGCACATGCGATTCTGTCCGCCCGTCGCCCCGCCCGGCTGCCCGCCCGCCTTGTCATCCGGCGCCGCAACAACCAACGTCTTCTTCTCCCAGGATCGCCCCCAAACGCTTTTGCGCGCTTCCAATGCCATCGCCCAATCCTCGCAGCAGGTCCAAACGCGCAGGAAGTTGGCGCCATTGGCGGATAACTTGTCGAAGATCGCTTCGGCCTTGAGCGGAGTGACGTATTGCGTTTCGCCGATGAATGCGAGGTTTTGTCCGATGGCGAAGAACGGCGCGCCTTCGGTGAATTCCATGAATCGCGGATCTTTCTGGCTGATGCGCAGGAAGCCTTTTCGCGCGGAGGAAACGCACTCAAACCGCGCCGGCGCCGATTCAGCCGGCCCGACCAGCCTGGCCGATCCGACTGGTCCGACCGGTCCGACCAGTCCGACGCGTCCGACCAGCCCGGGGCCGTCTTTGATCCAGGCTATCGCTTCATACGCGCCAATTTCCATCGGCGCAAACCTTGCCTTCCAGACAGCCTGGCCGCAGGGATAAAGCCAATCGCTTTCGCGCCCGCCCCGCGCAATCCGCTTGCGCTCATACGGCTGATAAAGGAATCCAGGAACGATCAAGCGCTTGCCGCTGGGAGTTTTGATCTCGACGTTCATCTCCGCCTGACTGGAATCAAGCAGGTTCTGATTTTGCGCCGAACCGGTCGTGACTAAAATAAACTCCACTTTTTCATACTTGCCTGCGCGTTCCGGCGAAGCCTGCAACGTAATTTTATCCTGTCCGGCGCCCGCCGGCAAAGCGAGCGTGACATTGAGCGCAAGCGCGCCCAGCATGAGCGACCGCAGTATCCGTGATACCCATGGCATTCGTGGCATCCGTGGTCTCCTGCACCTGACATGACCTTTCTCGGCAACGATGTCTTTTCCATGAGGCGGTGTCAAGAGTCTTGTCTGACGCTGATTGTCTGAGACGGACGCGGCGCAGCATCTCGATAGCCTTATAATGATCTTCAATCAAATAATCAGGTTGTTTCGTGTTCAACGCTTGACTAATAGGATCAATTATAGTAAACTTTACAGGTGTTTTATTGTGGGGGTGGATAATGAACCAGCCTGACACAACCCAGCCGGCGCCAGCAAACGATCTGGCCGAATTGCAGCGGCACATTGCGGAACTGGAAGGCGCGGTGCTCCAGCGCGACCGGGCGCAAGAGGCCCTGCGCGAAAGCGAAGCCGAGCTGATAAGCATTTTCAGGGCCGCCCCGATCGGCATCGGCATGGTGATCAACCGCATCGTGATGCAGGTGAATAACCAGCTATGCCGGATGACCGGATACGCCGCCGAAGAACTCCTGGGGCAATCGGCAAAAATGCTTTACCCGACGCATGAAGACTTCGAATACGTCGGGCAGGAAAAATACCGGCAAATCGCCGAGAAAGGCTCGGGCTCGGTCGAAACGCGCTGGCGGCGCAAAGACGGCGCCGTCATTGACATCCTCCTGAGCTCGACGCTCATCGAGCCGGGCAATATGAACGCCGGCGTGACCTTCACGGCGATAGACATCACCGAGCAAAAGCACGCGGAGGAAAATCTGCGGCAATCCATCTCGCTGCTCCGGGCGACCCTGGACTCGACGGCCGATGGAATTCTCGTGGTGGATAATCAGGGGAAGATCGAAGGCTACAACGCCAAATTCGTCCACTTGTGGCGGATGCCCCAATATATCCTCAGCTCCGGCGAAGACCAGCTCGCGCTGGAATATGTCATGGATCAATTAAACGATCCCCAAGGATTCCTGGCCCGGGTTCAAGAGTTGTATTCCCTGCCGGAAGCAGCGAGCTTCGACGTGTTGGAATTCAAGGACGGCAGAATCATCGAACGCTATTCCCTCCCCCAGCGGATCGAAAACCGGCCCGTGGGGCGGGTGTGGAGCTTTCGCGACGTGACGGAACGCCGGCGGGCGGAAGAGGAACGGCGCCAGCTGGAGACGAAACTGCGGCAGGCGCAAAAACTCGAAAGCCTCGGCGTCCTGGCCGGCGGCATTGCGCACGACTTCAACAACCTGCTGACGGCGATCCTGGGCCACGCCAGCATGGCGCTGGCGGATCTGCCGCCGGAATCTTCCGTGCGCGACAGCCTGCGCGGGATCGAAAACGCAGCCTGCCGCGCCGCCGAATTATGCCGGCAGATGCTCGCTTACGCCGGCCTGGGCCAATTCGTCGTCACGCCGCTCAATCTGTCGCGGCTCGTCCAGGAAATCGCTCACCTCCTTCATGTGTCCATCTCCAAAAAAGCGCTGATGCGCAGCCACTTCGCGGAAAATCTGCCGGCCATCGAGGCCGATCCCGCGCAGATACGCCAAGTGGTCATGAACCTGGTCATCAACGCCTCGGAAGCAATCGGCGACAATGACGGCGTCATCGCCATTTCCACCGGCGTCATGGAGTGCGACGAAGCCTTTTTCCGCGAATGCCACCTGACGGAAGCGACACCCCCCGGAACTTATGTGTACCTTGAAATCGCGGACACCGGATGCGGCATGGACGGAGAGACGCAGCTGAAAATTTTCGATCCTTTTTATACCACGAAGTTCACCGGACGCGGGCTTGGGCTGGCCGCTGTCCTGGGAATTATCCGGGCGCACAAGGGCGCCATTAAAGTGCAGAGCGAACCCGGCAAAGGCACAACCTTCCGGGCGCTGTTTCCCGCCTCGGCAAAACAATCCGCCCACGCAGACCCAGACGCCGCAACCAGCCTTTGGCGGGGCAGCGGCGCCGTGCTGCTGGTGGATGATGAAGAGATCGTGCTCAACGTGGCCCAGAAGATGCTCGAGCGCTGCGGATTCCGCGTGATCATGGCGGCCGACGGGCGCGAGGCGATCAAGATTTTCAAGGAGCGCGCGGACGAGATCGCATGCGTCTTGCTGGATCTGACCATGCCGCACATGGACGGCGCGGAAACCTATCGCGAATTGCGCCGCATCCGGAGCGACATACGCGTCATCCTGGCCAGCGGTTACAATGCGCAGGAAATCGCGCGGCGTTTCGCCGGACAAGACCTGGCCGGCTTTATCGAAAAGCCTTACCAACTGGCAAGCCTGAGCGCGGTCTTGCGCAAAGCCTTCGCCCCAGTCGAACCACCTCAGAAAACATAAGCGCCCGCGCGGCTTGCCGCGCGGGCGCATTCCCTTCGCAAACGCTCCATTCCAGCTTTTATCCCTACTTCACTTTGTAGCACAGCAGCGTATCCTGATCGCGCAGGTAGAGCTTGCCGTCGCAGATGACCGGGTGCGGCCAGCTGTTTTTCTGGCTGCGGTCGGGCTGGTTGAAGCGGCCGGTTTCTTTGTAGCCGGCGGAACTGGCTTCCACCAGGGCCACGGCTCCGGCGCCGCCCTCGCTACGAACGTATAGGCGGCCGTCGGCGCATGTCAGCGAACCCTTGCCCACGCACGGATTCTCCCACATCACTTTGCCAGTCTTCAGCTCCATGCACTTGAGCTTCCCGCCGTTGTCGCTGAAGCCATAGAGGTACTCGCCCACCAGAACCACGCCGCCGTGGTGATTGGTCATTTCCTTGCCGGAATAAAGGTCCTCCGCCTTGACGGAACCTCCGCTGGCGGTCACCTTGAACGCGCTGTGGCCGATGTTATAGCCCGACGTGACAAAAACGATGCCATCCTTGAAAATCGGCGTCGTGACCACGGCGGTCTTGCCCATGCGCGGCGCGCGCCAGAGCAATTTGCCGTCGGCGGCGGCGACCGCATAAACACTCTTGTCGCTCAGCTGCACATATTGCCGGACGCCGCCGAACTCGACGGGCATCAGCGAGGAATAAGAGGCCGCGTCCGTTACATCCTTGCTGCGCCAGACGAGCTGCCCGGTCTTCTTGTTCAGAGCAACGACCGACCCGTTCTGCCCGCCTGGAGTGCAGACGAGATTGGCGCCATCCACGAGCGGCGATTCGGAATAGCCCCAGCCCGACATCATCTTGCCGCCAAAATCCTTGTTCATGTTTTTGCGCCAGACTTCCTTGCCGTCGGCGATCTGGAAGCAGGCGAGATCGCCAAATTGATTGAGAACATAAAGCATATCGCCATCGAGCGTCGGGGTGCAGCGAGGACCGGGATGCCCCTGGCCGCCGCCTGCCTCGCCCACCTTCGACATCCAGAGGATTTTCTTGTCGGCTTCATTGATGGCCATGACCTGGCTGGCGCCGTCCTTGTCGCCCATGGTGTAAATACAGCCCTTGGCAATGGAGACGCCGGAGAACCCGCCGCCGACTCCCGTCATCTTCCAGGCCAGCGCCGGTCCTTCAGCGGGCCATTGCTTCAGCAAACCGGTTTCTTTGGCGATGTCCTCGCGCCCAGGCCCGCGGAATTGCGTCCATTCAGTTTCGGCGCCAACCTTGACGGCCAGAAACATCAACAGCATGCCGCACGCGATGGCGCCCCGGCGGAATAGAAATTCGCTCAGTGAAGTTGCTTTGCTCATGAATACAGTCTCCTTGTAAGATAGTGGATGCGGCAATAGCTCTGACCCAGACCATCGGTAGCTATCGCAAACCCGTTATTATGCTAATGCATTGAATGCGTGTTACTCAAGCGCTTTTACTCACAACCTGCTCGCAATTTCGCTAAGGCTTATAAATCACCGCA
>JAPLSP010000482.1 GCA_026398575.1 Candidatus Sumerlaeota bacterium | reverse complement strand
CGCGGAATCCAGCGCTAAACAAAGAGGAAAAATCCTCGAAAATGGTCAAAATATCTATCAAGGGCTTATTTGATCGTATCTCAAAATATTTCAGAGATTTATAAAGATTTTCGAAACACCCTCTAATATTTTATATTTGCTTAATAATTCCAAGTCAATCTGAAAATTGAGCAACAAGTTTCCAGATTTTTTCAGGCTCGGCTTCGGGGTTAGATCTTGGGTTCACCAATTCTGGCTTTATTGTCTGGCGGCCCTGCCTTTGTCATGGACTGATGGCCGCGTCAAAAGCTTGCGCGCTTGTAGTGGGTTTGGGGTAAAATTGACGCGGAAAGTCTGGCGATTAGGCTTCCCGCGCAAGGGCTGTGTGATGATGAATACGTCTTGAAGATTATGGCGCGCTGAAAATCGCGAGGGAGATCATGGACACAATGTTATCAATGGCAACGAAAAGATGGAGACGAACTGGCCTCATTGTCTTAACCTCTCTGGCATGGATCGCCGCAGTTCAAATCCTTCTGCCGCATTTCGCATCAGCAGCGGCTGAAGACAAGCCGACCAGTCGTCCGGCGAAGTTTGTGGATGCATCCGCCTCCTATCTTGCGCTGATTAAGAATCACTATGACAAGGTGATCCTCAGCGGCACAGACAACTATGGCAGCGACAAAAACGGCTTGTGGCTGGCCTCCATAGACATCAACATAGGCGGACAGCCCGCCAAAGCCGATCCGGCCGTCAAGCGCACCTACCGGCAGATTCATGCTCCGCGCGGCAGCAATCTTTATTGGGAACAGCCGGCTGTTGTGGCTGCGTATAATCTCAGCCGGCTTACCCGCGACAAGCGCTATCGTCAGGCCGCCGACCGCTACCTGCGCGATTTTCTCGAGCGCTGTGTCTCGAAAGAAAACGGCCTCTTCCTCTGGGGCAACCACCTTTATTATGACGTGTTCACGGAAAAGATCGTTTCCTTTTCCGGCGGCGCCCATGAAGTCCGTCCGCTGCCGTGCGCATGGGAAATATTCTGGATGATCTCGCCGGAAAAAACAGAGCGCTGCATCCGCACGATCGGCATTCAACACGTCAAGGACCCCAAGACCGGCATTTTCGACCGGCATGCTGACGTCACAGCCGTTCAACCGCCCACCAGCAAATCCGGCGGAGGCGCGCATCCATTTCTTGAAGCCGGCGGCGTCATGGTCGAATCGCTATCGTGGCTCTACGCGCGGACGGGACGCAAAGACGCGTGGCTCAAAGCGCGCGCGCTGCTGATGGCGCGCTTCAGTTTCGCTCAGAAGGACGCCGCGACCGGTTTGCTTCAGAATCAGTCCGGCCCGGAGAAACGCTGGGACTACTATGCCTCAACGACGGAGGTGGGCTTGTGGGCCGGCTGCCTGCTTCGCAGCGCCGACTATACCGGTGAGGGAGAATTCCGAACCATGGCGCGCGACGCCGTCAAAGCGTGGCTGCATTACGGCTATGACGAGAAGACGGGGCGCTATTTCGGCCAGCTCACCGTCGCTGACGGAACGCCGCGCAAACCCGAGCGGACGAAGACGAGCGGCGAAGACACTCTTTATCAGCCCGGCGAATACGCCGACTTGTGGGAGCCGCTCTTTCCGACGCACAACTATCCGATGTGCATGGCCGAGGCCAGCCTGATGCTCTATCGGCAAACCCAGGATGACGTCTTCAAGACAGCGGTTCGCCGCTTCGCCAATCTCATCGCGCAGAGCGTCCCGGCCAACGGGGGCAAAGGCGCCTACGCGGATCAATACGGGCGGTGCATCCATTTCCTGATCCGCGCGGCCAATGTATTGGACGACGCCAAGATGTTCGAGCAGGCGCGCCAGTTGGCGGCGGAGGCGGTGACATGCCTTTACTCCAAGGACGCGCGCATGTTTCGCTCGCATCCGGGCGAAGACCGCTGTGACGCTGTGGATGGCATTGGCATACTGTTCCTTTCGCTGATGTATCTTGAAACCGGTCAGGAACCGGATATGATGGGCTTTGGGCTATAATCACATGCCGCAAGTGGAATAATAAAATTGCACTCACTATGGCTATTGGAGTTTTTGGGAAAAAAAATGCGCATCCATTCGTGTCCATTCGTGTTCATTAGTGGTTGCGAATCGGCGGACATTGGAAACCGCTAACGGCCGCTAATGACCGCTAATAAGGACCAACTGATCTTGCATTTACACGGAGTATGGATTCCATGAACCGATGTTGGCTGAACGCCTATTTGATTTCGGTGGCTGCAATTCTTGCCTTAATGAGTGCCGGCAGAATTGGCGCGGATGGAGAGGGCGCGAGGGATGCGGCGGGTCAGCGCATTTACCGCATTCTGCCAATCGGCGATTCGATCACTGAGGGCGGCAAAACTTTTTCCACATACCGGTATCCGTTACGGGAGAAGCTATTCGCTGCCGGCTATCTGATTGAATACATCGGATCGCGTTCGAGCGAATCGCGCATCGGGCCTTTGCCGCATGAAGGATATGGCGGAAAGAACGCCGAGTTCCTCGCGGCGACCGTGGGCAAAATTCCCCGGGAACATGCGCCCGATATCGCGCTCATCCACGCCGGCCACAATCATACCGTTGAAGAGCAGCCCATAAACGGAATCGTATCCGCCACCGAGAAGATTATCGCCTCTCTGCGCGCGGAGAATCCGAAAGTGATTGTATTGCTCGCGCAGGTCATCCCCAGCGGCAAGCTGCCCAAGTACTCCTATATTCCGGCGCTCAATGAGGAATTGGGCAAACTGGCCGAACGCCTGAACACGCCGCCGCAGCCCGTCATTATCGTAAATCAGGCGGCGGGTTTCGATTGGAGCGCCGATACCATTGCCGACATGGTCCATCCGAATGCGAAAGGCGCCGAGAAGATGGCCGCGCAATGGTTCGCCGCTTTGACGCAAGTGATGGAAAAGCCCGGGCAATCCACTGCGCGCAGCGAGGTCCGCCTGCCCATCACGGTTGTCAACTATTCCAAACTGCCCGTGCATGCGGCAGCGGTCGCGCTTGATGAAAAGGACTTCCATGCCAAGCTAGGTCTGCCTGAAAACGCGCCGATTCGAATACGGGCCGCCAATAAAGATTCGGCCATGCCAATCTCGCGCGGCACGGCGGATGGTCGCCCCGTTCTCTGGCTGTACGTCTCGTTGCCGCCGTCATCCCGGATGGAATTGCTCGCGGAGAAGTCGGATCGCTGGCAGGAAGCGAAAGTGGCGGATGCGAAACCGGAGGAAGTGAGGAACGGCATTCTGCGCTTTGCGTTCGGCAAGAAAGGCTGGCGGCTCGAATTTGAGAAAGAGAAGACAGGCCTGATCGAAGACGGCGCGCTGGATTTCTGGATAGACAATCAGAATCGCGGGCGGATCACCAATGGCGATGCGAGCTACTTGAAGCAACTCGGTCTAGCGCGCTTCGCTGATGCGCCCGTTGAAAAGCGCGAGGCATCGGTCAGCCCCGATGGCCGGCCCTCGATCAAGATAACGCGGCGGCTGGATGGAGTCGCGAAAGGCATGACCATCACCGAAACCTTCGAGCTGGTCCCCGGCTTGCCGATTCTGATTTGCCGCGTGCGATGGACCAACGACAGCGATGCGCCGCTGTGGGTGGCTTATACCGGCAGCGGCAATGGCGTTTTTGGAAAATGGTCGAAGGAGTTGATGCCAACGCCGCTGATCGAACGCAAGAAGTCCCCGATCCAGGGCGACATCAACGGCGGCGAGACGCGCCCCGCATGGATCGGGCAGCTCTGCCGCATCAGCATGGAGTCGCCGGCGACGGGGTGCGGCGTTGGGATGTCCACGCTGCTCCCCACACCCGGCAAGGTGGGGCAGGGTTCGATGATCTGGGGCTGCGGCGCTGGCGGCTTCCAGTGCAATTTCATTGATCCGGTTCAGGGGCAGTTCCCTTTCCTCGTCAAACCGCATGAGTCGCTGGAAAACGGCTTCGCCTTTCTGGCCGCGCAGACCGGCGCCAGCGTATTCCGCCAAACAGTCGAGTTATGGCAGAGCCTTCAGAAGGAACAGATACCGCGCTTGAACCCGCCGTGCGCGGTGTTCCTTGGCGGACAGCCATTGTATGCGCAAACTGTCTCCGAACTTGGGGCTATCTCCGACCGCCAACTGGCTTTGCGGATGGATTTCAACAAACACTACGAGTGCCGCGTTTCCTTGGCGAATGCGGGCGCCGCGAACGCCGCGAAGATCGTGGCGCGTCCGATGGCGTCCGGCAAAGCAGCCGTTACGCTGCTGGAAACAAGCCAGCCGGGCGAGCATACGATTGATCTGAATCAGCGTCTTGGCTGGGCTGACGAAGTTCCGTTCGTCCTGGAGATGGCAGCAGCAGCCACGATTTCAATTGCGGAGACGCTGCCGATGACGCCGACGATGCTCTCGCCCGTGGCGGATGCGTCATTCACCGACTTTGCGACGATGTTTCGCTGGCGCGCGATTCCGCTGGTCGTGGATTATGACCTGCAATGGTCGCGCTCGGAGGATTTCGCCGCGCCGCAGCAGGAGCGCGTCACGACCAGCCAGGACTACCCCTGGTACATGGCGCCCGACGACAAGCTGCCGGCGCCGGGTAAATGGTTTTGGCGCGTGCGCGGCGCCAAAGGCGATCTCAAAGGCGCATGGTCGCCCGTGCGCAGTTTCACGGTAAATAACGACTACTCGATGAAGCCGCTCAAGCGCCCGCTGACGCCTGAAGCGCCGCTCTTCACCCTCGAAGCCTCTCGCGTCACAGACTTCACCGATTTTCATCCCGATGCGCCCGCGGAGCTGGCGCCCTACATCGGGATCATCGCCGAAGGGATGGAAGGCAAAGGCATCCCGGTGATTGATTTCGCGCGCGGCCTGGATAAGCTGCCGCACGCGATCATGCTGCGCAGCCATTGGGTCAGCCTGGCGGATATCGAGTGGCTGTTCCAGAATGTCCCGAATTTCATCGGCATCCAGGGCGGCGAACATCTCGGCGATCTCTATCAGGATGGCAAAGACGGCGCGATGCGCTATGCCCATCGCCTTACGCGCATCTGCGCCAAGTATGGCATGATTTATCAGGAAGCCGACGGCACCTACAAGGACGACAAGTGGCAGGACCTGATGGACAAGCAGGGCGCGTTCGTCCGTGAGTATGGCCGCTACCTCGTCCTCTCGCAAAAAAACAACATCATCCGCCGCCAGTTCTATTCGCAGAGTGCCGCGATGGGACTTTGGCTGGGCGGAATCACGCATCAGCATGGCGCTTGGGAAGACGGCGGCTTCTATTGGCAAAACGCCGGCTTCAACGGAATGGGCGTCTGCGCCGGCGAACGCTCCGGCGTGCTCAAGACCATGCCGCGAATTTTCTGGACGCTGAACTTCGTCATGGGCGTCAGTCGCGGCTGCGGCATCTACAGCCTCGACGGCCAAACCCTCATGTACAGCCCCAAAGAAGCCGAGCGCTTCGGCGGCGCCTGGCCGTCGGCGATCTGGGACACAACCGGCAAAACCAGCGATTGCTTCAAGCGCTTCGTCGTGCCGCTGATCCGGGGCGCCGTCCAACACCGCCTCATCCCCACCAAAGAACAGGTCCTGCAAAACATCAAGATGGCCGTCTATAACGACAAAAAAACGCAGGGCGACTCGGTGGCTTGGCCCCACTATGTCGAATACGGCCCGCTCTATGCCGCTACGTATGGTTTCGGAAAGATGGGAAACATTGACGGACAGCTCTGGGAGTTCTTCCCCAATACCGGCCGCTATTACTATATCCCGACATTGCCGCAGAGAAACGAACCGATCAATGCGGCGATTAAAAATCTACCCGTCTCTGAATTGCAGACCATCGAGCAGGTGAAGAAATTCTTCGATTCGGCATATCCCAAGTGGTACGACGGCGACGCGACGGTCGCTCTGGTGGGCGACACCATCACGATACTGAACGGCAACGAGAACATGGACCTGACGCAAACCTATTCCATCCCGCTGAATCGCGATGCATTCAAAACCCTCTCCGGCAAAATCGGTCCGCACACTTATCTCGTTGGCAAGCTCGAAGACCAAGGGAAGCGTTTGTGGCTCCAAGCGAACACCGAATATCCGGATCGCGATACCGAGTTGAGCATTATCTGCGCGCGCAAGCCGCAGTGGACAATCGAACCGCCATCGGCTACGAAGGAAGCAACCTGGAATGAGGCGAGCAAGACTCTGAAACTTCGCCTCATGCATCAACAAGGCGTGGTGGATGTAACGCTGAAGGCAGCGGAAGGAAGCTAAATAGATTGAAATAACGCAAGCCATGAGCGACGTGGGAACGTTTTCAGGGGAGCGCATCCTTCTTTGCCAACTCGCGCGGCAGCAGCAGCGCGGACGGGGACGCGGCGAGGAGGTTGGGGGCGTTGAAGAACCAGAGCTGCGTGTGGGAGCGCGGCGAGAGGCTCCAGACTTGGCCATCGGCGCCTTCCGGGACGGGAACGGAAACAATCTCGTCATTCGTTTTCACTTCGGCGATTACCTTGCGGTCGGGGCCGAGGATCTTGCACGGTGTCCCCGTATAGAAGAACTGAAGCTGCCGCGTGCCGCGCGGAACGTAAAAGAATTGCTCAGGGAACTGCCCAAGCGGCACGATGCGAATGCCGCGCTTCGCAAGCCATGAAGCGGGACGTCCGGGCGCGACATTGATGCGCCAGCCGGCGGCGGCATCCTCGCACTCGAAATAATAAACGCCCGCGCGCGGAACACTCATCGTCAGCTTGTGCGACTCGCCATCCAGCTTCTGACGGCCTTCCGCGATCAGATTTTCTTTTGCGTCCTTCAGCGTCCACTTCGCGTCGGGGCGGTCGCGATACCACGCAATCAGGCCGACGGTGATCTCCACTTCGAGCGGTTCGCCTTTCACGCTTGCGAGCGCATATTTCTCCGCCCGCTGAAAAGATTGGGTAAGGGTCGAGGGCTTGGCGTCGGCAAATGGCGCCGCCACAAGGTCATTGTATGCAAACTTGATCTCCTGCGCGGGCGTCGGCTGGAAGTAATCGAGCCCCTCGCGGAACCACTGCGCCGTCTCCTCGCGCGTCACGGGCTGCTCGATCATCCACGGCTTGGGCGTTTTGTCGTTCACGTTCCACACCGGTTCGTCGAACTTCTTCGCGGCGTCGCCCGCGAACGCCTGGCGCATCGCCGCCCAGTGCGTCATGTATTCATAGCGCGTGCGGTAAGCGAACGCGAGGATGGCGGCCGTCAGTTCCTTCTGCTTCGTCTTGTCCTTTTCGTGATCGAGCAGCCAGCGCAGATGATTATAGCGGAGGTAGTGCTTGAGGTGATCGAGCCGCGCAAGCACGTCGGGCAGATCCTTCGCGAGCCGCGCGGCTTCATCCACGTCGCGGAACAATTCGCCGATCAAGCCTCGGCTCATCAGCGGCGAGTTTTCCGGCGCCCAGCGTTCATAATAGCGCCGCATCGCCTGCGCGCCGGGACCGAAGGCTTTTACATAAAAATCCGCGAGCAACGCGTCCACGTCGGCGTCGGGATTCCACATCAACTTGTTCGCGACGTAGTAGCCAAGCCCGTGGACGCCCCAGTTATTGCCGCTTTCGGCGTCCATGCTCGTTGCGCCCAGCTTCGCGTAACGCTGCACGGCCTCGCGGATGCGTGGGATGTTCGCGCCCTTGCCGCCGGGCAGCTTGTCAAAGTCCCAAAGCCACACGCTGAAGTATTCATAGAAGCCCATGTTCCGGCATTTCTTCGGCCACATCCCGGCGAGTTCATCAAAGCTGCAAGCCCCGCGGATGAAGCCCGCCGTGAGCTGCACATAAACATTCGGCTCCAAAGGAAAATCCGGCGGCTCGCTGTGCTGGTTGTAAGCGAGGCAGCCAACCATCTTGCCGGGATACTTTGCGGCCACGGCCTTGGCCGCCTCGTTCGCCAGGCCGAAGACGCGATTCGAGACGCTGCCGCGTTTCGCGCACGCCTCACACTCGCACTGGCCGTCGCCGTCGGAGCATTCGAGCGATACCATCTCGCGGTCCGGATTCTTCTCGAAGAAATCCAGCGCCCATTTCGCCGCAAGCCGCCGGACTTCGGGCTGGCTCACACACAATTGCTCGCCCTTCCTCACGCCCTTCACCAGCGCGCGATACTCGGGATGATCGTCGAACGTCTTCTTGTTCGTCGCGATGATCGTCTGCCACGCATGGCCGGCGTGCACAGTGAACGAGCCTGCCATGCGATTATGCTGCGCCCACGCCTGATAATCCTTCTGCGCGCTACCACCGGCGGGATGGCCCTTGTCGCTGAACGCGCCGTAGCCATACCATATACGCCGCGCAAGAATCCGCGGCCGGTCAGCCTCGTCGAACGATACGTTCAAAGTTTTCTGCGCGGGGATTACTTCCCATTCCTTCGCCGGGAAAAACCATCGGCACCCAAGATGCTCGAGCAACCGGAACGCCGCATGCGACGCGCCCAGGTCCGTCGCCCCAATGAGCAACAACCGCTTCGGCTCCGTGCGAATAACAAGCGCTTCCTTCCCGTCATAAGTGTTCCGTATCTCCAGCGCCTTGTCGAGCGCCTTGTCAGCCGCCAGATTTGGAAACTCCGCCAGCGCCCCAAGCACAATGCCCTGCGCCCCATCGCCCGCAGTCACCTCAAACTTCGCCCCGCTGATCCGCCCCAGATGCTCCGCGAGCTCGGCGGCAACGGCCTTCGTAGCCTCGGAAGCTCCCGGCGAAATCACGATAGGTTGAAGCGCCTTGCCGCCATCAGCAAGAGACAGCGACGCCGTACTGGCAGCGTTCAGCGCGGCCAATGATGTCAGCGACAGGGCAGTGAGAGCCAGTAAAGCGATTCGCTGAAGGCAATGCGCTCTCTTATGTGTGTGGAAGGTTTCCATTCTCATTTCAATAAAGCGCAGATGCGTAGTCCTTACTTGAACTTTGGCAAGCGGTCGCGGGTGATTACGTTGGGAGACTGATAGAGATCGAGGATTTGTTGTTTGGAATTTTTGGTGAAGGTGAGTTCGGCCCAGCTCATGAAAAAACACCAGCGCGGCTGCTCGGCGAGCAGTTGGGCAGTGGGGAGTTTTTCGCATTCGCCGATGGCGATGGGTTTGTTTCTGGCGATGGGGAGGATGTAGTCGTACCAGCTCTTGTCGTAGCCTTTGCTGTAAACGTCGAAGGCGAAGAGGTCCCAGTAGGCGTCGCCGGGGTTGTAGTCTTGGAAGTCGCGAGTCATGTCTTGCATGTCCCAGACCCAGATCAGATTGTCCAAGCCCTTCTCGTTGGCGAGGTAGTCATGGGTGAGGCGGTAGAGTTTGGCTGTGCCTTCTGGACCTTTTCTGCCGCCCCACCAGAATTTCTTCTGGTTCATTTCATGGTGCGGGCGGAAAAGAACCTGCACGCGGTTGTCTTTCAGGTATTGCAGGTAGCGGGCGTATTCGTCGAGGCGCGATTTCCAGGCTTTGTTGAGGGCGCTGCCGCTGGTGACAAGGTCTTTCCATTGCTCGTCGCTCAGGTGGCTGAGGACACCGCCTTCCCATTTGCAGGCTTCGGGCTGATTCGGCGGGGCGACGTGCAGCAGCAACTGGACGATGGCGCCCTGGTCCCATTGTTTCTTGCATTCACGGATCATTGTCCAGCGGTTCTTGATGTCATCGGCTTGATAGAGGAAATCGCCGCTCCAGAGTCCGGGGTAGCGGCCTGTCAGATCGAATATCCGATCCGTTTGCATGGCTGGGCGGCTGTTGGGTTCGCGATTCTGGATGCCGGCGACCGTGAACTTGCCGCTGATGCTTTTCAGGTAATTCAATACGGAAGAGGAGCTTGTCCGATCGTTCGGAATGGCGCCGGGTTGAAGCATCGTGTTTCGCTGAGGCGCAGTGCTTCGCTGAGGCGCAGTGTTTTGCTGAGGCATAGTGTTTTGCTGTGAGGCAGCAATTTGGGCGTGCGCGGTTTCCCAATCGAGGCACAGCACTGCGGCGAATGCGATCATGCAGAAATGCCTGATCCGGCAGAGCCGGAACCATCCAGGCAGAATCATTGAGGGCAGAATCATTATGTCGTCTCACGTCGGTTTGATCGAAACGCCGAAAAGACCGGCGATTTTCTGGACGAACGGCTGGCGATTCTTCGGCACGGCGTTGTGCCACTTTTGAAGATAAACCGCAAAGGTATCGCCCTCGCTTGCCGGCGCGCTGTTCAGCCAGCGCACGGCTTCCCATTGTTCCGGCTGCTCCTCGAAGAGTTGAAGAAACACGAGCGCCATCGCGCCGTTCAGATCGCGCGAGCCGGGTTCTTTTTCCAGCGCGGCCTTGTGGGCGCGATAGAATTCGGGCAGCCCTTTGGCATATATCTCATAGGCGTACTCGCGCTTGCGGATGATGTCATCCACGTACTCCCGCAGCGAGTCGCGATAATCTTTCCAGTTGGGGTAAGGCGCCGCTTTCTTCCAACTCTTGGCCATCTTGCGCATGGCGAACATCGAGGCGGTCTCGCACAAGGTCTCCTCGAACCACTTGTTTCCTTGGTAGCCATCCTTATATCCGCACAAGACGTGGCAGAACTCGTGGGCGAACTGATAGGAGTATTGGCACCATGAAGTTTTTTCCGTGTCAAGCCGCATGACGATTTCGCCGCGATCATTGCGCTTGTGCAGCGTAATCGGGCCGCTGCGTCCGCGCGTTACCACGATGGGTTCGATCTTGTAGTCCGGAAAGTATTGCCACATCTCGCGGCTGGCCGAGTTGAGCACGGCCTTGATGTCGGCTTCGCTGGCGCCGAATCCATCCGTCTCGACGCGATAGACCGGCGTCGCAGTCGCGCTGCTGCTTTTCGCATCTTCGGCGAAACTACAGACGGCCAACAGGCATAGCAGCGCCAATCCCGGCGATATGATGCCTATGCAGCGTCTCATGATATCCCGTCCTTTGATTTTTTGTACGCCTTTAGCCGTATAATGAAGAGGTCACCACAGAGACACCGAGGCACAGAGAAATTCACAAAGAGCATTTTGTGTGCATTTATCTTTGCCTCGGTGTCTCTGTGGCGCCTTTATAAACATTGGCTAAAGGATTACGATTTCTTGATCCTACTTTGCGACTGACCCCGGCGTGAGCGTTACCTTCAGGATCAAGTCCTTGCCCGGCTCGATGGGAGCGGTGAAGCCAACGAGGCCAATGCCGGGGTTGGGTTCGTCGAAATCGGCGGGTGGGGGATTGGCAGGCCAGGATTTCAATTCCACTGACGCGGGCGACGGCGACGAGACTTCCATGAGCATGCGGCTGCCATCTTGTTTCAGCCATGCGCGGCCAGGACCGGCGGGCTCGAGAGTGGCAGAGGTCGCCATGGCCCAGCGGACCATCGCGGCTTTTTCGCCGCCGGTCAGATGATCCTCGATGACCACGCGCGGGCCCGGTTCGATGCTGAAGCGGCGCGTGGCTTTGGCAAATTGCTTTGCATAGACCGGCGACAAATCCATGGCGGCGAACTGGCGGCCCGGCTCGCCAGAATAGTCTGTGATGGGGGCATTGCCCGAAACCGTCTGCTCCTGGCCGTCCACCATCAACGTGCTGTGGGCGCGGTTGTGATAGCGGAAGATGTGCCAGCGGTCGGAACCGGGGCGGTTGTTCCAGATGTCGAGTCCGCGCTGCTCCATTTTATTGTAATCCTGCGAACCCATATCGAGCGACCAGCGCCTGCCGTCGGCGTCGAGGACGAACGAGCCAACGTCCATGTGGCCGTGGCTGGCGCCGGGCGAGCCTGCCTTGCACGCCAGATACAGCGCGTTGGGATCGGTGAAGGACATGCGAAAGACAGCGAGCGGATTATGCGCGCGATTGATCCAGTTGAGATCCTGCGGCTGCGGCGCGGTGCGCTTGACGCCCGGCGCCGCCCAGATCAAGGCCAGCGGAAGGAAGCGGTCGGGGCCGCGCGCGCTTTTGGAATCGCGCGTCTCGGCGGCTTCGCGTTCCAGCAAGGCGTCCTGAAACCAGAGCCACTCGGGCTTGTGCGCGCGCGTCGCAAACCATTCAAGCGCCGGAAGATAATGCGCCTTTGTTCCACAATCACTATAACTGAAGTGCAACCCCGTCGGCCCCGTCATCTGCAGGGGATAGCCGCCCGTCAGCATGAATCCAGGCTGCTGCGAAAGGCCGAAATCCGTGTCCAGCGCCGATTCCAGCATGGAAATCAGGACGACGTTCAGCGTGGTTCCGTAGCCCCAGTAGCTCGGGCCTTCGGGATATGAGCCGCTGGGGTCATAGACTTTCATGGCGTGCGGCAGCCCCGCCAGCGCGCGCTCGACCACCTCGGCGGCGCGCTCCGGATTATCCTCCAGCAAAGCCAGCGCTCCCGCCGTCATGCCGGCGTGGCAGACTTGATTCCAGTTGTTGCCGCCCTTTTCCCAGCCGTGTTTGGCGCCGGGCTTGAGGTAGGGGCCCAATCCGTGTTTCTCGATCGCCTCGCGAATCGTGGCGCGGTCTTCGGGCGCCAGGCGCGCGTATAGCCAGTCATAGCCCGTCGCCAGCGCCATTGTCATCTCCGCCGTATCGAGGAAGTGCGAAGGATTCCAGTTCGGCATGGCCGCCGCCGCGCGCATCTCGGCCACCGCCCGCGTGACATAGCGCGCCTCGCCCGTCATCCGCGCCGCCATCCCCAGGCACATCACGCGCTCCAACGCCTCGCGCGAACGCCCCAGCAGGCGGCGGCCATCCTTCCGGTACTCGACGGGCGGCGCCGACAGCGTTTGCCCGGCTGCCAGCAGGACGGTGTCGTACATCAGGCGGCAGCGGGCGTCGTCCTTGATTTTTTGCCGTAATGCTTCCTCGCCGCCGGCTTTCCAGAAAAGGCGCGGATGCGGCGCGGCCTGAGCCAGACGCCGCCGGACTTCAGAAGAAGGCGACGTTGCGGCATCGGCCGCCGCCGCCGGTGAGTTTGAAATCTGAATCATCGCAGTCATTGCCATTGCCAATCCTATGGAAGCGGAATGTCGCACTTTCATGAATCTTCTCCTCTTTGTATGAGTCCCCATATCGAGCCGCGCGATCCTGCCTGAAGAGGGTATCGCATGTCCAGCGCATGAATGCTCCAGGCGCGAGTGGCACGGGCATCCCTGCCCGTGACGCGGCGGCAGTTAGATTTTTATCAAAAATCTAACAACAACATGTTGTCGTTCGC
>JAPLSP010000461.1 GCA_026398575.1 Candidatus Sumerlaeota bacterium | reverse complement strand
CCGCGAGGGATGCTTTATGCTGTCTATGTGTTCCTCGAAGACGTGGTCGGATGCCGTTGGTGGACTTCCGATGAAAGCTTCATCCCGCGCAAACCCACGCTTGAAATTGCGCCGCTGGACATTTCTTATGCGCCGCCATTGCGCTGCCGCGAGGCGTTTTACCGCGACGCCTTCAATGGCGTCTTTGCGGCGCGACTCAGACTCAACGGGCATTCCGAGCGAATCGCTCCCGAATATGGCGGGCATTATTCGATCCTGGGCTGGTGCCACACGTTCTATCAACTCCTGCCGCCCGCCAGGTTCTTTGCGCAGCACCCGGACTGGTACAGCGAGATCGGAGGCAAGCGCACGGGCGACGGCGCGCAACTATGCCTGGCCAACGCCGAAATGCGCGCGGAACTGGTCCGGCAGGCGCTGGTCTGGATTCGCAAGGACCCCGGCGCGGGGATGATTTCGATTTCGCAAAATGACTGGGAAGGGCGCTGCCAATGCGCGCAGTGCAAAGCGGCGGAAGCGGAAGAAAGCGCCGCCTCGGGGCCGCTCATCCGGTTCGTGAACGCGGTGGCGGAGGAGATAGAAAAAGAATATCCCGAGTTCCTTGTCGAGACCCTCGCCTATCAATACACGCGCCAGCCGCCGCGTCTGGCGCGCCCGCGCAAAAACGTCATCGTGCGGCTGTGCACGATTGAATGCTCCTTCGTTCAGCCGCTGTCTGCCGGCGCGCACAACGAAGCCTTTCGCAAGGACATCGAAGGCTGGAGCGCCATCGCGCCGAATCTATATGTCTGGGATTATGTGACGAACTTCAGCAACTACCTGCTGCCACATCCCAACCTACGCGCGCTCGCGCCCAATGTGCGATTCTTCGCGGAGCATCATACCATCGGCCTCTTTGAGCAGGGCGACGCCGGATCGGGCATCGGCGATTTTGTGCGGCTGCGGGCGTGGCTGCTGGCGCATCTGATGTGGAATCCCAAACAGGATGAGAAACATCTCACGCGCGAATTCCTGAATGGCTATTATGGCGCCGCCGGGCCTTTTCTGGAGCAATACCTTGATCTGATGAACGGCGCCGCCGAGCGCTCGGGTGTTTATCTGCGCTGCTTCATGAACGGCACGGACGGATGGCTGACGCTCGAAACCGCCAATCGAGCCTGGCGCCTTTTCGATTCGGCGCTCAAAGCCGTGGCGGGAGATGCGGCGCTCGAACGGCGCGTGCGGCGCGAACGGCTGCCACTCGATTTAGTGTGGTTGGAGCGTCATCGCGGCTTCAAATCACAGGCGCGGCGCTCCGGCGCGGAGTTTCTGGGCTCATCCGATCCGGCGGCGGCGTGCGAGGAATTCTTGCGCGTGGCGCGGTTACACAAGCCCGGCGAATATGCCGAAGGGCGCCCCTTTGAACCCTATGCCGATGCGTTGAAGGCGCGTTTCATGGCGGGCGGGACGCCTCCGGAGCCGTGCCGTGGCCTCGCCGCCGATGACTGGCTCGATGCACAAGAAGGCGCGCTCACGCTTGCTGAATTGGGAAAATGGGTTTTTGTGGCGCCGGACGCGGCGGCCTCGAACGGCAAGGCCGCGCACATGCCGGCGACGCATAATCAATGGGCGATCCAGTGGCCATTCTCGGACGATCAATCCGACGGCTCGCGATGGCGCTGCTATATCGCCGCGCGCTGTGATGCGAAGACATCAACCGCGTCTGCGCAGGCCGCCAAGACGGCGGCGATGGCTATCGGCATCTATGACGGTAAGGCCCGTAAATCCCTCGCGGGCCAGGAACTGAAGATCGAAGATCTGGCGGGTCCGAATTATCGCCTGTTCGATCTTGGCGCGCACGACCTGCGCAGAGGCGTCTATCTCTGGGCCGCGCCGCGCGAGAATCCACAAAACGTTAGCGCTGTTTGGGTGGATCGAATGTTCATCGTCCGTGAAAAGGACCGGTGATCATTTGCAGGGAGGGCGCGAGGAACCTGATGGGACCACCGGGCTCTAAATGCTTGCAGACCGCCATATCCGCACAATGCTATCGAGCTGATCGGCAAGCTCGAAAACCTCACTGGTATGCTGCTCTGCCTCTGTCCGGGCCATTAGGCGGAAGAGCTCCGGCGTCAAGCGGGAGTATTTCCTACAATGGGTGTCGAGTTTGTGTTTGGCGATGTTTGCGGGCTTGTCCGCCGCATTGCTGAAAACACTGTCCAGTATTCGAAGTTCCGTACTCAAGGCCGGGGCAGTCAATCCAAAGAAATCAGCATAGCGTTCCGGCTGTTGGTGCAAGAGATTCCAGGCCCATATCTCAGGCGGCTCGGCCCCGGGGAGGCAGAGTACGCGCGCCGGCTGGGGAGGGTCCAGCTTCGAGGCGCGCCGCTTCAGTTGATCCATTACCGCCCGCCCATCGCCGTCGAGGACAAATACTACGTCAGCCAGTTTCCGGAATCGGGCGAATGTGTCGAAATGCGCGGAGTACTGGTTCTTGCCGGTATCGCGTCCGACTTCGATATCGTTTTGCTGAAGATCTATCTTGGGGCCAAGATAATCGAGCAAACCACGGATGAAGTTTTCGGACTCTTCATCTTCGCACAAAAAGGAGAGGTTATTTTGCGATCGTCCATAGAGGGCTTTCTGAATAATATCGCGGTAGGCTTCGCGTCGGACGACGTTGTCCGAGACCCGCTCAAGAAAAATTCTCGCTTCCGGAGGAACGGTATCCAAAACCGCAGGGCTGTGCGTGGCGCAGATAATCTGCAAATTGTTTCGCAGCGAGAGCCGCTGCAATTCCAGCATTAGCGTTTGCTGAATGAGCGGGTGGAGCCCCGCTTCCACCTCGTCAATTAGCACAAGTGCGTTTTCAAGTTTGGATAGATTAACGGAAAGGCGCAGTACGGCCCGCTCTCCCGCCGACATGTGGAATTCCGAATATCGCGGCCCGCTATCTGTGGATTCTGAAGCTCGTTCGGCTACGAGCAAATCACGCGTGCCTCCCTGGACCAGGGAAAGATGCGCATAGCGAAATCCGAGAACCCCTTGGGCAAAGGCGATGTTGGATGCGTCAACCTCCGCGCTCTGAAAGTGGCGCCGCGCCATTTGAAGAATGACACCGACTTCGGATGGACTGGTCATTTTTGACAGCGTGTGAAGATACGTCTTTAGCACAGGCTGGCTTCCTTGCCGCCGGCCCAAGTAGCTCTTGTTCCATTTGCTTTTGCTGAACTTCCAAGCCATCGAAGCTTGCCCACCGTTGATGTTGAAGGAATAGACGATCTCTGCGCTCTTGGGCTGATCGGCAAGATGGACATCGCTTTTGGGGCTGAAATTGGGGAACAACCGGGCTGGTGACAATGTTTCTCCCACGGTAGGACCATGATATGCGCAAGCCAGAGAGAGAAGGACTGTGGATTTCCCGCAACCATTGGCGCCGGCAAGCACACAGACTGGATAAGGGAATGGCACATCAAGCCTGTTAATGCCGCGCAATTGGTTGATTTGAATCTGACTCAAGAATTCCTTGCGCATGTTTCTCTGGCTGCGCAATTGATCCCAGATTTGCTGGAAATTTCTTTCAATGGCATTCATGCGGCATCTCTCCGCGGGCTATACTGCGCGCTCTTCGCGATCATAATGCGATTCGCCGGGCGGAATTCAATGGGGAATCATACTTGAGCCTTGCTTTTCCTACTTGGATGCGCTTGGCTGAAGGAACCGGATGCAGACCGGTTTGCCGACGGTGACTTTGGCATCCGTGGGTTTCAGCGTTCCGGTTTCCGGGTCAATTCGGAATACGATGACGCTGTTGGAGTCCTGATTGGCGACGAGACCGAATTTTCCGGTGGGGTCAATGCAGAAGTTGCGCGGCGTCTTGATGCCGGTGGTCTGATGTTCGACAAACGTCAGCGTTCCCTGCGCTGGGTCCAGGCGGTAAACGGCAATGCTGTCGTGGCCGCGATTCGAGCCGTAGAGGAATTTGCCGTTGGGATGCACGCGCACCTCGGCGCAGGTGCTGTTTCCCTTGAAGTCTTTGGGGAGCGTCGGGACGGTTTGGATTTCCTTCAGCGCGCCAGATTCCGCGTCATAAGAAAATGCGTCAATCGTCCCATCGAGCTCGTTGATGAGGTAGGCGAATTTGCCGTTGGGGGCGAAGGTGAAGTGCCGCGGCCCCGCGCCAGGCTTGACTTTTACGAAGGGCGGATTGCCGGGCGTGATCGTTCCCTTCTCGACGTCCAGTTTATAGACCATGATCTTATCCAGCCCCAGATCGGCGACGAAAGCGAAGCGATCATCGGGGCTGACGTTGATCGAATGCGCGTGCGGTTTGTCCTGGCGCTTCGGATTCGGGCCACTGCCTTCGTGTTGCGTGAAGCCTGTCGGCGTTCCCAGTTCGCCATTCGATTTGATCGGAACCACCGAAGCGCTTCCCGTGCCATAGTTTGCGACAAGCAGGTTGCGTCCGGCATGATCCACGGCCACGTAGCAAGGGCCACCGCCTCCCGATGGTTGTTTGTTGAGGAGCGTGAGATTGCCCGTCTCGGGAGCGATGGCGAAGGCGCTGACGCTGCCGGCGCCGCCGGTTTCGCTGACGGAATACAGGAACTTGCCGTTGGGATGGATCGCGAGGAAGGTGGGGTTCGCCGTCTCGGCCGCAAGAACCGGTTCAGTCAGCTGTCCCGTCTGGAGATCAAACGCGCTGCGATAGATTCCTTTGCTGCCGCCCGCTCCTCCCGAATACGTTCCGAAATAGACGGGCAGCGATTCGGCGGAGACCATGGTGACTGCCGTGCACAAACAAGCGACCGTGTTCCATACTCTGATATCCATGCGCGCTTACCTCCCTGGTCTGAATGTTCCCGCTGATGGCTCGATCCCTTGACCGATGGTGCATTCCTGTTCGTTACAACACGGAAGCAGATATACTGCGGCAATGGCGGCTCTTGATAGCGGAAAATGCCTGCCGGCTCAATGCTGGGTGCAACTCAGTTTTGTTAATTCCATAGATAGCTGAGATAACGGCTATACAGGCATAAGAGACCGTCCAAGTTATCCGTGGTCCAGAACTGCCCGCAGCGTTTCACACGCAGCTGAAATTGTTTGCAGGTAGATTCGAT
>JAPLSP010000502.1 GCA_026398575.1 Candidatus Sumerlaeota bacterium | reverse complement strand
TGATCTTCAATTCCGGCGTCAGCGCAATGATTGTCTGTTCCGGACGCTGCGTTGACGCTGCAACGGGCGACGCGGTCGCTGCCGCCACCATTGTGATTGAGGGTGTCACATCGGGAACGGCATTGAGCGGCGCGGACGGCTCCTTTCAGATGTCGTTATGGGCGGTCTCTGCCGGGACGGTACGCATCTCAGCTCTGCTGGCCGGCTATGAACCGCTGCAAATCGAGTATCTCGCGTCAGCGCTGGGCGCCACTTCATTGACGCTGGCGCTGTCGCGATTACCGGATTGGCGAACGCTTTATGACGTGGTCTATAACCGCAGGAAGATGGGTTCTGACTGGGCGGCGCTGTCGTTCGACGGGATCTCGATTGCAAATGGCGGGGCGCGCGACACACTGAAAATTCTGCGTAAGCGATCCGGGCTGCGGAGCGCGAGTATCACGACGACAGCGCCGCTCATGCGCGTAAGCACCGACGGCTCGCTCGCGTCGTTCCTGACCGAGGCCCCGGTGGCCGAATTGCGGGTGTCCAAGCGCCTCATGTCGCTCACGGCCAATGGCTGCGCCGTCGAGCGGGTTGTGGCCGGCGAGGTGGGGACGGTTCGCATGACAGCCAAGCCGCGCAGCCGCGATGCAGCCACGACGGGCGGGCCGCGCGCCTTTACGGCGCTGACCGCGGTTTCGGACCAGCCCCTGGGGCCGAACGCCGTCTGGCTGAAGCCGAACATCAAAACGACGGGCGTCACGATCGAAGGAATTGACCTGCAACACCAGCTCGCGCCCGCAATGGTCCAATCGTCATCCAAGAAATGGTCAGCGGCGGACCGGTCTCAGTTCTTCAGCGAGGGTGGCGTGACGCCCGGTTTTGCCGCCGCGAAGCATTTGCGCGATTTGTTCGTGCCGTTGCTGGCGGCGCAAGACCCGCTGCCTGCCGGGGTTGAGGCGTTCGAGATTTCATTGCTGCGCACAGATGGCAGTCCGCTGGAGGGGCTGCGCGTCAAGGCTGAGAAGATCGTCTCCGTATCGGCGTTCGGCATGGCGGCAAGCCTGAAGCCGGCCGGGGGCGGCGCGGCCATAGTGGATTACCTGCGCGCTGATATTCAGCCCGTCGAGATCGTCAGCGGAATGCGAAGCAAGGTTCTCAATATATTGGCCGTAGGAGGCTCCGTGCGGGTGGGGGATTCGGCCGCTGCGGTTGGCGGCATGGCGGCTGGCGGCGTGAGGACAGGCGGCGCGGTGGGGGCGGTTACGGCGCGATGGGCGCATGCGCAGCGGCCGGGAGGGGCTTTGATCGCCGGGGGCGTTGTGGGCTTCGCTCCTGCGGACGGCGCCACCACCGCCCCTTGGATGCGGATCGAGTCCGGAGTCAAGTCGCTCAAGTCAATCAATACCAGCGCGTTCGGTATGAAGTTGATCGCCGGAGACTTGGGAGTTTTTGGCCGGTTTGTTGCGGCGGATGACGAAACGACAAGCGCGCCCAATCCGACGGCTTCGATCCAGAGGATTCAGACGAAAAGCGTGCTGCCTGTATGGGCGGCTCCCAACGCGCCGACATGGGCGATGACCGTGGCAGGCGAGGGCTATTCACTCGACCGGATTAAGATCGTTTCACCGCATCCCGAGGGCTTCAGGGACATCCTACATCCCTGACCGACAAGCCGCTACGTTCACGCGCAAGCGCCACAGATGGGAATTGATATTGGTGAATACATGGAAGCCAGCAAAGTGGCTTAATGGGCCAAGTCTATGGCAAAACTCTATGGCAGAAAAAGAAAAAGCGCTTCAAGTTTCGAGGCGCAAGTCTTGTGTTTTCAATGGCGGGGTTGACGAGACTTGAACTCGCGGCCTCCGGCGTGACAGGCCGAGGCTCTTTACAAAAACATGCTTTATTTTCAATGCTTATTTTCATGTCAATTCACTTATGTGAAAAATATGTGAAAAAGAACTATGCATTGCCAACGCTAACGCTTTGGTTATTAAATGGCACGTCCAACACCTTCGCCGTCTTTGTTTGTGCGCCAAAATTCAGGGATTGCATGGAGGCTGTCAGGCTCTCCCGGCTCAAGTGCGCGTATCGTTGCGTCATCACCCCAGTGGCATGGCCAAGGATTTCGCGGATCGTGTTTAGTGGCGTGCCGTTCATAGCCAAGTGAGAGGCTGCGCTATGGCGTAGATCGTGAATCCGCACGTTGCCCTTGATCCCCGCCAAACGACAGGCCCGCAGGAAATCACGGCGTAATCCGTTGGGGTAGTGGAGCAAAGGCCCACCATCGGCCCCGGCGCCCTCTTGGCGTAGTTCCTCGATCACCTCCTGCAATGCCGCATTGATCGGGATTTGCCGCGCGCGTGTCTTGCGCCCCTTGGCTGCGCTCTTGGTTCCGTGTATTGCGATGAACCCATTCACGAGGTCCACGTCGCGCCATGTGACGGCGAGCGCTTCGCCACGGCGGGCGCCGGTATTCAATAAGAACGTGACGAGGCGCCGGAGTTTCGGATTGCCGGCCGATTTTCTGGTATAGGCGCCCGGCCTTGGCCCTTTCTCGCGTTTGACCTGCACCTGGGCGCCGTCGCGCAGGACAGCCAGCAACGCCGTGATTTCCTCATCCTTCAGCCAACGCCATACTGGCTTGCGCGGATCGCTCAATTGCTCGATGCCGGCCAGCGGGTTTTTCCCGATGCGCCCCTGCCGCACGGATAAGTCACAGGCTGCTTTCAGGATGATCAGGTATTTATTCAGCGTAGGGACTTGACAGGGCCGGTCTCCGCTCTTCAGGTGGCGGCGTAGGGCATTGACGCTCTTCTCGTCCAGCGTGCGCACCAGCGAGTCGGCGCCGAAAAACGCCAGCATGGTTTCAATACGTGGCTTCAGTGTGGCCGTGTGTTTTGGAGCGCATACGGCGGCGCGGTTTTCAAGGTAGTCGTGGAGGCATTCACCGAGCCGCAGATTCTTCTGGCTGGGCACGCCTGCCTCCTCACGCTCCCGCCTCAGTGATTGCTCCGCAAAAACCAGATCGGCAATCGCGCGGTCGTGGATGCCCTTCAAAAGCAGGCGGGATAGTTTGCCGTTCTCATGGGAGACGATATAAAACGATGACTTTCCGCTCGGTGTCTTGCGCTCGAATAGTTTCATTTCAGTTCATCCTTTCGCAGGGTAATGCGATTATTTCTTTTTCGGCGGGCGTCCCTTCGGGCGTGGCATCCATTTCAATGCGTCGTCGGATAAAACGATGGTTCTGCCGACCACGGCCAGGACGGAAATTTCCCCTGCCTGCGCCGCCTTCTGCACATTGCGCGGCGTTGTTCCCTTCATTTGTGCTAGGCGTGTCACCGTCAATATCTCTTTTGATTTTTTCTTCATGCTTTGGCCTCTTCTGCGCGTTCATGTTTGCGACGGGCGGATTAAGCGAGAATCACCGAGGTCGTGTCAAGTATAAAAAACGCATAAGCGAAATAAAAGTCACACAAAGCCCCCCACGTTGCGCCAGCGTCCAGCGCGGCCCTTCATCGGCTCAAAGGCAGATCATGCCGCCAGCGCCCACGGTTGCGGGATTCGAGCGGGTTTCGGCGGATCTGCGGGCGGAAAGATTTCCTCGAGCTGCAGGCCATGCTCCGCGCGCGCGTGGGTTGACTTTTTCGAATGCATTTACTAGCCCATTCATTGCCCCATGCTCCGCGCGCGCGTGGGTTGACTACTTCACCGCGTTCAACCGCCTGCTTGACTTCGGGCGCGGCATGGTCCAGGATCGTGCGGACCTGCTCAACCTTGCGGGCGCTGATGCCGATGGCTTCGGCGGTTGCCTCTGCGGATTTCTTCGGATCAAAAGCGCAAGGTTGCGCTTTTGATTTTGCCTCTTCGCTTTTGTGGTCGCCGCCGCTTCGCTTCCTCTTATCAATCTCCGCCACCCACCGCACAAGGTCCGCGTCTGTTATATTCCGCCGGTCCCGCTGGCAATGAATCGCGTATTCAACCGCTTCGTCTTCGCCGCCTTTGTGGGCGCCGTGCCGGCCATAACGCGCTTCTCAATATCAGGCACCACGGGCTTCAGGGTTTCCACGGCGGCGGCGAATTGGCCGTCGCGTTTGATGGTGTCGGCTGATACGCCAAACTCTTTACCAAGTTTTTCGGCGCTGGATATTGGTTCACTTTGACCCAATATGGTTCCGGCGGGTTTGCCAACAGATTTCTTCGTCCTGTTGTATATCCGCCCCCTGATATTGCTTATGGCATCGTGCGCAAGGTTCCGGCGCCCCAACTGATTCTTGTCTATCCAGTCCGCCGCCTCTTCGCGCGTGTCGAATATCAAGGCGTGGACCCTGTATTCAATCCCCCGCCGCTGGCAAATCTCTTGGCGATTGAAAAAAAGCAGCTCGAAAAAAGGGCGATCCGGGCCTGATCTGGAAACTTATTTTCACAACGTGCGCGCGTGTGCGCCTGATCCGGGCGGATCGGGAAGTATTGGGCGGTTGCTTTTTTCCAAAATGGATTTCTCGACGGCGCCACAAATAAAAAACGCCCGGCAGTTCGACGAGGCTGCCGGGCGTGTGGCTCATTCCATCCTAAGCTGGAATGGCCTTTGACGCCGGGAGAAAGGAAAGAAAAACCCGGCGCCCATAAAACTCATGCAGTTCGACGCTCGCGGGCCTCGCGGGCCTCAGTGCTCATTTTCGGTTTGGGTATGTAAGTGATCGTTGGTTGAAGCACGCCTTTAATCGTCTGCTTTACCTGAATCAGAGGCGGATCGCCTGCGACTGTCTGTTTTACTAAAAAAGCCACCGGTTTTTCTTTCGGCGGCGCGGGATTCGCGGCCTTAATTTCGGATTCCACCGCCAGCCGTTTTTTGCGCAGGTCATTTTCCTCATAGTTAAGATTGCCCAATGCCCTTTCTTCGGCTTCAAGACTTTTGCGCGCCCTTTCGATGGTGGCATTCTGAGCCCGCTGCCTCCCGCACAGATCGAGCCACTCGACCTTACACAGAGCCAGGCGCGCCGTGCGTTCGTCCGCCTGCGCCTTCGTCTCGCGCTTTTGCAGTTCCTCGACCACGCGCTCTTGAATGGCGATATTGTGGCGTAATGCTTCGCCGCTGCCTTTGCGCGGCGCGCCGCCATCAAGAATCGTTTGGGCGCCGCTGGCGATATCCGCTTCCAGATCAATTCGTAGCTGCGCCAGTCGGTCCGCCGCGTTCTTTGAATCGGCCTGAGCCTTTGCCAACGCATCAACGGCGGCCTGGTGGGCGGCCTGCGCCTCTGGTAGGGCGTTTTTCGGAATTTCGATTTTCTCACTCATTAGATTGCCCCTTTCTTGAGATTTTCCGTCTTGCCCAACCCCAACTTTTTTCGCGCGTGTGCGAATGCTGCATCCATCTCATCAGCCTCAACCATCTTTTCCAGCCGCGCGATTTTCGCATCACGCTTTTGATTCAGGCCCTCAACGATTGCGCGCAGGGCGCTGTCACCGTGCTGAGTGAAGCGATGGGCGAGATCGTCCTTGCTCTTTGCCGCGACGGGCGGAGCGCTTGGCGCATTGTCCGCTGCTTCATGACATTCCCTGTTAAAGCGGTCGCATTGTTCCTGTGTAGCCATGTGCATCATTTTTTTTATCCTTTCGATTATGATTTCCGCGCCAAACGCGCGGGTTGTGCCAACTTTCGTGTTGCCTTTTTCTTTGACTTCGTGGGCGGTTTGCTTTTGCAGCCCTCCAAGAATTTGAGCAGGTATCGGATGCCGTTCGTATCAATATTTTTCATTGCAGTTTTCCTTTCCGTTTTTCGAGCTGGCGGTTGGCGGCGTCCAGGCTGTCATTCAGAATTTGAGACGCCTCCGGCCCGTATTTCGCCCTCAAAATATTTCCGCATTGTCTCACCAGGCGCATGACCATTTGCAAATCGCCCACCATTTTGGCGCCGTCAACCAGGATTCCGTTTTCCCGCTGGGCACGTCTCTTCATGTCAGAAAGTTTTTGTTCTTTCAGCGCTCGATCAATATCGGCAATCTGCTCGCTGTCAAGAATTGCGGCGCCGTGTCTTTTGAGAAGATCGCGGAATTGATGGGCGAGGGCTTCAAGGTCCACGGGAGAAGCAGCCATCGCGCTCAGATTGTAGCGTTGCGCCATCTCGTAGATCACTTTTCTGTGCGAGCCGAAGAGCCGTTCCAAATCTTTCATCGGGATCGTTTGGTAGTATTGCCAGCGCCGAGCTGATTCGGCCTCGGCCTCATATTTGCGGATCGACGCCTCTTCTCTTGGCTTCAGAGTTTGGCCGTCGCGGCGCTTTTGCATCGCCTCATGCGCCGCTTGAATCACGGCAGGCGATACGCCCGGAAGCCCGGTCTCTTGAATCTGATTTAATTTCGCCATCTGCCTGCCTTTCGCGTGTGAGTTACTCAGAATTTTTCAAAGTTTCGAGAAAAATGACCGAGATGCTTAGCCCGGTCGCCCATCACCCCCTCAGAAAAGAACCTAGACCATTTTGTTTTGCGCTAACCTCTTGGTTGTTTTGCGTGTGCATCGTCATGCCTCACAGATCGCAGCCAATGCCGGATGCGTTCAAACATTCGAGCGGTTGTTCCTGATTCGTATCCACGTTGCCTTCCTCTGTTATCTCGACGGCCATGTATCGGACCTGCTTCTCAAAGCCCGCCACGTAAAGCCGGACGGCGTTCTCTACATAATCGGCGGCGCCTTGATGATCGTTGGCCCAGACGATATGTAGATTGCCACGGACCTGTAGCGCCGTAAGTGTTCCGATGATTGACGCCGGCGAAGTCTGCGAGCGAAACATGCCAGCGCGGACCTGATCCCCACTCGCTTCGATCACCAGCGCCCGGAAGTCAAAGCGGCGAAGGACTTCCACTTCTCGAAGGAATCGTTGGCGCCCCGATGTAAGTGAACCAATAAGGTCATCAAGTGATTTTCTCTCAAAGATAATACGCGGGTTGTTAAGATCCGAATGCCCCCAGACGCCATAATCGCCAGCAGGCAGCGCCTCGCGAACAACAGGGAAAGCGCGGATGTCGAGCGGGTTTTGCTCCCTGCTGTCAATTACGACCGTTGGTTTCAGGTGAAGCGGTTTCATAGAGTCACCCCATGATAACTTGCTTCTTCTTCGTTTTCTATTGCCTGAATCGCCGCTCTTTCGGGGTCAAAATCATAATCGGGGGCGTCGGGGGCGCTGGGGGCGTCACTTTCCTTAACTTCTCTTAGCTCTTCTTCATGGAAGAAAGTTAAGGAAGTTGACGCCCCCAGCGCCCCCAGCGCCCCCAAACCAGACAGGCCAACCCCCATCCAATATCGTTCACCGTGTAATTTATAGTCTTTCGCCGCCCTTTGCCGTAATCTTTCAGCCATGCCGCGCGGACTCAGTGGAAAGCGGATTCCATTTTCTTTCGCCCATTGTTCGTAATGCTCACGTATGCTTTTTGCCGATACTCGCAGGTCAGGGCCGAAGGCGCATTCATCATCAAGAAAATCTTTGAGCGGGTCTTGTGACTCCCGATATTCGACAATAGCCTGACGAACGGTGGATGATTCCCGCAGACCGTCGTGAAGCCATGAAACGCATCCGGCGACCGCGAAGGCGAGTAATGCAGGTCCGCATTCGGTCATCATGGCGCGCTTTATGCCCGGATCACAGCGCCCCTCTGGTATTGAATTGGGAAAAGGAATAACCCGGACGCGGCGCCAGAGCGCATCATCCATCGCATCAGCACGTGGCCGATGATTGGCTAAAATCCAGATCGTGAACTGTGGCCGATACTCGAATTCAGGACGATATAAATGGCGAGCGGTAATTGTGTCGCCGCCGCTCATGCGCTTAATCAAACCTGCCGCAAGATGTTTGCCGTCTTCGACTTCGGATGTCAGCGCCAGCCGGACCCCCGCCAGGCGCGCCAAGTCTGTGCGGACTCCCGCATCCCCTTGTTTGCGCATGAGTGACTCTGGGTCAACCACAGCGGCATAATCGCCCAGGTGGGTTTTGTAGGATTCCATCATTGTTGATTTCCCGCCTGCGGTCGGACCATAAGCAAAAAAAATAACTTCTTCGCCACAATCGCCGCACGCTGTATTACCAAGGGAACGCTGAAAATAATCCCGCGTCTCAATATCGGGCATGGCGTCGCGGAGGACGCGGTCAAGGACTTCATGCCGTGCAACGGGATCGAATGGCGCAGCGGTCCGGCGCGTGATATAATCCTCGCGCCTATGCGCTCTAAGCGTTCCAGTTCGCAAGTCCACGGTCCCCGAAGGCGTATTGAGAAGGAAGGGGTCAATGTCGAACCGCGTAGCTGATGCGACAAGTCCTTCAAGCGAGGCGCCCACGTCCACCATCGCCCGGAGACGTTCGCGCGATTCTGATCGTGTTGCCCATGATGCCAACGCCCCCGCTTGCTCGCGGGATTGTGCGTCGCGTGCTTCCTGATATATTGATCGGGCCGTCTCATGGGCCATGCGCGCGACGGCGCCATCATCATCGCGCGCCCATCGCGTTTCATCCCAGACGCGCCAGAATCCCGCGCCGGCGTCATATAAAACTTTGTCCTTGTGTTGGTCGCGGAAGCGTTCCGCGTTGCCAAGGTCAGTCAGGCGGCGGGATTCACAATCGCCAGTGACCGCACGATTGCCGCTGGCCTGCGCTGGCGTCGTCCACGGGATCACCGCCGAAATTAAATCCTCGAACTTTTCGCCGGCGCGGAGTCTCTTGTCAAGATCTCCGGTTTTCACATCCGGCATGATATAGCGGAACGATGCGCATCCGGCGTTGCGGCATAACTGCGCAAGGTCCGGCAGCCATTTCTTTATGCCTTCGTCATCGGGATCGGGGCTTGCGATGATGTCGCGTGAATGAACGCGGGGTTGAATCGCGAGCCGTGCGGCCTTTGTGATATTTGCTCCGTCCGTCGCCAAGACGTCATTGGTCCAGCCATGTGACAGCGCCGCGCAAGCATCCGCGATTCCCTCGACGATCAGGAGCGGCCCATTGCCATGCCATTGCTTTGGAACGTGAAGCCCGGAATGCTCCCCCTTCACCGTCAACGTCTTCTTGCTGTTCGCAAACGGCGTTCCGTCGCCGTGCCTAACCTTGTGGCCTGTCACTTTTCCATCGCGGTCAAACATCGGCCACTTCACGCAAGAGCCGCTTATCTCGCCGCCCATTGCAATGATTGCCTCGGGTTTCCAGCCTCGCAGACGTGCGAGATTCTCGACCGGATCGGCGTTGACTATGGACGTCGTCCGGCGCGGGAAAAGGTCTGCCTCGGTCAATCCCAACGCGGCCACAATCTGCCGGAAGTCGCATCCGTGTTTGCAGTTCATCAGAACGCGCCCATCGTCACCGTTGGCTATATGAAGGTGGTGGTCGGTATCGCCACAAGCCGGGCAACTTCCATTCCAGCCCGTGCCATTCTGCCGGACGTTGGCGACGTGTGATAAAACCAGCTCGACAGGATCGGCGGCATTGCCCGCAGACGGCGAAAATGGAATCGGGGCGGTTGTCATGTTAGGCCGCCTCCCTTGAACTCATGATCATATTTTTCGACCAGAGCAGCGCATCGGTAAGGTCCCGCGTTCTGCATCGCAACGCGCCGGTTTCATGCTTCTGCAAAATGTCATCCGCCTTACCGTCCGTGTTATCCCAAACCAGCGCGACGCGACGCGGTCCAATAGACTCAGAGCGCACGAACCCAATGCCGGCCGCGCGAAGGACGGCGGCAGTTTCAAAATTCTTTGTGCTGATAGTTGACATGATGTCACCCCCTCCCCTGCTGAAGATTTTGAAGAGATTCGCGCGCGATGGCACCGCGTCCAGGCTGCTTCTCCCAGCTGTGCATCAGCCGCTCGAAGTCCGTTTTGAAAATGCCGCCGTGCCTGACCCGCACGTCCAGACCCTCGACGCTGCCGCGCGAGCGCCTGACACGTGTGCGAAGCGCTTCGACGGATAGTCCGGCGACCGCGGCAGCCTCATGCCATGAGAGCCACAAGGGATCGGCAGGTCGGCGACGTTGGCGTCCGAGTAGATTTAGAATTTGCTCGATGGATTCGGCTAGGTGGGCCAGGTGTTCGGCGCAATCGGGATGTGCGCCGCTATTGCAGGAAGTGCAGTTCATCTTCTCACCTCTCAATTCAATTTCGCACGAAGGCGATAAGCGAATTTTGAGGATCGAAGAAACAAACGGGATAAAAAACAGGATAACGCTATCCCGCAATCATCATCGCAGGCGCATAAACATTGATGTTTTTTCGCGAAGATTTATGGGATAACGAACAGGATAACAGGCAATAAAAAAGCCCGGTCCAGTGCGGGCCGGGCATACTTGCCGCGATTTTCAAGCGGGATTATTCGCGTCTTTCAGGATGTTTCTTTCGATATTTAGTTAGGTCCTTACTCAATACTGCCGCCAGTTTTTTTTGATCGGTATGGTTGAGCGGATGTTTTAAGCAATCGGTTTTTATCCACGGCCCAATGATGCCCCGCTTGAATGGATCGCAGTTGCTAAGGGATTGTAAGAAACGCAGTGGCCTGTCGCCCCAGTCGTGGCGCGTGCGCTTTGATGGCGACGCTGTCGTGCCTCCATTGGCCTTTGCCATAGATTGAACAGGCTCGGTCATGCCCTTCGTTGCCAGCCAATCAATAAAGCCCGCCTCTGTCTTTCCGCTCAGGATGATTTCCTCATAGTAGTAGCGCTCGAAATACTGCCTTATCTCTTCAAGGCAGTCCGCCTTGATTCGGATGCTCTTATTGAAATGCTCCCATTCTGAAATCTGCAATTCGGGCAAAGCAGCGAACGCTAAGCCTCTCCTGGCGAGCTCCATTCTTTGCTCCTGTGTGAGACGCTTCAGGTCCACAGGGGTTGTATATTCGTGGATTGGGCCGCTCAGTATCCATCCGCCTGGTGGAGGTGGAGGCGGGCAATCATCTCGCTTCCATTCTACTTCCCTCTCATATACTGGCGCCGCCGACCAGTGTGTGTAGAGCGAGCTTTCATCGGACCAAAAACGCCGACCGTCTTTGAAGTCGAAATACCGTTTCCGCTCTACACGGTGAGGCGGATTTATCGGAACAACCTCCTCGGGCTTTGACGGGCGATTCGGTGGTGGTGGGTAGCCCTCGGGCAGATCGTTTCTCTTGGCGGTTGTGACCGGCTCAAGTTTGCCTGTAGCGCCCCCGGCCTTGCGGTTTTTCGGAGTCATTTCAAAGTGCCCTCCATCCAAGTCAATTCAGATCAAAAAAAGACGACCGGCGTCAGGTCAAAAACCAGTCGCCGGTCGCCGAAAAGTGAAAATGTGAAAATTATGTGAAAACTTGTGCCTGAAAATGCCCGATTTTGCACTGGTTTGTTCTTGGGCAACTGGTTTGTTACCTTCTGATTTTCCTTTGATTTTGTTTTGTTTTATAAGGTTTTTTTTGGCGGGGTTGACGGGACTTGAACCCGCGGCCGCCGGCGTGACAGGCCGGCGCTCTAAACCAACTGAGCTACAACCCCGAAACTTTGCTTGCCTCTGCGTTACGCTCTGAACCCGCTCCTTCTTGCCTGGTGGGCGGGACAGGGATCGAACCTGCGACCTAAGGCGTGTAAAACCCTCGCTCTCCCTATCTGAGCTACCCGCCCACATCGCCTGACATATTCGGAGCTTCCCTTTGTCGGGGAAACAAGCCACCCGCGTTATTCAACCGCGCCAGCAAGATGCTGGCGCTCCCAGTTCAACCGCGCCAGCAAGATGCTGGCGCTCCCAGTTCAACCACGCCAGCAAGATGCTGGCGCTCCCAGTGCTGGCGCTCCCAGTTCTGGCGCTCCCTGTTCCTGCGCCGCAAGCGGGGGCGATATATGGCCTTTTTCATTTGCCGCCGTCAAGCGGTTTTTTTGAAGTTTTTTTTCCAGCTTTTCGAGGATTTCAATGAAATGAAACGATGGGATATGAAAGGTCGAAAGCCGAAGGAGGAAGGGACGAGATAATTTTTTTTGATTTTTATCCCTAAAGTCTCTGTTCATCATTCCGATAAGGTTATCGTAAAGGCAATGCGCAGGGGATGGAAGGTATATAAAACTGGCGAAGGAGGTGAGCCCCTTATCGTCTAAATTGCACTCCCTACGGAAGGGCTGGGGTGTGAGGATGGCCGGACGGCGGCCATAAAAGCGTAAAAGCGGGACGGCGCTGCCCGCGATTCAAAAAAACGGCGCTCTTCGGCAAGGATGTCGAAGCCATTTATCCACGGAGGAACCGCAACAATGATTACTGTCAACACGAACGTTGTTTCTCTTACCGCCCAGAGAAACCTGAACATCTCTCAATCGCTCTATCAGAAGTCCATTGAACGCCTGTCATCGGGTCTGCGCATCAACCGCGCAGCGGATGACGCGGCGGGCTTGGCCATTTCCGAGGGACTGACCTCATTGGTCAACGGATTTGAGGTCGCCGCGCGCAACGCCAATGACGGCGTCAGCCTTCTGCAGACGGCGGAAGGCGCGATGGTTGAAACCAGCAGCATGCTCAATCGTATGCGCAGCCTGTCGGTGCAGGCCGCGAACGGCACGTTGAATCCTCAGAACCGTCAGGATTTGCAGAAGGAAGTCAATGAACTGCTCAACGAAATCACGCGCATCGGCAATACGGCCACCTTCAACGGGCAGAACCTGCTGGATGGCTCGTTTGCGGGCCAGAGCCTGCAGATCGGCGCCCTGGCGAACCAGACAATCTCGATCAGCCTGAGCGACTTGCGCTCCAGCACGCTGGGTCAGGTTGCCATCGCCACCGGCGGCGTCACCACGACGGCTCTTGCCGCCGGCGACCTGCTGGTCAACACCGTTGACACAGGCACGACGGTCGGCAAGCAATATGATACCGTTTCCTTTGCCAGCGCGGACGCCAGCGCGATCTCCGTCACGGCCGCCATTAATTCCGTGTATGGCCAGACGGGTGTCAAGGCTACCGCCAACGCCGCGACGAAGACTCTTACCAATGTGATCGCGGGCGGCGCGGTGACCGCAGGCCAAGTGCTCATCAACGGCGTGAGCATCGGCGCGGTGACGGTTGCGGCCAATGATTCCGACGGCGCTTTGCGCAACGCGATCAACGCCAAAACCAACCAGACCGGTGTCGCGGCGACAGTCGCCGGCAACAAGCTCGTTCTGACGTCTTCCGATGGTCGCAACGTTACGCTCAATACCACCAATACAACGGTAGCCGGGTATCTTGGCGGCGCCACCACGGAGTCCCTGGGAACCTACATGGGCACCGTGACCGTGGTCAGCAATTCCGCCATCCAGTTCGCGGGCGCCGCCGAGACTTCCGCCGGCTTTACCGACAATCAGTCGGTGGCGGTTGATCCCAACACGGCTATCAACAAGATTGACATCTCGACGATCACGGGAGCGCAATCGGCCATTACGCGGTTGGATGCGGCTCTGTCCCAGCTCAACACCAAGCGCGCGCAAATCGGCGCGTATCAGAACCGGCTGACGTCCACCATCAACAACCTGAACGTCAGCAAGGAAAACACGGCGGCGGCGAAATCGCGTATTCTTGACGCCGACTTCGCGTCGGAAACCGCAGCCCTGACGAAAGCTCAGATTCTCCAACAGGCGGGCACGGCAGTTTTGGCTCAGGCCAACATGGCGCCTCAGGCGGCTCTGTCCCTGCTCAAGTAAGTCGGTTCTTAACCGGCTCTTGCACAGGATGACAGTGTTTGGGTCCCTGAGATCGAGTCCACCTAGGAGATTTGAGCATGGATGCCGTTACTACAAATCCGTCGCTCATTGTACAGCGATCGCCCCTTGCTTCTTCCGCAGGACCGCAGTTCATCGGAACCAGAGGAAGCAGGAGTCAGGCAGACGCGCCACAAGAGTTGTCTCCCGTTCAGTTGCCAGCCGATACGCAACAAGGGGAGCAAGGCATTGAAGAAGCCAAGACAGGAGGACAGCAGTTCGTCAAGCCTGAGGAAATGAAAGGCAGCCTGGAGCAGTTGGTCAAGCAGATGAATGACCAGATCTTTCAGACCGGACTGCAATTCACTATAGACTCAGACATCAAGGGCATCGTCGTCCAGGTGGTGGATAAAGTCACCAAAGAAGTGATCCGCTCCATACCGCCTGACGAAGTCCTTGCATTGCGCAAACGCCTTGCTCAAATGGAGAATCTCCGCGGAGTTTTGCTTGATCATAAATGGTAAGCTGACTTGAGCGGACTAAGAGCTGAATGAAGCATGGGGGGGCGCGCACTATCGTGCGCGTCCCCTCATGCCTTTCTGCAGAAAGGGAGCTGAATTGCTCAATTGAGGGTATTTTCTGGCGTGTTTTTTGCTTGAAATTTGCGCGGAGAGTAAGGCATATATCTGTGCGATGAGTATTTTGATCCGACATGATTTATTTTTTTCAGGTATGGCGCCCTCAAGCTGAGCGCTAAAAAAGCCGATAGATAGTCATAAAGAATCTGGAAATCCTCAACCCCATGGAGGATTGTTGTCATGTCACTTGCAACGGGTGTTGGTCTAGCTTCTGGGATCAATATTGATGACTTGATTTCCAAGATCCAGGCAGTCAATCAGCGGCCTATTACCAACCTGGCGAGCCGCCAGACGCAAAACCAGGTAAAAATTGCCGGTTTTCAGGCTATCAATGCCAAACTGCTGGATTTAAATACCGCCATCGCCGCGCTTAGAAATGAAAGCGCTTTCAATAGTACCAATGCTTCATCAAGCGATACCACCTCGCTGACCGTCAGCGCCGATTCAACGGCGGCAGCGGGCAGCTATAGCATCAATGTGCTGCAAATCGCGCAAGCCGAGCGTCGCGCCGCGCAAGGCGTCGGCTCCAACGATACGATCATCGCCAATGGCGGAGGGGGAACTCTCTCCTTCAAAGTAGGTTCCGGCGCCGCGACGACGATTACCGTGGGCGCCTCGATGACGCTCGAACAGCTGCGCACTGCGATCAATAACGCCTCCAACTCCGGCGTCACCGCCAGCATTATTGATGACGGCGCCGCCAGCAACAGCAAGCGGCTGGTCCTGACGGTGAACAATATGGGGGCCGCCAATACGCTGAATATTTTGACGAACGACACGACTCTGAAATTCGATAAAAACTTTGACGCGGCACAGGCGGCGCAAGGCGCCGTCTTCGATGGAACGGCCACGGCCGGCGGAACCTATACAGGCACGGGCGCCAAGAACTATACGGTCAAAATCACCGACGCGGGCGACGGTTCGATCGGCTCGGCCAAATTCAAAGTCTCGACCGATAGCGGCCAGACCTGGGGCGGCGAGCTGACAACGAGCGATTCGCCAGTGGCCATCGGCGACGGATTGACCATGGCGTTTGCCGCCGGAACATCCGGCTTTGCGCTCAATGACTCATTTACCATCGCCGCCAAGGATCCAATCCTCAAGCAGGCTCAGGATGCAAAGATAGAAGTCAACGGCATTCAGATTCAGCGTTCCACCAACACGTTCACGGGCGTGGCCGATGGGGTGACGTTCACAGCCATCAAGCCGACGACCCAATCCGTCACGGCAGATGTGAGCGTGAATAACCAAAGTAGCGTCAGCGCCATCAACGCTTTCGCCACCGCGTACAACGGCGTGCTCAACATCATCAATATTTACGCCAGCTACAACGCCGATGCCAAAACCGCCGGGCCTCTTTTCAGCGACAGCACCGTCGCGGGAATCCGGCGCCAGCTGGCGGATGCCGTCAGCGCCATGATTCCAGGAACTGAGAACCGCGCCTATTCCAGCCTGGCCTCCATCGGCGTCAGCTTGAGCAGGACGGGCGAGTTGCAGGTGGATAATAAAATACTCGCCGCCGCCCTGGATTCGCATTTCGAAGATGTCAAGTCGCTCTTCGCAACGATAGGTTCCACGGATAATCTCAATGTTCGACTGTATTCGGCCTCCGGCGCCAAATCCGCCGGCGGAACCTATAACATCAGCGTTTTGACGCCCGCCCGGCAAGCGAACATCAACGGCGCGGAGACCATTGACTCCGTATCCGGCCTGAGCAGCGATGAAACCTTGACGTTTACCGTCAACGACACAAACTATTCGGTCAACCTTCTGGCGGGCGACAAATTGGCGGATGTTATCTCGAAAATCAACGCCAAAGCCGGCTCTTCCGCGATAGACGTTGTCGCTTATGACAATGGCGGCAAGCTTGGGCTTCGCACGGAGGCTTATGGATCGGCGGCCTCGCTCAACGTCGTTTCGGACAAGGAAGGCGCCGGCTCTACGGGGATTGGAGCATTAGCGCAAACCTCGACGGGCGCGGACGTGGCCGGCATGATCAATGGCGAATATGCCTCGGGCATCGGACGCATTCTTACCGGCGGCGCCCTGACGAAGTCCGAGGGAATGCAGTTCGAAATTCTTACGACGCAGACAGGCTTCGCCGGCAGCATTCATGTCAGCGGCGGCCTTTCAGCCTCGCTGTCGCAAGCCCTCTCGGCCATCACCAACACTGCGGATGGGTTGATCAAAACCCGCACCGACGGCTTGACCAGCGACAATAAGCTCCTGAACGATCACATTTCGTCCATGCAGGATCGCGTCACCGCTGAAAGCACCCGGCTGCGCGCGCAATTTAATGCGATGGAAAGCCAGCTGGCCCAATTGCAGAGTATCGGCGCGTCGCTGACCGCTTCGCTCAACCAGATTGCGGCAATGACTACGAGCCTATAAGGACGCCGCAAATGCCCGTGCCGCAAGGAATACAAACCTACCAGCAAACCAGCATCAAAACAGCTGACCGTCGGCAGATTGTGGAATTGCTCTACGAGGGCGTTATCCGATACATCAATAATGCGATTCACGCCATCGAAACTCACGACACTGCGACCCGCACGGCCAAAATCAATCGTTCGCTGGAAATCATTCAGTTCTTGCGCGTGGCCTTGGATTTCGAGCGCGGAGGCGAGATCGCCTTGAATCTCAGCCGCCTCTATGACTATTGCCGCGATACCATAACGATGGGCAATATCAAGAGCGATATCAGCCAACTGCGTGAAGTCATCGGCCTCTTCAATATCCTGCTTGACGGCTGGCATCAGATGGGGCTTAGTCTGCCCCCTTCCGCGGAAATTTCCGGAAAAGAACCATCCCAGGCTTTATCCGAAGGGGCGCCCATCCTCGAAGCCACATCATCAGCCTCGGATGGGCCGTCGCCGGCGCCACAGAGTCCCTCGAGCATCTCTTCGCCTGCTGCTGAGGCGCCTTCCAGTCCTTCGCTCGTTCCCGCTCCGCCGTCCAATCCACCGGCGCCGCCTCATTTCAAAGGCTACGGCTCAAGCGGAAAAGGCGGCCGCTCCCGCGCTATCGTAGGATAGCCCCCAGGTCCACTCGGTCCACCTAGTCCAGCCCGGCCCATCCCAGCCGCTTCCGTGCTATTTTGGAACCGCCGCTCGATAGTCTATCACATGCAGCAGACTGGCCGCGCCAGGCTGCGCGGGCTTTTCCTGGATATAAACTGATAGAATTTGTTCCTTCTGCCATCGCGTCGGATCCACCAGCGGTTCGCCAACGAAGGTTCTGTTGTCTTCGACAACGATTTTCCAGTCCGTCCAGCCGCTGGCTTCGGTGGCCGTGGCGATCTTCAACTCGCCGCCGGAATCCGTTTCATGATAATTCAGGTTGGCGCCTGTGCAAAAAATTATGTATGCATTGCCGGCGGGATCGAGGACGATCTGCGGTTTGCGCCCAAAGAACGGCAGCAGGTTCTCATGCCATTTTCCATCGGTATCCCGCCAGAAGTGGTAGTAGCGCCAGGTGTTCATGTTGAGGCTCTTGGCGAGGGCCTCCGGCGGATTCTGCCAGTTGATCGTATGTGGCCGGCCTTTGGCATCCACGAAACCAGTCGTAACGTTCATCTGTCCCCAGAGGCAGCGAATCTTCCGAACCACGATCCCCGGCGAATCAATCGAAATCGGTTTCGCGTCCTGGGGGTTCTTCGCGCCAAGCGCCGCCACTGCCTGGCCGTCATTGTTTTTCCACGTCCGGCCAAAGTCGTCGCTATAGGCGTACATCAAATCGTGATTCGTGGCGAGATCGAACGGCGCGCCCTTCGGAGTTTCCCGCCAACACCAGGTAACGTGCAGACGGCCTTTGGGGTCATATCGCAGCGCGTTGGGGTATGCGCAACGCGAGTCGCTGGTCTCATATTTTCCGGCGCGTGAGAACAAGATGCCGAGAACCTGCCAGTCTTTCGCATCCGGATCATACTCGGCCAACCGCCAATCGCCGTTGCCGGAACCGCCCTGCCTGAAAAGAAATTGCAGGTTGCCCTGCGGCGTGCTGAAGAACATCGGATAGGTCACCTGTGCGAGCGGCTTGCCCGGTTCGAGTTCCGAGGTCGTAGGCCCAAAGAGCGACGCATGCCACTTGAAATCCTGCGGCTTGAGCGCCAAGCCTGGAACCGATTTTCGATAATGCAGCGGATGGCCGTGATGATCGAAGGATAGATGAATCGTTCCATCCTTCGGGCATAGGCCAACGACCACGACATTGTGCACGTCCTTATGCTTAATCTTGGGATAATCCACAAATCGGATTTTTTCCCACGCCTCCTTCGGCAGGCTGCGCCGCGCGACGCACAAAACGCCCCCGTCCTCAAAGAAACCGGCGTACTGATATTCCCCGAAAGAAATCATCCCTTCCTGCTGAAACGTCTGCCCATTGATACACGTCCCATAAGGCCCGTCCGGAAAATTCAGCGCCGCTTGCTCAATGACGGAATCCTGGATTTTCTCAATCGCCGGCTGAGATGGAGATTCTGCGCTGAATGCAAAACCGCATAAGATCAACATTGCCATGCAAACGACACTCGCGGTAGCTATAACCTTCCATGCATTGCTCATACGCAAGGCCTTCCTTTTGATATTTATCTCATGCAGGATGTTTTTAGTTCGGGCGCATTGTGGGAGCGGCGGCAAGAAGCGTTTGATAGCAAAATCTGCTCAGCAGGAATGCAAGAGTAATTGGCGAGTTGGGAGACAGCCACAACCTGTTGCTTATCCTTCAGGCTCAGCGCCAGGCAATCCCAATGCCGCCTTACTAAGGCGAGCGCGCAGCAGCGCTTCTTCGGCTTTCTTCCGCGCTTGAGGGAAAAGGTGCTGGAAGAGCTCAAGATACGCCTTGTGAAGCGGCGAGAAAGCGCTTGCCTTTTGATCACCACCTACAACCTTGTCATTTGCGCCAAGCACGCTATCATGCGGCAGCAAAAAAGGCTTTAAGCCACTCTTACCGCCGGTACCTTGCCCCTCACAGATCTTCATGAGACGCTTGATCGCATCAGCCGTACGCCCTTCGCTGCCTATGTCGGCCATCGCTCGGGCGACAACCGGCACAATGCGCGCGGGGTGAAGCCCAGGCAAGCGCGCTGGCGTTTTGGCCTTGAGCGCCCCGACAATGGCAAGTGTGCCATCCACAGATTCCTGGTTTGGGACAAAAAGACAAACTACGCAATTAGCGAGAGCAGTTGTAGCCAGTCCTCCGAGCTCGGTGACGCCAGTTCTTGCGTCAATAAGCAGGTAGTCAGGCTTTAGTTCATCTTGGATACGGGCATGGAGGTCGAGAAGAACGGCGAGTCCCTTCCCGCTTGGATCGTCGAAGTGAAGCCGCTCGCGAAGATGCTTCAATGCAATCCAATATTCACGCCGAGGCGCTGGGCCTGCCGGCATTAGCCAAAGCGCTCCTCCGGCGCCTTCAGGCAAGGCCAATGCAACTATGTGCTCTTTTAGTGGCGGGGGATTTCTAGCGCCCTTTGCAGTGGCCACGAGATATGGCACGGCGCCGCCGCTCATGGCCGGCTTGCCTTCTGCGTCCGGCGCCCGGCCAAGCTTGTAGTGCAGCCCCGGGGCCTCGAAGTCGAGATCCAGCGCGACCACCTTCTTGCCAAGCATTCCAAGGAAACGAGCGGCGTTCGCAACGAGCAGTGAACGCCCGACGCCTCCCTTGTATGAATAAAAGGCAATCGTTTCCATAGGGTTAAGCCGCCAGCAAGAAAGGCCCGCTTTTTTGGAGCTGATCAGCTAGGGTTTGGACATCGTCAGGTTTATAATACTTTGCCGCGAAAGGGAATTCCTCAGACAAAACGATCACGTCTGCTTTCAATATTTTTCGAAGAGTAGCACAGTGCGTCTTGGGCGCGCCGCGCTCGGCAAGGTAATTGGAGACAAGCTTCTCCGCTCGAATATAGTCATTAGCCTTCAATGCGGCATGAACAGCCCCGCGCCTGGCAATACGCCCCTCCGCGTCTTTGACAGGCAATGCCTTTGCAATCTCTTCTTCCAGTTTAGAAACTTCCTGCCAAGCCGAGGCCGCAGTCTCCAATCCCAATTCATCCAGCTGCTCCGCGCGCCAAATCGCGCCAGTGACGAGACTATGCAGGGCATTAATGTCCATGAGTCCGCGCCTCTACGCTCTTGAGTGTCGCCTCTGGCTGTTCGAAGCCAACGACCCCAGCGCATCGCTGGTCAACATCAACACTTTTCGCAACCTGGGCCAATTTTTCGCGCAGGCGCTTTTCTATACTCCCTTTGTCAACACCACTCACTTCAAACGCCACTAACTTTCTTTTCACGCTGTCTTGGTGTTCCATGAGCCAGTCCGCATGCTCTTCTTGCTGAATGCGACGTATGACGCGCCAAGCCTTTGTGTTGTGAGCCACGGCAAGAGCAATGGCCTCGGCGCCGTCCTCAGTAATCCGTTTGAAATCGTGCTGTTTCGCCGTGCGAAGGTTGCCCAGAGGCCATGCCAGGATGTAGCAAAGTTTCGTACTCTCGATGTCCGTTTGAAGATTCGTTCCCGGCGCGTGCTTGTTCTGCTGGAGACCGAGGGCGGCGCGCGCGACCATTACTGCAGCCATGTCAATAGGAAGGCGAGGATGCATTTCGCAGAGACGTGCCAAATCAATGCTCGTATCGCCAGTCATCGGCTGCAGATTACATTCGCCAACGGATGATGGTTTCTTTTTCGCCAAAGGATTTCCCTCTCTTTAGCCACTCATCGCATTATGTTTGCAGCAGATATGTGCGATCAACCAACCATTCAATGTCATACGCATTGATATGCCTTACACTTCACGGGGGTCAAGCGTGAAATTCAGCAATTGAGCATCTGCGCTAAACAGGCTTTCGGTGCTTTCGCCTGCACTGCGTTGTAGCGCGTTGTGCGGGCGGATTTTTTGCAATTTTCTGCTTCGAATTTTGCGCGGGTCGTTTTGCCATTTCGAGAGCAAGGAATTGCGTAACATCCTCACCTTTATCGAATTTTTCATCAAACTCCTTAGCTTGCATATCTCAATCTCCCTTTTGCGTTTCTAAACAAATGTTGATAATCCAGTCTTCGGTGACCGTCTAGCGTGAAAGACTCCACTCTCCGGCTTTGCCCTCTATCCACACTGCGCCGCTTTCTTCCGGGACGTGAATTTCCATGCCCGCCGAATCGCCTTCGCGGCGGGCGCGCCATTGGCCGGCTGTGAGGTCGGTTATGAGCGCCCGGCAGACGGCTTTCCCCGCGAGGCTGAAACGAACGGGCTGGTCGGAACGCGCGCTGTCGCGGCGGAAAAGGATGGTCCATGTCGCGTCAGGTCCTTCGATGACGCAGCCTAATCGCTCGTCCGTTTCCAGCTTGCGCACCGGCCAATGCACGCCGGATGTGCGGCCGGAAATTTGCATTACGTTGAGGAAGAGGCTTTCCGTCGCGGGGGTTTTCGGCGAGGATTCAATTCGCCAGGCGCCGGGTTCCATTGAAGTGCGTTCAAGCGTTTTGGGGTCCACGTCGTTTTCGTAGTTTTTTCCGAAGACCCAAAACTCTTTGCCGTGCCCGCCGATCTTTTCCAAGGCGAGATTTTCGGCGCGCGGCAGCAAGGCGTCCAGCATCAGCCGGCCCTCTGCGCCATGCTGCGTGCAATCCACCACAGCAGAGGAATTTTCCATGCGCGGTTCCTCTTGCGAATGCAGAAGCCAGTACGGGCGGAACGCGGGATTGGCCGTGACCACGCGGTCGAAGACAATCATCGCCGCCGGCGCCTGCTTGTTGCGCAGGTTGAGGAAAACATAAGAGCGCGTCACTTGCTTCACCTTCTTGCTGTAGGCTTGGGTGAGATCGCCTTGCAGCAGCGTGTAGTCAGGCGCTTGCGGATCGGGGCCGAAGCCGTGCGCCAGCGTTTTGCCGGTACGGTATCCGTTTTCGGGCGCCTGCATGGCTTCCAGATTGCGGGGCTCCGAGCGGCCATTGGGCAGGCGCTGTCCGCCGTCGTTGCCATAGCCGCCTCGGCCGTCGCGCCCGAACTTCTCATCGGGATCGTAGATGAGCAGAGAATTATGCGCGATGGTGCGCCAGTAATAGTTCATGCAGTGCGGGCTGCCGTAGGCGCCGGACGATCCGCTATAAAGTCCGGAATCAATTGCCAACGCGCCTTTGTAATAAATTTGGAACGCGCCGGCGTCGAGGTGCTGATGGTTCGCGAAATTGTACTCGTTGATTTTCATCTCCGCGATGACGCCGTCCGCATCCCATCCCGTACGCGCGACCATCCAGCCGAACGGCGATTCAAAGAAGCGAGAAAGCGGCAGGGCGGCGATGGATTTTGGCTGGAGCGCGATATCGCGCCAAAGAAATTCAAAGATCGTCTCATCGCCGCCAACGCGGCCGCCCTGGCGCTGAAACTGATCGAACAAATAACCATCGCCATAGTAGCTGGCCGTCATCAGCGTGCCCATATATCCGCTCCACGGCTGGCCGCGCGGCGCGCTGCTGGCGAACGTATCGCCCGCGCGCAGCCGCTGGCCGTCGGGGCGCGTTGTGTATATCCAGAGATACGGCACGTAGCGCTGTTCGGGATTATAGACGCCGCCGGCGCCCAGCCGGTCGAATATCCACAGCGGATAGGTGTCCCAGCTATAGCGATGTGGCCCATAGGAATCGCCCTGATGATACGCGTGGCCGTTGTAGAGCCAGTTGCGCGCTGGAAGGTGCTCGCGGAAGAAGCGGCCCGCCGCGAAATCATACATCTCGGGAAACTCGTCGTAGATGGCGATGCCGGCCGAGATCATGTCGCGCATGATCATCGCTTCCGACGCATGGCCGGTGACCGAGCCTTGTTTCGTGGGCGGATAGCCGCACTCCTGCGTTTTTGCCAGGCGGACAAATTCGGCAATGAACGCTTTTTTCTCTTCCGGCGTGAGCAGCGAGTAAAGCCAGTCATAAACCATCGCGCCCGTGACCATCATGCGCCCGGTCGCGCGGCAGGCGTCCTGGCGGTCCTGCAATACCGTCGTCTTCATAAGAGCCAGTGCGGATTCGATCGCGCCGCGACCGAGCGCGCGATCTTTGGAAACCAAATACTGGAGCGCGTCCCATTCGATTTTTAGCTGACCGGATTTGGCGCCTTGGGAGCGCATTCTCTCCGCGACCGGCTGAAGCACGGGGTCTTTGAGTCTTGTCGCCAACTGGGCGGCCTGCGGCGCGCGTAGATAGAGCCGCGGATGCTCGGCAGGCGGAATAGGAATCTTGGCGCCGTTGGCTTGCTTCCATTTCAGCGAACCATTGGCCAGATTGGGGGTGCTGGAGGCAGTGGGCGCAGTGGACCGGTCGGACGCGTCAGACTGGTCCGACCGGTCAGACGGGGCGGACGCGCGGAGGGCGCCGGATTTGCCGGCGAGGAACCAGGGCCGGGTGGTCGCGTCGTTCTTGAAAAAGCGAAGCATTAGCTGCCCGATCTTCCGTTGTCCTTGCGGCGAATAATGCAAGCGGTCGTTTTCGCGATAGTCATTCATCTCGAAGCTGAAGCCGTCCTTCCGCTTCTCTGTTCCATTGGCCCACAGATACGGCCCCCAACTCAGCCAGGGCGCTTCGGGCGCGCTCGCTGCCGCAGTTGGATTCAGCAAGGAAGCATAGCTAAGCGCGGGATCGTTCTTGATCTGCTTTTCGATGAGCCATTTCGGGCCGAAGCCCGTTTCATAAGAAAAAGGCTCGCGATTGCCTTCGCGCAACGCCCAGCCGCCATACGACCGGCTCGCTAAATATGCCATCTTCACATTGGGGAAGAATTGTGGCAGGAGACGGACGATCTTTTTGAGTTCGCTCTCCAATGTCTGCGCGTCTTTGGGAAATCCCTGCCTGAGCGGAGAATCGTATTCCGTCATGCCGAGCGATTTCAGGATCGCAGGCGCCACGGTTGCGTCGGTTTCTTTCAGCCAGATGACTTGGACCTGCGCGGTGGTTACGCCGGCGGATTTGAGATGATCGGGAACCCAGGTTTTCCAGTAGTCCTCGCCGACTGAATGATCGTCCGCGCGTTGAATCATGAACGCCGACCGCCCTCCATGTGCGCCGTTGACCAGCGTCAGAAGGGGATTGACGTCCTTGTCCTGCTGCGCGGCATCCATGAATCCTCCGAAAGACTGGATCGTATTGCTGAAGCCAATCGAGAGCAGCACGATCCTGCCGTCCGCGGCGGGTTTGCCATTCGCATCGAGCGGACGGATATGAGCGGCCAGCGCCAACCCATCTTCCTCATGGCTTGCCGGACGCGTTGTGGCGGCATCCGGATATAGGCCGCCCAGGGCGCCAAGATAGATATCGTCCTTGCCCATGTCGCACAGCGGCTTCATCCCCGTTGTATCGCATGGTGGCAAAGGATTCGCGATCTTCGGCGCGCCTGGCAAAGAGGTGGGAGCGGTCGCTTGAGAAACGGCGGCTCCCTGTCCGAGCTGAATCGCCTTGATGACCGGCTTGTCGCCTTGGCGTTCAATCGTAAGAGTGACATCCGCTCCCGGCGCCAGCTTATCGGACTTGACGCCATCGGCAAGCGGCTTGCCATTGCCATCCAAAATTCGAACGTCCGGCGCAAGTCGCGCCATCCGCTGCTGGCCATTGGCTGTGAAGGCAAGGGAGCTCTTATCGCCGTCAAACCTGGTAATACGCGCCTTGACATCAAACGCATTCGCGCCGCCGGCACACAAGACCAATAGACACATCGCGACGCATGACGATCGCAGCATAGAAGGCCTCCCTTTGGAATTTTGTATTTATATAAGGAAGAATAGATTAGTGCGGATAGGAGCGGCGCCAGCATTTGGAGTGCGGTTGCTTGCTGCC
>JAPLSP010000599.1 GCA_026398575.1 Candidatus Sumerlaeota bacterium | reverse complement strand
ATGAGGACTTGAACCGGGCGCGACTGGTTGCCTGCGAATTCGGCGCCGTCTATCAGCCACCGATAGAAGGCATTGCCATTGGGCGCGGCGATCGGCGCTGTCAGCGTCACCGTTGTGCCGTGGTTATAATTTCGCGTGAACTGCGTATCGCCATTGCCCTGACTGGCATTGTCCAAAGGACTGACTGTAATCGAAACGCCGCTATTGGGACTTTGAGATTTCACGGTAAGCGTACGGGTGGTAATGGCGTAATTGGCCGTGAGGGTCATATCTTCAGTTACGCTGTTCACTGTAAGTGGATTGTTCGTCGAGTAGTCCACGCCGCCCTTCGTCCAGTTGACAAAGTGATAGCCCGCAGGATTGTTGGCCGTCACGGAAGTGCAGTTGGCCCCGAAGGTGATGATCTGGGGTGTTGTTCCGGTCAGCGTCGCGCCAGGGGTCCCGTCCGTCTGGAAAGTCACGGTATAAGTTGAAGCATTGGCCAAGGCGGTGTCGGCCATGATGATTCCCCATCCCGAATTGCGGTCCCAATTGGCGGCTTGGATATCCAGGGAGGTGCTGGTGAGCGTTTGGCGGATTTCGGCGGGCGTCATGGCCCAGCCTTGATCCATGAGAAGAGCGGCGATGGCGCCGGCGTGGGGCGCGGCGGCGGATGTTCCGTAGAAGGGATTGAAACCGGGCGTGGCGCAGGCGACGCCATCCGCGGCGGTTATATCCGGTTTTTGGCGCACTTGGCCGCCGGTCGAGGAGAAATTCCCTGGAGTGTAGGGGATTCCGGCGCCGTTGTAGAAAACGCGCCGCGGACCGTCGGAGGAGAACGTCTCGACGGTATCCGCTGTGCTAAACCTTCCGCCGACTCCATGGGCGGTTAGGGCGCTCACAGCCGCTACACAGAAAGCGCCGTTGGCGCAAGCGTGCCCCCAAGTCTGGCCGTCTGTTGCAATGGCCAGCATGCCCCGATTCGCATTGAGATGGAGATAGCGACCGGCGGCGGCAGCGTGCTTAATAATGACCAGCTTATTGCCTGTGTCATCATCATACTGTGAATTGATATATTCGTAGGGATCCTGGGTTCCATTTTGGACATTGGTAGATGAGACAATTATAATATTTAAGGTGGGGTCCAACAAGTAAAGGTCATAATCGTTTGCCGATCCTGCACTCGGGTCCGACCATTGCAGAGTGTAGCAATAAGGCGAATCAACGGTAATGGTGTCATAATTCACGCCTCCACCGAAGTCGTTGGCGGTCCCTCCAATAACTGGCGGAGCGGGGATTCCCGAAAAATCTCCTTGCCAAACTCCGGCGGTTCCAGCGTCGAGGTTCCCGGAATTGCCAGCCGAGGAAAAATAGGCGACGCCCGAGGAGGCGACCGTGTCCACGGCCTGAGCGATAATGCCATCTTGGAAGACAGGCTCGGCGAAATAGTAAACGTCATCTATAATGACCTGGCATCCCGCTGCGGCCAACGCTTGGATATTCGTCGCGAATCCCGCCTGTCCGCTAAAGGCAGTGGCAAAATAGAGCTCCGCGCCCGGGGCCAAATCGTAAACGATCTCGAGCATGGCGGCACCCTCATCCGAGCCTGAACCCGCCTGCCCCGGCAGCACGGTCGCGTCGGGGAGATCGCCCGACGCTTTCAAGGCAATGAGGCGGCTGGTGCTCGCGCTATCCGATAAAACCCCCACTTTTACGCCAATTCCATCCACGTTATATAGACCTCGGGCGGTGTTGGCGGCATGGGCGACATCTCCCTCGGAGGTGTTGACTTTGTTCAGCATCGGGGGGATCGCTTCGCGGATAAACGCGACATCCGATTCGGCAGCCAGCGTCTGAATTTGCGATAGCGGCATATCGGCCTGGATGGCGTTATATTGGGGAAAACTGTTGATCACGGTTCCGCCCAGCGCTTCGATGCGCTGCAACAAGGCGTCGGTCACATTGGCCTTGATGTCAATCTTCGTTCTTCCGTCCGGACCGATTGTGACGGTCCGCCGGAGCTGGGGTACGCCCGGCGCCATCGCCTGGTTGAGGTTCCTTTTTGTTTCCAGGAGGAGCTGGGAATCCACTTTCTGTTGGATGGGAGTCCAAGAGGCTTTTTCTTGCTGCAAGGCTGCGATTTGAGCCAAGGCGTTCGGGGACAGCTGCAGCGGTTGTTGGGCGTGGAGAGTCAGCGGCGCCAGCATCAGGAACATGCAGACGGCCACAAGACGCCACATTGCGCGAATTTCTTGGAAGCTGTTCGTTTTCATGGTTTCATCCTTTCGTATCCCGGATTATGTGGACGATTGCAAAAATGGACACTTGTCAATGGATTCTCGCAAGAAGCAGGGCGATGGCGCCTGCCACAAGAAGTCCTGAAAATCCAGACTCAATTCATTTTAGGAGTTAGTGTGACCATGCTCTTCGATGTATTAGAATGCATAATAGTGGCCAATGTCAACACAAATCTTATAAAACAGCTTGCTTCGGCTAATAACTTTTTGGTTCGCCTACGCTGGGGGCTTTGTGCCCAAAGCCGGCGGGCAGGAGGATGCGGCGGGCCTCGGCGAGAAAGAAGTCATCCGTCATGCCTGAGATAAAATCCACCACGAGGCGCGCGGGCGGGGCGTTGCGAATGTGATCGCATTCCATGCGGCGTTCGTAGAAGCGCATGATGTGGGATTCCTTGCGGCATTCGGTCAGGTCGCGCAAGCTGTCTTCGTATATGACCTCGAAGAGGCGGCGCAGTTTGTCTTCTTTTTCGCGCGCGCGGGGATTCAGGTAGATGCGCCGGTAATTGAATTCCAGCAAGAGCTGCAAGGCGTCGAGAACCGGCTTGCTGTAGGCGACGGAGTCGTGGCCGGCGCTCGTGGCGATCAGGTCCATGACCAGGGTGTTGATGATCGTGGAATTGCCGTCGCCCAGGACGCGCACGGCCTGCGGCGGCAGGTCATTGCGCCGGATCAGCTCCAGTTTGATGGCGTCCTCGATGTCGCGGCCGACGTAGGCGATGACGTCGGCAAAGCGCGTCACGCAGCCTTCCAGCGTCATCGGGATCAGTTTTTTGCTGGCGCCCTGATCCCTCATGCAGGCGTGGTATTCTTCCAGAAATTGCTCCCAGGTTTTGCCGCGCCGGGCTTCGAGGCGCTCGAGCCAAAGCTCGCCGTTGTGGCACAACATGCCGTCGAGCGTTTGCAGGCACAAATTCAACCCGCGGCCTTTGTTTTCCAGTTCCAGCATCCATCGCACGCTCTGGGCGTTGTGGCAAAAGGCGCCGATGCCGTTCTTGACGCAGATGTCGTTGAGGAAGGTTTCGCCATCGTGCCCGAAAGGGACGTGTCCGATGTCGTGCCCCAGCGCGATGGCCTCGCACAGGTCTTCGTTCAGTTGCAGGCAGCGGGCGATGGTGCGGGCGATCTTGGAAACGAACTGGACGTGCAGGACGCGATGGGTGATGAAGTCGTTTTCGAAGAGATAAAAAACCTGGGTCTTGTCAATGTAGCGCGTGTAGGCCATCGAGTGAAGGATGCGGTCGGAGTCATGAAAAAAAGGCGACCGGATATTTTCCAGGTCGGGGACTTTCTCTCGCTCCGGTTCGAGCCGGAAG
>JAPLSP010000493.1 GCA_026398575.1 Candidatus Sumerlaeota bacterium | reverse complement strand
GCAGCGATTAAACTCGCCTCTTCTTTATTGTCTTGCCAGACTACCATCGAGTCATCCCTGTTCGTTCATTACCGCGTCATCCACGCGCCGCAGGATGTTTTCGCCTTGCCTTCGCTGCCTGTGCCGAACAGAATTTTATGTACCCATTTTGCGCGGCTAAAGGCATACCGAATTAGATTGACCAAATCCAACAATGGCTTTTCAATTTTCATCCCGCAATTCCTTGCCAAGCCTTTGCTTCAGGCTTTGACGCTTTCGAGGGCGCGGCGGATGGCGGCGAGGAGCATGCTTTCGGTGAAGGGTTTTTCGAGGAAGGCGATTTCGGGGTCTATGGCTTCTTCGGGACGCAGGACGCGATGGGTGTAGCCGGAAGTGTAGAGGACTTTGATGTCCGGGGTGGTCCGGCGGATGCGCTTGGCCAGTTCGATGCCGCCCATTTTGGGCATGACGACGTCGGTCAGGAGGAGGTGGATGGGTTTTTTGAGATGGCCGAAGAGGTCCAGGCCTTCCTGGCCGTTGTTGGCGGTATAGACGGTGTAGCCGTGTTTGCTGAGGATTTCGACGATCAGTTCGCGGATGATTTCTTCGTCTTCGACGACGAGGACGGTTTCGACGGCGGGGGCCATGGGTTTGGGCAGCGGGGTCGGCATTTCCGGCTCGACGGCTTCTTCGACGGACGGCAGGAAGATGCGGAAGGTGGCGCCTTTGCCCAGTTCGCTTTCGACGGTCACGAATCCGCCGCTTTGCTGGACGATGCTATAGACCGTGGCAAGCCCGAGGCCCGTGCCTTTGCCTTTGTCTTTGGTGGTGAAGAAAGGCTCGAAGATGCGTTCGCGCGTGAGGAGGTCCATGCCGTGGCCGGTATCCATGACGGACATCTGGACAAATCCGCCCGTCAGAATCGGCCGGCGGCGGCGCAATTCAGGGGTTCCGGGATGGGCGTTGGTTGTTTCAATGATGATGCGTCCGCCGTCGGGCATGGCGTCGCGGGCGTTGACCACGAGATTGAGGATGATCTGTTCGAGAAGGGCGGGATCGGCTTTGACGGCCTTGAGATCGGGCGCCAGCCGGCAGAAGAGTTCGACGCTTTCGGTGATGGTGCGGCGGAGCATGTTTTCGAGGCCGGAAATGACGTCGTTGATGAGGATGACTTTGAGCTGCTGGGTTTGCTTGCGTCCGAAGGCCAACAGCTGGCGCGTGAGCTTGGCGCCCGAGGCGGCGGCTTTGTTGATGCGCTCGGCCACGCGCGCGACGACTTCATCTTTGCCGCGGGCGGTCAGCAGCGTTTCGCTCGAGCAGGACATGACGGTCAGCAGGTTGTTGAAATCGTGCGCGACGCCGGTGGCCAGGCGCCCCAGCGATTCGATGCGCTGCGCCAGGCGGAGGTTTTCCTGGAGTTCCAGGCTTTCTTTTTCGGCCTGCCAGCGTTTTTCTTCGGTGGCAACGGCCGAGGCCAGGACGCCGAAAAGCCGCTGGTCGTTCTCGCAGGGATTGACTTGATCGCGGAAAAAGGCGCAAAGCACGCCGGCGCTCTTGTCGCCGATTTTGACCACCTGGCCGACAAACGTTTGCATCTTCAGGAGGCAATCGTCCGGGTGTTGAAGGGCCAGACGCGTATGCGCGAGATCGTGCAGGATGAAGGGCGCCTTGCCTTTCCAAGCCATCGCTTCCTTGGCGATGGATTGATCGAAGGCGATCTCCTTGGCGGCGTCGAGGGGAATATTCCATCGTCCGATGGCCTGGAGCTGGGCGCCGGCGAGGCGGTAATAGAAGGCGCAGGCGGCGCCGAGTTGATGTCCGCCCAGCGCGACGAGCCGGTTGATGTTATCGGCGCTGTCGGGCCCCAAGCTCATGAAGCACTCGTTGAGGCGGGCCATGCGTTCGGCGGCTTTGCGGGTCTCGGTCACGTCGCGCAAGGCGATGATGGCGCCATAAGCGAAGGGCGAGATGGCCACGGTCAGATAGCGGCCTCCGCATCGCTGATCGGGAAATTCCTTTGCGCGCCCCGTGCGGATGCACTCGATCAGCTCCCAATGCATATTGACTTCGTATTCGGCGTCATAGTCTTTGAACATGATCTGCCCCAATCCGGGCAGGGGCCGTCCGGACTGGCGCATGGCTTTGTTGGATTTGACGACGCGGCCTTCGCGGTCCACGATAATGATCTCGAGCGGATTATGCTGGAAGAGGGCGAAATTGAACGCCTCGCGCTCGGCGATGCGTTCTTCCTCACGCTTGTGTTCGGTGATATCCAGCAACCCGATGACGGCGCCGACGGCCTTGCCATTGCTTTGGATGGCCTTGGCGGTGACATGGATAGCCGTCCACGGGCCTTCGGCGTGCAGGCTCAGATACATCTCCTCGTGCAGCGCCGGCTGCTCGCCGCGCGCCACGGCCAGCAGCGGGCATTGATCGGGCGGAATGAGGCGCCCCGCGCTGTGCCTGACCCACACGGCCTGGCGCCAGGGCTGTCCGATCAGGTCCTGTTCCTTGCGCCCGATGAATTGCTCGGCCATGTCATTGACGAAAAGAATCGTGCCTTCCTGATTCAATCCCACCAGGCCGGCGCCCAGGGCGTTGACGATTTGCTCGGAGTATTCATGCGAAGCCCAAAGCGCCTCGGCCTGGGCGCGGACCAGATCGCTAAGGTCCGCGGGCATGGCTTCCAGGTTCAGGAGGTGATCGAGATTGAGAATTTTGAGGATTTCGACGGCGGCCGGGGGAACGTTTTTCAGCCGGAAATCAACGGCGCGGGTCGAGAAATGCCGGTGCCATCCGAGCAAGGCGCCGACGGCGCGCGAATCGAGAAACTGGATACCTTGCATATCGAACCAGATGCGCTCGATGCCCGAGCGTTCGGCTTGAGCCACGGCACGGGCCAGTTCCGGCAGGATGTCAGCCGTCATCGCGCCCGAAAGATGGAAGACGCGCGCGCCGCTTTCATCGGTTTGGCTGATATTCATTGGCATGGCTTCCATCTCACTACTTGGCCGATTCGATTTTCATGCTTTCCTCGGCCAGGCTGTAGCTCAGCAACGGCGTATAAAGCTCCGGTTCGATCAGGAATGAATCGTGCCCCTTGTCCGAATGGACGGTGACATAGCGATAATCCACCCCGGCCATTTGCAGCGAGCGTGCGACGAGGGCCTGTTCTTCGGGCCAGAAACACACGTCCGAATCAATCGAGATGATCAGGTAGCGGTGATTGAGCGAGGCATGGAAGGCATTGACCAGATTGCCGTTGCCATAAGTCTGCGCCAGGTCAAAGCTCTGCCAGGCGGTCAGAATGCGCACATAGCTGTTGGCGTCGAAGCGCTTGGCGAATTTCTTGCCCTGGTGCAGCATGTAGGATTCGATCTGATGCCTCATGCGATAGCCCTTGAGGTCGTTGTCGTCCTGGATGATGTATCCCTTGGCGCGCTCCTGCATGACATCGAGCGAGACGAAGGTCTTGTGTCCGATCATGCGCGCCAGGACGAGGCCATGATAGGGATGCGGCCCGCTGTAGTAGTCGCCACGGTTGTAGTTCCGGTCTTCCTGGATGGCGAACAGCTGCTCGAAGTTCAGGACGCGCGTCAGCGCCGGCGTATAGACTCCGGAGGCCAGCGGAATGACCAGGCGCACGCGGGCCGGCGCCTGCAGGGCGAAATCCATCGCCAGCATTCCGCCCAGCGAGCCGCCGACAACCGCCAGCACGCACTCGATGCCCAGATGATCCAGCAGTTTGATGTGCATCCGGACGATGTCGCCCACCGTCACGTCGGGGAAGCGGCTGCCGTAAGGCTTTCCCGAGTCGGGATCAATGGAGGCCGGGCCGGTCGTGCCGTAGCAGCTCCCCAGATGGTTGGCGCTGACGATGAAATACTTGTCGGAGTCGAAGGCGCGCCCCGATCCGATGAAGCTGTCCCACCACCCGACTTCGCACTCATCGTTCCAGATCGCGCCGGTAAGCGCGGTATCCTTGGGGAAGTTGGCATAGTGATTGATGCCGGCGGCGTGTGCGCTGCCGGTCAGGGCATGAAAAACGAGGATCGCGTTCGAGCGCGCGGCATTGAGCTTGCCATACGTCTCGTAGGCGACGGTGACTTTTTTAAGCTGGCCGCCGTTTTCCAGATCGAATGGATTTTCCGGCGCGGCCACGTCCGCGAATTGTGTTTGAACGACGCCTACACCTTTCATTTTTGCGATGCCTCCAGCGCGGTATTGATATCTTCCAAAATATCGTCAATGTGTTCGATGCCGATGGAAAGGCGCACCAGACCCGGTTCCACGCCCGCTTCGAGCTGCTGCTGCGGACTGAGCTGCGAATGGGTGGTGCTGGCCGGATGGATCGCCAGGCTCTTGGCGTCGCCGACGTTGGCCACGTGGGCAAAGAGTTGCAGGGCGTTGATGAACTTGGCGCCCGCCGCCGCGCCGCCCTTGATGCCGAAGACCACCATGCCGCCGAAACCGTTCGAGAAATACCGGTAGGCGTTGGCGGCCGCCGGATCGTCCGGCAGGCCGGGATAGCGCACCCATTCGACTTTGTTGTGCGCCTGAAGATGCTTTGCAACGATCGAGGCGTTTTCGCAATGGCGCTTCATCCGCAGAGGCAAGGTTTCGATCCCCTGCAAAAACATCCAGGCGTTATCCGGCGAAATGCAGGCGCCGAGGTTCCGCAGCGGCACGAGCCTCATGCGCAGGATGAAGGCCAGCGGATTGAGCGGCCCCAGGTCGCGCGCATAGCGCAGGCCGTGATAGCTGGGATCGGGCTCGTTGAAGAGCGGGAACTTGTCGCTCGTCCAGTCGAACTTGCCCGAATCCACGACGATGCCGCCGATGCCGATGCCGTGTCCGCCGAGCCACTTGGTCAGCGAGTGGATGACGATGTCGGCGCCGCATTCCAGCGGGCGGAACACCGGCGGCGGCGTAAAGGTGCTGTCAACGACGAGGGGAAGCCCATGCGCGTGAGCAATCGTGGCGATGGCCTGGAAATCCGGGACGTAGAGCGTGGGGTTGCCGATGGTTTCGATGAAGATCATCTTGGTCTTCGGCGTGATGGCTTTGGCGAAATTCTCCGGATCATGCGGCTCCGCGAAAACGGTTTTGATGCCGAACTGCGGATGAATGCAGTCGAACATGGTATAGGTGCCGCCGTAAAGGTTGCTCGAAGCGACGATCTCATCGCCCTGCCGGCAGACGTTGATGATGGCGTAGTGAACGGCGCTGGTGCCGGAGGCCAGCGCCAGCGCGGCGGCGCCGCCTTCGAGCGCGGCCATGCGCTGTTCGAGGATATCCTGCGTCGGGTTCATCAGACGCGTATATATATTGCCCAATTCCTTCAGGGCAAACAGATCGGCGGCGTGCTGCGTGTCGCGGAAATGATACGCGGAAGTGCGATAAACCGGCGTCCCGCAGGCATGAGTCACCGGATCGCCCGCATAGCCGGCGTGGAGGCAAAGCGTTTCCAGACGATAGTTTCTGGACATGGAAATAGACCTTTCACAACCTTGATGTCTTTTGCTCTGTCAATAGTATATAGCAAATAAAACGTTGTTAAATATCAACTTAGCACAGCCTAAATGCATGTCAAGCATAGGCAATACTATATAACTAATCCGTTTTTGCATTCATAAGAACCATGCCTCTATGTCTGGCTTGTTTGCCTGAAATTGCCTGAAATAATCTTATCGGCCATTTTAGCCACAAGCTTATAGCATTCTTCGGATTTTCTGTTATGGCTTGATTTTGAAAGGATAAGAACCGGCGGGCGCATCCCAAGGCAGCTACCGGCAGGACGCGGCGCCTATTCTGACAAAATAATGTCTGACAAAACAATGAAAACACATTGTTGTTGAGCCAGGCAGGAAAGCTTTGTGTTATTATTTTGTCGCACATTATTTTGTCAGATTTCTTCATGCGAGCCAAGGTAGCTGGGCTGAAATATGCCCAGAACCGGCCGGCGTTTCATGGATGACAGATCGGTGAAGGGGACGGGGACAAGGACGATGTCTCGTTGCTCATACATGATCCCACACCTCATTATCCTTCGGGTTATCCCAAAAGGCGATGCTGCTTTCTGAAGCGGCCATGAGCGCGGCAGTGTCCAATTCCGTTTGAGGCGCCTCTGATGAACTATCCTCTTCACTGCCAGTATCGAGAACGATCAGCACATGGCGCACGCCAGGATCAATATCCTCAGGGAATTGAAACGAGGCTTTATGGCTTTTGTCTATCATGACTTGGCAATCAATTGCTCTCATTTTTTTTCCGATTATCAAGATGCGCCTTCTTGGCATCAAACATCATGCATTAGAGTAGAACTCACGCGCGGCGGAGAGCAAGCGGAAAGACGATCCTTGAAAGACGATCCTTGACCACGCCGGGCGGATGGAATCAGACTGCAAGCGCTTGGCCAAAAATGCGTAATAGATTGGCTCAGACTGAAAATCAAAGGAATAGAAGCGCTATCAGATATGCTCAAGGTTTTGCTCATCAATCCCCCTGCGCTGTCGGGGGCTCGATATATGAAGGAGATTGGGCGTTGCGGACGACGCGCCGTGGCGGGCGAACTATGGCCGCAGACGGGACTGGCATACCTGGCGGCGATGGCCGAGCAAGGCGGACATGAGGCGCGCATCATTGACGGAATGGCTTCGGACGGCGGTATCGCAGCAGTGGAGCGGGAGGCGACGGAATGGCAGCCGGATGTCATCGTCGCTGCCACTTCGACGCCGACTTTCAAAAATGACGTAGCGGTCATCGGGCGGCTGCGCGAACTGACGAACGCGCTGATCGCCTGGACGGGAACACACGTCTCGGCATTGCCGGAGGAAAGTCTGCGCGACAGCCACGCCGACCTGGTCATCATCAATGAAGCGGAAGAAACGCTGGCGGAATTGCTGACGGTGGTGGAGCGTGAAGGTGTGGCGCGCGTGCGCGAGCATCCGGATGAGACGCTTGCGGAGGCGCCTGGATTGGCGTGGCGGGCAACCACGGTTGCAGTTCCGAGTTCCGAGTTCCGAGTTCCGAGTTCCTTTCCCGGAGTTCCGAGTTCCGAGTTCCGAGTTCCGAGTTCTCCTCCCGGAGTTCCGAGCAGCGAAGGGCAAGGAGCGAGAGCCGAAGAGCAATCCGTAATCCGCAATTCGCAATCCGCAATCGCGAAGCGGGAATCGTCAATCGTCAATCGTCAATCGTCAATTTCCTACAGTCATTCGCGGCTTCCGACCAACGACCTGGACTCCTATCCCCTTCCGGCGCGGCGCCTGCTGCCGAATCAGGCTTATCGAATGCCTTTTTTTTCGGACGGACCGTTTGCCACGGTGATCCCGACGCGCGGGTGTCCGTGGCCGTGCACTTTTTGCCGCGCGGGGGGCGTCTGGGGGCGCAAGGTGCGGACACGCGCCGTGGAAAATGTGATCGCGGAATTGCGCCAGATCAATCAGGAGCTCGGCATCCGCAATATCGTCTTCATGACTGATTCCTTCACACTCAACCGCGCCTGGGCGATGCAATTGTGCAACGCGATTCGCGACGAGGGTTTGCGGATCAAATGGATCGCCAACAGCCGGGTGGATGCGGTGGATTTGGAATTGCTGCGCGCGATGAAGCAGGCCGGATGCCTGATGGTCTCGTATGGAATCGAGTCGGGCGATCCGGCGATCTTGAAAGCCACGCGCAAGGGCATCACGCTCGAGCAATCGCGCCAAGCCATCGCGCTGACGCGGCAGGCGGGGTTGAAATCAATGGCGTACTTCATCCTGGGTCTGCCGGGCGAGACGTGGGAGACCGTGCGGCGCTCGATCGCCTTCGCCAAAGACATCAATCCCGACTACGTCAACTTCCACGTCGCCACGCCGTTCCCAGGAACGGAACTCTATGGCCAGGCTTTGGAGCGCGGCTGGCTGACCACGGACGACTGGGACGCCTACGAGGAAGAAGGCTCGGCGGTGATGCAGGCGGACGAGCTGTCACCGGAGGAATTGATGCGTGCGCAACGGATGGCGATGCGTGCGTTTTATCTGCGCCCTTGGCGGCTGGTGAAGGAGCTGTTCTCGATCCGAAGCCTGGGCGATCTCACGGCAAGGCTGAAGGCGGGATGGAATATCATTGCGACGTTGGGGAAATAATCACCCGGTCATAAACGTATGCGTTTTGTGATTCAAGAGTCGAAGAAGGGTTTCGGTACCCGCTCAATTGTGGCCGAGAGCGGGTGGCAGTATGTGGCGGATTATTCCGCCATAACAGGACTGACGTGCGCTATCCTTTATGGGCTGTCGGTTTCTCTTCAGGTGGATGTGTGGGATGAGATAGTGTTTCTCCTTCCGCCTGCAGCGAGCGCTTCCGGGGCAATCTGGCTTCAATGCCGGTTTGCGCCGCGCATTTGCTATATTATGAATTGCGCACGGCGCGAGGAATGGGCGATTACGACTTTGACTGCGAACGAATGCCTTGTCTCAGCACTACATGTTCCGATTTTGCGCATGTTGTTTCCTCTGCGTGTTTGCTTTCCACTCATGGCATTGCTGATGTTGTTTTACATGAGTGTCGCTTCCAGGGAAGAAGTTCTTGGGTGTTTCGTGTGCCTGCTTATAGGATACATTAATCTTTTGATCGCTCGGAGTGTTCTCTGGCTCTTGGCTCGGAACCAGTTGCACGGCGGCGAACGCTCCGGATGGAGCATTCTTATCCCATTTGTTGGAGGAGCATTGACTGCGGTATGCCCGTTTTGGCTTTTGCAGGCTTTGGATCGCATTTTTCCTTTTCCTGCTTGTGCTTGGGGATGTGTTTTAAGCAACTTGGTGTTACTTTTTGCCGCTTGGGCGACGGAGCGATGGCTTTGGCGCCGGGTGCTGAGGGATTTTTATGTCTTTGAGTAAGCGCTTCGATATTCGGCTTTCGATTTCAGAAAACGAATAGCGCTCCCAAGGATATTGGACTACATCGCAATTGGCTTGCATCGGATGGCGCCTAACGCCAGCATCAAATCGTTGGTTGCTTGATGTCCACGGAGAACAGAAACAAACCGATGCCAGCGATTACTATCAGAGGTCTTGATGCCGAGACAGTGGCTCTTTTGAAAAAGGCCGCCCGGCGCCGTTCGATGAGCATGGATCGCTTCGCGGCGGAGACGCTGCGCCAAGCCGTTGGCAGTGGTTCGTCTTCGCCGGTTGAATATCACGATTTGGATAAGTATTTTGGCATTTGGGACGATCAACAATGCCAGCAGATGATGGACAGCATCAAGGAGCAGCGTAAGATTGATAAAGAGCTATGGCAATGAAAACACTTCAATATAGTTATTGGCGGAATGAGGATATGTGGCTGGGATATTTGGAGGAATATCCTGACTATATGACACAAGGTGAAAGTCTGGAGGATCTTCAAGAAAATCTGAAGGATATTTATCAAGAGATTGCGGATGGCAGCATTCCAGGTGTCCATCGCATTGCTGAACTGTAATAACGTCCTGCGGAAATTGAGGGATCGAATTGGCTATGGTTACTTAGTGTTCTGATTCAGAATTACTATCACGTATTTTTGCCGAAGGAATGAAAGCAGTGTGCTCAGAAGTGGCGCCAGCATTTGGAGTGCGGTCGCTTGCTGCCGCTTTTGCTTCCATGATCTATAAGCTTGGCGTAGCTAAAGCGGCAGCAAGCAACCGCACTCCAAATGCTGGCGCCGCTCCAAGCCGCATGAAATTCCTGGAGCATAGGTATTCGCGATAATCTTATGCTATCTTATGCGCAAAAATACGTACTTAGGCGGCTTCCGTCATGCCCCCAGCCATAAAACTTATTATTAATGTAGATGACCTTGGTCTGCATCCGGCCGTTCAACGCGCCGTGGAGGATGGCGCCGCAGCGGGTGTTGTTACGAGCGCGTCGCTGATGGCCAATGGCCCCTTCCTGAAAGAGGCGCTCGCGCTTGCGAGTTCCGAGTTCCGAGTTCCGAGTTCCGAGTTGCAGAGGCCCAGTTCCGAGTTCCGGGTTCCGAGTTCCGAGAATCCGCAATCCGCAATTCGCAATCCGCAATTTGTAGTGGGCTTTGGAGCTCATTTGAATCTGCTGCGCGGGAAGCCGGTTTCGCCGCCGTCGGAGATTCCGACGCTGGTGGGAGCGGATGGATTGTTGCTCGGCAACTACAAAAAATTATTCCTGCGCTATGCGACGCGCTCGCTCAATCTGAAAGAAGTCGAACTCGAATGGGGACGGCAGATCGAACACCTTTTGGAGACGGGGTTCACGCTCACGCACGTGGACAGCGAGAAGCATATTCATTCCTGGCCGCGCCTGATGCCCATCGCGCTGCGACTGGCCGAGCGGCATGGCATCCGCTGGGCGCGGCGCGTGGTGGAGTGGACGCCGCTGACGCGCTGGAACGCCGGGGCAATGCGCGCGCGGCTGCTATGGTTTTGGAGCCGGTTTCATCGCGCGAACCCAAACGTGCGCTGGCCAGATGCGCTCTGGGGCGTTGCGGATCACGGCCCGCGTTTCACCGCAGAGAACTTCCGTGCCTGGCTGAAAGCGCAGAGAGCGCAGGGAATGATGGAAGAGATGGGAGATATGGGAGAGATGGGAACGATGGGAGCGATGGGAGCGATGGGACAGCGTCCGAACGTTCTCGAAATCTGCTGCCATCCCGGCAAACCACTTCCGGGCGATCCGCCCATCGCCGCCGAATTCGGCCCGTTGCGCGTGGGGTATCATTGGGAAGTGGAATATAAGTCAATGATGAGCGGCCAGTGGCAGAAAGTTTTTCAAGAGAAATCGTTGCAGCCGGTGAATTATGGGCAGTGCAGCTAATGGCCAATGTCCGATAGCCAATTCCCATTCGAGAAGAATTTTCGGCGTACGCTCGCTTTTTCACAGTTGTTTTTGGACTTGTCTGGCAGAGAATTCAGAATATATAATTCCTTTTAGGAAAACGATGAGAAGAAAGGCTTCCGATTATGTCTTCAACCGCCGCCGCCACTCTGGCAAAAATGGTGGAATCTCTGCCTGAATCGAAACAAGAACAGGCCGTCGAGCATTTCCGAGAGTATCTAGAGGAAATGCAGCAGGAGATGCAGTGGGATGAGCTATTCCAAAAGACTCAACCGCAATTGGTCACTGCCGCACGCCGTGCAAAGCAGGAAATTGCCGCCGGATTGGCGAAACCCTTCGATTATGGCAAATTATGAATTCCGCAACTTTGCCCTCTTTCTGGACCGCTTATCGGTCATTAAGCGAGGAAGCCAGGCGCGGCGCGCGCAAAGCATATCGTCTGTGGGCACAAAATCCCTTCCATCCCTCCCTGCATTTCAAATGCATCAATGATGAAGAAAATATCTGGTCTGTAAGAATCACGCTCTCACATCGCGCCGTGGGCATCTTAAAGGCCGACACCATCACTTGGTTTTGGATTGGCGGTCATGACGAATATGAACGCTATTTTTGCTGATCCAATAGAGCCGAATTAATTCAAAATAGTTTTTCATCGAGCGCCATATATGCATGAGCGCTTTGCCAATTCCTCCTCAAAAGGAAGATATTTATGGTAGCATTTTCTTCTGCGTCTACATGGCTTCGATTCATTGTTCTCGCAAGCGCTTTTTTATTATGCTCTTCAGCGCAGGAGCGGCATCTGGCAGCGCAAGAGAATGCCAATCTGATTTATATTTCGCAACAAGGGAATGACTCTTGGTCCGGGCGGATTGCGAAACCGAACGCCGCCGGCAGCGACGGACCTCTGGCTACGCTGGAGGCAGCGCGGGATGCGGCGCGCAAACGGCCGTCGGACAAGCCGCGCGAGATTGTTGCGCAGGGCGGGCAGTATTTTTTCAGTCAAACTGTGACGCTCGACGCGCGCGACAATGGCCTGACACTGCGGGCGGCGGCGGGCGAGAAACCGGCGTTTATCGGAGGGCGGCGCATCACGGGATGGCAGAAGGACGGCGATAAATTCTGGGCGGCGGCGCTGGCGGATGTCGCGGCAGGCAAGTGGGATTTCCGATTGCTGGTCGTCAATGGGCGGATGTGTTCGCGGGCGCGATTGCCCGAAAAGGGAACGTTCACGCATTTGAGCAAATTCGACGTGCCGTGGATGAGCACGACGGGCGGCGGATGGAAGCGCAAGCCAACCTCGGAAGAATTGACGACGATGCTTTTCAAGCCCGAAGACCTGGGATCATGGTTCGAGCCGAAGAACGCCGAGGTCACGGTCTATCACATGTGGGACGAGTCCATGATAGGCGTCAAGGCGGTGAATCCGACTTCGCACGCGCTCGTCTTTTCGAGTCCGCTCGGGCATCCGGCGGGCGCCTTCGGCGTCAAGAAATACGTAGTCTGGAATTTGCGCGAAGGCATGACAACGCCGGGGCAGTGGTATCTGGACCGCGCGGCTGGGAAGGCGGTTTATTGGCCGCTGCCGGGAGAAGACATGGCGAAGGCCGAAGTCCTCGCGCCAACCGTCGAGACGATCATCCGCGTGCAGGGCGCGAAGGACAAGCCGGCGCACGACATCGCGATTGAAGGCATCGCGTTTACGCTCAGCACGACGCTACTCAAGGCGGGCGGATTCGGCGCCGGCGCTTTCGGCGGGGCGATCTCGCTCGCGCAAACGCGCGATTGCCGCTTGAGCGCTTTGGAGGTTTTCAATGTGGGCGGGCAGGGCGTCAATTCGTGGGATAGCGACGGTTTGCGGATCGAACGCTGCCACGTCCACCACACCGGCGCGAACGGCGTCAAGTGGGGCGGCGCGCAGACGCAGATCACGGACAACCACGTTCACGACGTCGGGCGCGCATATCCCAGCGCGATGGGGATTTTCGGCGGCGGCAAGAACTCGCTCATTGCCCACAATGAAATCCACGAAACCCCCTACACGGCGATCAACGGCGCGGGCGAAGGATCGCGCGTCGAGAGCAATCTGATTTATCACGCCATGCTCGAACTGCACGACGGCGGCGGCATTTATATCTTCGCGGGAAAGAACACCGTCCTGCGCGGCAACTTCATCCGCGACATCCCCGAAACGGGCGGCTACGGCGCCTCGGCGTATTATCTCGACGAGCGCAGCGAAGGGTGCCTCGTGGAGGGAAACCTGTCGGTCAACATCGAGCGTCCCTCGCACAACCACATGGCCAAGAACAATACGATCCGAGGCAACGTCTTCATCACCACAGGCGACTTGAAACTGACCTTTCCCAAGTCCACCGAACACGTCCTGGAAAAGAACATCATCCAAGCAGGCGGCGCGATCCGGATTGAAAGCATTGACGGCGTCTCGACGATGACAGGCAACATTTTCTACAGCGCGGCGGGAAAGGTGGAGGCGCAGAAATTCAAGGATTATTCCAAGAAGGAATCATTGCCGCTGCAACCTGGCAAAGAAAATTCGCTGAGCGATCCGATGCTGGTGGAATATAAGAACGGCGTAGTCAAGTTCGCGCCGCAGTCGCCTGCCAAAGCGCTGGGGATCACGGCGATTGATGTAAGCAAGGCGGGAGTCAGATAATATGGATGATCATTCAACGGAAGCAATCAGAGCGCATGTATTTGAGCGATTGACGCAAGGGAGAGTTCGCTTTACAGTTCATGCGCATCAGGAAATGGCGGATGAAAATATTGGCCCTGATGAAATCTTGGAAGCGCTTACGAACGGCGATGTATTGGAAAATTATTCAGAACATAAGCGTGGTCCATGTTGCTTGATTTATGGAATAACTAAGGAAAATAGACCTTTGCATATCGTATGCACCACATCGCTAGAATACATAGTCATCATTACTGTTTATGAGCCATTGCCACCCAAATGGGTCACACCCACGCAAAGGAGGCCAACGACATGAAATGCAGTATTCAAGGTTGCCCTGGGGAATATGAAAACACGACTATCCTCCATACGGTCAGGCATAAAAACGATGTCCTGGTTTTTAACCATGTTCCAGCTGAAGTCTGTTCGATTTGCGGCGACACGCTGCTGTCCACTGAGACAGTCAGGCATCTCGACAAACTGATGCGCAGTAAATCAAAACCAGAAAAAGTGATTCCCTTATTTGAATACGCCTGATTGACAAGGGTAATCAGTGGACATCCTCATTCTCGGCGGAACCGGTAATATTTCGACAGACGTGGCAGCGCTGCTGCGCGAGCGCGGCCATCGCGTTACGCTTGTAACGCGCGGACGCTCCCCTATCCCAGCGGGCTATGGGCGCATTCAGGCCGACCGGCATGATCGCGAAGGATTTTGCGCGGCGGTGGCGCAGTGGCGCGGCGACGCCGTGATTGATTTCATCGCCTACAAAAAAGAAGACTGCGAGATTGCATATCAAGCGTTGCGCGGGCGAATGGGGCAATACGTCTTCATCAGCAGCACGACGGTTTATGAGAAGCCGCCGTCGGGTAAACTGCCGCTGACGGAAACGACACCGCTCGGCAACCGCTTCTGGGAATACGCCCGCCGCAAAGAAGAGTGCGAGCGCTGGCTGCTGTCGGCTTGCGGCGCGGATTTTCCGGTTACGATCGTACGGCCTTCGCATACTCTCGGGATGGGCTGGATTCCGACGGCGTTCGGAGGGTCATCGGATTTCACCGTCGCGTCGCGCATCCTCGCGGGGCGCCCGGTCGTTGTTCCAGACGACGGCCAGACGCTCTGGACGCTGACGGCGTCATCCGATTTCGCGATTGGGTTGGCTGGGCTGCTAGGCAATGAGAAGACCATCGGCGAAGCGTTCCACATCACGAGCGACCAGCCGCTGACGTGGAATGTCATTTATTACGAAATCGGCCTGGCGCTTGGCCGCGCGCCCGAGATCGTCCACATCCCGACGGATTTCATCGCCAAGGAGTTTCCCGAATACGAAGGCCCGCTGAAAGGCGACAAGTCGAACCACGCCGTTTTCGACAACGCCAAGATCAAGCGCTTCGTCCCCGAATTCGAAGCAAAGAAATCGCTGCGCCAAATCCTGCGCGAAACCGTCGCATGGCTGAATGAAGATCCCACGCGCAAAAAAATCGTTCCGGAAAAAGACCGGCAGATGGACGCGGTGATTGAGAAGTGGCATGGACAATCCAGCCTTTGAAGAAACGATTGAGCAGAATTCGGGCTTGCCATTATTCTGTCAGGATGTATGATTGCCATAAATTTCACAGCGCGAGATGATATTATGATGTCTTTCGACCGCATCACAGAAAATCCATCCATTCTGAACGGCCAACCTTGTATTCGAGACATGCGCTTAACTGTGCGGCGCGTATTGGAGGCCTTGGCGCTTTATCCTGACCGGACTGCGCTGATAAAAGAATATCCGGAGTTGGAAGATGAGGATATCCGCCAAGCTTTGGAATACGCGGCGGCGCAATTGAATTAAACTATACGTTGGAGGAGCGCATGAATCCCTTGTCTTTCCCGAAAGATTTTCTATGGGGCGCGGCTACGGCTTCGTATCAGATCGAAGGCGCAGCGAAGGAGGATGGGCGCGGGGCGAGCATCTGGGATACGTTTTGCGCCAAGCCGGGCGCGGTCTGGGGCGGGCAGTCGGGGGCGGTTTCGTGCGATCATTATCATCGCTGGGAGAGCGACCTTGATCTGATGAAGTCGCTGGGCGTCAAGGCGTATCGCTTCTCGGTGGCGTGGCCGCGCGTCTTCCCCGAAGGCAAGGGCGCGATCAACCCGAAGGGATTGGATTTTTACAGCCGCCTCGTGGATGGGCTGCTGGCGCGCGGGATTCAGCCGTGGTTGACGCTGTATCACTGGGACCTGCCGCAGGCGCTCGAAGACAGCGGCGGCTGGCGCATGCGCTCGACGCCGCTGCATTTCGGCGAGTACTGCGCGGCGGTGGCCAGGCGGCTCGGCGATCGCGTCGAGAACTGGATGACGCTGAACGAGATGCCGTGCATCGTGGACCTGGGGCATCGCTCGGGCGTTCATGCGCCGGGCTGCAAGGAACCGGAGAAGGTCATCCGGCAGGTGAATCATCACACGTTGCTGGCGCATGGGCTCGCTGTGCAGGCGGTGAGGGCGAATGCGGGGCGGCCCGTGCGCGTCGGGCTGGTGCACAACCCCGGACTGGCCGAGCCTTTCAGCGAGGAGAACGCCGACGTCGAGGCGGCGCGGGCGTTTTACAGTAAGATCAATGGCTGGATGCTGGACCCGGTATTCAAGGGCGCTTATCCCGAGGCGCAGTGGAAGGAGTTGGGCAAAGACGTTCCGGATGTGACGGATGGGGATCTGAAAGTCATCAACGCGCCGATGGATTATCTCGGATTGAATCTGTACTGCTGCTGGAGCGGCGCGGTGCGCGCGGGAAAAGAGCCCATCGGCTATGAGCGCCATTTTCCGCGCACGGGGATGGATTGGCCAATCAATCCCGATTGCCTCTATTGGGCCTGCCGCTTCACGCGCGAGCTGTATGCGCCGAAGGAAATCTACATCACGGAAAACGGCTGCGCGTTTGATGACGCGATCAACGCGGACGGCAAGGTCGAGGACTTTGCGCGCGTTGAATATCTGCGCTCATACCTGAAGGGGCTGTCGCGCGCGGCGGCCGAGTCGCCGGCGATCAAGGGATATTTCGTCTGGTCGTTCATGGATAACTTCGAATGGGCTTATGGTTATTCGAAGCGGTTTGGAATTGTCTATGTGAATTATGAAACGCAACAGCGAATTCCCAAGGCCAGCTTTGAGTGGTATCGGCGGTTGATTGCGGCTTCGGCGAAATAAAACTGGGGGGCAGTCGGACGCGTCGGACTAGTCGGACCGGTCGGACTGTCGGGCTAAACAGCTATTGAAGCGAAAAATATTAACGGAAGCGAATCGCCATGATGCGGATTGCCGCTGCTTTTTGCGGATTTTGTTGGCTGGGTTTGGCGGGCGCGGTTCATGCTCAGACTCTTGGCGGATGTCCGATGTTTCCCGCCGATAATGTTTGGAACACGCCAGTGGATGCTCTGCCGGTGGATGGGCATTCGGCGGACTATATCAAGAGCATCGGCGCGAACACGGGGCTGCATCCGGATTTCGGCGCGGGTCAGTGGGAGGGCGCGCCGATGGGAATTCCTTATGTCATCGTTGGGGGCAATCAGCCGAAGGTGAAGATGACGTTTGAATATGCGGGTGAAAGCGATCCGGGTCCGTATCCGATTCCGCCGAATGCGCAGATCGAGGGCGGACCGAAAAGCAAAGGCGACCGGCATGTGCTGGTTCTGGATCGCGACAACTGCAAACTCTACGAGACCTGGAGTTCCTATCCGCAACCCGATGGCAGTTGGAAAGCGGGATCGGGCGCTATCTTCGATTTAAAATCGAACAAGCAGCGGCCCCAAGGCTGGACTTCGGCGGACGCGGCGGGACTGCCGGTGCTGCCCGGTCTGGCGCGCTTCGATGAAGTGACCTCCGGCGAGATCAAGCATGCGTTGCGATTCACGTGTGTGAGGACTAAGCGCGCTTATGTCTGGCCGGCGACTCATTTTGCTTCCTCGAAAACCGACGCGAACCTGCCGCCGATGGGACAGCGCTTCCGCTTGAAGGCTTCGTTCGATGTGTCCAAGTTTTCGCCGCAGGCGCAGGTCCTGCTCAAGGCGATGAAGAAATACGGGCTCATCCTCGCCGATAACGGCAGCAACTGGTTCATCAGCGGCGCGCCGGACCCCGGCTGGGCTGGAAGCCTGGTGGATGAATTCCGCAAGGTCAAAGGCTCGGAATTCGAGGCCGTGGATTGCTCCAGTCTGATGATAAACGCTTCTTCCGGCCAAGCTCGTATTTCATCCAAAGCGCGATGACGCGGATAGAGCAATGATCGGCCGACGGCAAGTTTCGCGCGCGCTATTATTTTCCTGTGCGGGTTTCGCTACGGGCCTTGTGCCCCAGCGTCAGCGCGCTGAACGCTATGGTCAGCACGCAGCACGCGACCATTGTGATGAACACGCCATGCCAGCCCCAGTGGTCGGCGATCCAGCCGACGCCCGTCCCCGAAACGGCCGAGCCGAATACATAGCCAAAGAACCCAGTGAAGCCCGCGGCCGTGCCCGCCGCCTTTTTGGGCACGAGATCGAGCGCGTGCAGGCCGATGATCATGATCGGACCATAAATCAGAAAGCCGATGGCGACGAGCGTGACGTAATCGAGCCACAGCGGGCCGTTGATATTGCTCCAATAGACCAGCACGGCCACCAGCGTCAGCGCCATGAACAGAATGGTAGCAGGAGCGCGCCGGCCCTTGAAGACCTTGTCCGACATCCAGCCGCAGACGATCGTGCCGGGAATGGCGGCATATTCATAAAGCGCCCATCCCAGGCTGGAGTCCTGGAACGAAAACTTTTTGGCAGTCTGCAGATAGGTGGGGATCCAGTTGACCACGCCATAGCGCACGAAATAGACAAAGGCATTCGCGAACGCAATGGCCCAGAGGAATTTGTTGCTGAGAACGTGCTGAAAAAAGATCTCTCTGAATGTAAACGTGCGCTCATGGTCCGCCGAATAATCGGGCGGATAATCGTTCTTGTACTCCTCGATCGGCGGCAGCCCGCAGGACTGCGGCGTATCGCGCAGCAGGAACCAGGCGCCGACGGCGACGATGGCGGCCACGGAGGCGTTGAAGTAGAACTTGGCGCCCCAGTCGTGACAAAGCGTCACGCCCAGCAGCGCAAGACTGGCGACCAGCCCGCCGCCGACATTGTGCGCGACATTCCAGAACGAAACGATGACGCCGCGTTCGCGCGTGCAAAACCAATGCACCATCGTCTTGCCACAAGGCGGCCAGCCCATGCCCTGCGCGGCGCCGTTGAGCGTTTGCAGCGCGATGATGGCGATCAGCGACGCATAGATGCCCTTCCAAAGGCCGCAAGTCGCAAGGATGCCACATGATATCAGCAGGCCCAACGGCAGAAACCACCGCGGGTTGCTTCGGTCGGAAACCGAGCCCAGGAGAAACTTCGAGACGCCATAGGCGATGGAAAGCCCCGTCATCGCCATGCCGAGCTTGGCCTTGGAATACTCGGGATGCTCTTCGAGGATGTCGGGAATGGCCAGGGCGAAATTGTTTCGCACCAGGTAGTAGGCGGCATAGCCGACAAAGATCCCGGCAAAAACCTGGATGCGCAGCCGCTTATAGCTGGGATCAATGCGATCAGCAGGGAGACGCTCTATAAAGGCGGCTGGCTTCAAGAATCCAGTCATAAGCGCGTTTGTTTATTGTAAGCTGCCCCCGGCTGTCAAGCCACCAACTGCCACAACTGCCACAAGAACGGCCACCGACGGTTGGCGGCCCGTTGAAACAATTCATTCCAGGTTGTACGCCGCTCAGTCCACTTGTTCCACCCAGTCCGCCGGGTCCACCATGTCCACTACCTCTCCCAAAAAATCTCACAATTTGTCAAAATTTTAACTTGACATTGCAAAGTTATTTGCTAAAATCATGTCCATTGACGCTTGAGGAGGCGCGGCCATGGAAGTTGACGAAGCATTGGAACAGATCGCCGAGATTCACGCCCACCTGGCCAAGGCCGAGGTATTCCGCGAATTCCGCGCCATTCCCGTGGCATTGACGGGATTACTTGGTTTCGCGGCTGCGGCGGCGCAGCCGTTCGTGATTGGCGCCGCGCAAAGCCCGCTTCCTTTCGTCATCTACTGGCTGTGCGTCGCCGGGGTTGTCGCTCTCATCATCTGCGGTAGCATGGCCTATGCCTATTGGAGGCATCCCAACCGCTGGGCGATGCAAAAGACTCTGACTGTTTTCGGGCAGATCACGCCGGTGTGCGTCGCCGGGATTCTGTTGACGGCGGGTCTGGCCTTGCGCAGCCGCGAGATTGTCGCCCTGCTTCCCGGCGCCTGGGCGATTTTGGGCGGACTGTGCATCTTCGCTTCCCGTCCATATCTCCCGCGGCATATCGGCTATGCCGCGCTATATTATGTGTGCGCGGGCGCGCTGGTCCTGGCCATTGCGGACGGCGAGAAGGCGCTCTGGCCCTGGACGATGGGATTGACGTTCGGCATCGGGCAGTTGCTGACGGCGGCGATTCTATATTGGAACCTGGAGAGAAAGAGCAAGGCATGAGAATTGGAGGAGGACAGGATGTCAAAGACAAAAACATCGGACGCCCCGCGAGGGCGCTACTCTTACGAAGGACTGGACCGCGTCATGCACGAGAAGGCGCGGCTGGGGATATTGACGTCGCTCATGACGCATCCGGAGGGGCTGATATTCACCGAGCTCAAGGAGTTGTGCTCGCTGACGGACGGCAATCTGAGCCGGCATTTGCAGATACTGGAGGAAGCCGGCCTGGCGCAAATCTGGAAGAGTTTTCATAACCGCCGCCCGCAGACGTTGGTTCGGTTGACGCCCGAGGGACGCGTTCGTTTCATCGAATATCTTGCGGCGCTCGAGCAGGTGGTGCGCGACTCCGAAGCCGCGCGCGTCGCGGCGGTAAAGGAATCGAAGTCCGCTTCCTCGCGCCCTAAGTCCGCGCCGCACGGATGGGCGCCAGCATAGAAGCAAAAATTTTTGGGCTTTTACTCTGTTATGCAAAGTTCTTTGTATCCTGACTATCGCGCATTTGGATTTGTGACAGGCTTCAAGCTTTATCCCAAGAGGAGGCTTACACTGCCAGATCATTACCACCTGCATGGCAGGACGAATTGGCCGATATGAAAAGGTTCATGGAAGGCTTCCGAACAATGAAACACGCATCATACCGCCAGCCTTTTGTGGTATCCGTCCATGACGTGGCGCCTCTTTATGCCGGGGAGATCGCCACGATACTACAGAGTCTGAACTCTCTCGTGGGACCGCGCGTCAGTCTGGCAGCCGTTCCGCGTTTTCATGGACAGTCCTGGAGCGCAGAGGATCGCGAGTTGATCCAATGTATCAAAGGAAACTCAGAGGAGATATTGCAGCATGGGTACACGCATGAACGGGACCAGGGATGTGGCGTTATATCAGCGTTGACAAGGCACAGCGACGAATTCGCAGCCCTGAGCGGGCAGGAAGCGCTTCAGCGAATGAGGACTGGCCAGGCTATTTTGCAGTCGGCGTTTGGGGCGCCGATTGCCGGATTCATCGCGCCGTCTTGGCGATTGAGCGCGGGTTCGCGCCATGCAATTTGGGAAGCGGGATACCTATTCTGCGCCAACTATGGCAGCATTCAGCGGGCAGACGGCGGAGGCATACCGTTGGCAACATTATCTTGGGATTGGGGGCGCATATCCGCTCTGGGCATCGCCGGTGAATTTGCCGGACGCCTGCGCCAGAAGATCAACAGACGGGCTATTCCATGCGTCGTGATTCATCCGCTTGACGTCAGGCGAGGATTCCTCAAGCGCGCAATCACGTTTATTGAACGGCTCCTGTCGCAAGGGGCCCAACCTGCGCTGTTCGAGGAAATCGGCGCCATGCGGAAGGAGAAGAACGAAGATGAAATACGTGTTCGATTGGATGTTGAAACGGCGCGCAGCGGCGCTGGCTGATCGCATCATGCCGTATCTGCCGAGCGCTGGCCGAGCACTGGACATCGGCGCGGGCACGGGTCACAACGCCGAAGCCTTGCGGAAAAGAAGCAGTCTGCGTTTGTTTGAAGCGGACGTTACGCGCATGAACACGACCGGAGCGGCGCCAGTCCTCTTTGGCGACGGGGAACTGCCGTTTGTCACGGACTCTTTCGACTGTGTTTTGCTTTTTTTTGTGCTGCAATATACGGAACGGACGGAACAGTTGATGAAAGAAATTCGGCGCATCGTCCGCGGGAAGACGATTGTAATTCAGTCCACCTATCGTGGGCGCTTGTGTCGCGGGCTTCTGCGCCTCAGGGAGCTGTTTCAAGGGAGAATCGCATTTCATACTGCTAAAAGGTGCGGCTGGATTCCGGATGCGGAGTTCTCTTTGAAGCCGCGGCGCTTTTTCAAACCCGAAGAACTGGCCGGATTGTTTCAGTGCGCCGGTTTTTCCATTGCGGAGCATGAAGAACGGCAGTGGGCCGGTCTGCCGCTAAGCCGGGATCTCTATGTGCTGGTCTGACAGGTCAGATTCCTTGGGAAAGGCTGGAACCTACTCTCATGATCGAGAAAAAGTTCTCCGTAATTATTCCTGCTCGCAATGAGGAGGCCATGATTGCCCAGGCGATCGAGAGCCTCCTGCGCGCGGCGGCCCAATACTCGCGGCACGATTCGGCAACGCCACATTTGGCGCAGACGCCCATCGAGTTGATCGTATGCGATAATGTCAGCACGGATCGCACGGCTTTGGTAGTCGCTCCCTTTGTTGAGAACTATGGCGTGCGTTATGAGGTTTGCCCTCGTCTCCGAGCTCCCTGCGCCCGCAATTATGGAGCGTCTGTGTCCAGCGGGCGCATCTTGATATTTATGGACGCCGATACGCGCGCGCCGCTCGATGCATTTTCCCGTATTGACCATCTCTGCAATGACAGGGGGATTGGGGCGGGAATCACCCGCCTGGCTTCACTGGAAGGTGGATGGCGCGCTCTGGCTTGGTGGTCATTCTGGAATCAAGTTCGAAGGCTGCCGCTGGCGCGCGCCAAGGCCATGCCCGCGTTCATGTTTTGCACCCGTGATGCGTTCGACCGATTCGGCCCTTTTGACGAGACGGTCGAGATCGGTGAGGAATGGCCTATTCTGGCTGGACTCTATCGTCTCGATTCCAAGAGAGTGGCCTATGACCAGACATTGACGGCGCTCAGTTCCAACCGCCGTATGGAGCTGCAACGCTTTGGGTATCTGCGGGTTCTCTGCAAATATTTATGGGCGATTGCCCATCCGAGCGGTCGAGTCAACTATGGGGATCACTTTCGCCACAAGCTGGCGGAATGAGAAGGGAGCCATGACATGCCTTTGCCGGCTGCGCTTCCATACCAGATAAGTCTTGCGCTGGGTTCGCTCCTGTCCCAGACGCCGCTGAACACGATCAGAAAGACGGATCGGGATGGCGCAGCGATTTATGAAAAGAAAAGGAAATGGTATGCCGGGCTGCTGGTATTCGCGGGGAATCTTCTGCTTGCGGCATGCCGGGCCAATGTCAGCGCGCTGTACGCGGCTGATGCGCGCATTTGGCAATCGCGCGTTCTTGAAGGGATTTGCGGCGCTGAGATTCTGAAGAGCGAAAAGGGCTGGCAGGCGGAGCGCGCCTTGGACGGGGCGCCTTTGAGCGCGATTCTGGCTTCGCGCGATTACGGCATGCAGCGCAAGATGGACGCTTTGGGGATTTGCGCAAGAAGCCTGGCAGATATTCATCAGAAGAGAATCCGCAGATTGGATGGCATAGACCAGTCATTCAGCCATGGGGACGCCACTGCAAAAAACGTGATCTGTAACCTTGCCAGAAACTGTGCCGTATGGATAGATTTTGAGATGGTCCATGATGGGAACCAGACAAATAGCTGGCGCCATGCGGACGATTTGCGCGCGTTGATATCTTCATCCGCCTTCTATCTGGATGAAACCTGCTGGCCGGCGCTTTGCCATAAGGCCAGGGAGAGCTATGCCTGCGATGAAGTATGGGAGGAAATGCTGCGACAGATCAGCCATGTGCAGTATGGCCCCATGATCTATCGTCTGGCTCAGGCGCCGTTGAGCAGGCGAAAATACATGCAGATGACACAACTCTTAGTGCGGCAGGCCGCAACCGAATATAAAATGGAAAATGAGAAATGTAAAATGTAAAATGACAACCTACTGAAACGAGGAAGCTATGCCTTTCTTTTTGTGCCGCAAATCGCTGAACAGGCGGCTGAAAGCGCTCAAAGCCGCGCTGGATAAATCACCTGCTGGCATGGGATCGAGAACAAGCCGTTGGCTGTGGTATCCGCGCGCGATGCGGGTGGCGCCGAAGCTGGATGAGCGGCGGGAAACTCAGGCGCCGACGCCGCGCTATGCGCTGCTTATCAATCCCTTCTATCGCAAGGACCCGAACGGGAGTTTCGGCAAGCATGTGTTGACGCCGTCGCAGGCGCTGACGGCTCTGGCGGGGGCGACGCCCCCGGAATGGACCGTGCGAGTCTGGGATGAGAATCTGCTGCAAGGGCCGCCGCCGTGCGAGCCGTTTCCGCAGGTCGTCGGGATCACGGTTCATCTGACCTTTGCGCGGCGGGCTTATCGCCTGAGCCGCTGGTATCGCCGGCGCGGCGCGATGGTGGTTCTCGGCGGACCGCATGTGATTGGCTGTCCTGAGGAGGCCGCGGCCCATTGCGATGCGATATGCGTGGGCGAGGGGACGCAAGCGTGGCCGGAAATTTTGCGCAACGCCGAACACGGCAATCTGAAGGCGCGCTATGAAGGCGATTATCGCAAGCCCTATTGCGAGGCGCCGCCGGTCCGACGCGAGGCGCTCGACCGGCGCGATTTTTTGACGGCTGCCAGTTTGATCGCTTCGCGCGGCTGCCGCAATCGCTGCGATTTCTGTTACCTCTCGACGCGCGGGCTCGAAATGCCTTATCAGCGAAAAGACGCCGCCCAGGTCGCGCAGGAGTTCGCGGCGACGGGCGAACCGTACGCCGTCTTCACCGATAACAATCTGAGCACCGACCCGGAATATTTGCGCGCGCTGTGCCGGGCGCTGCGTCCGCTCGATAAGATTTGGAGCGCGGCGGTGACGCTGGACGTCGCCGGCGATCCCGAGCTGGTGCGCGAGATGGCGCTGGCGGGTTGCACAGGCGTTTTTGTGGGATTCGAATCGCTGACCGAAGAAAATCTGCGCGACGCCCATAAGCGCGGCGCCAATCCCGAGGACTATGCGCGTCTGGTGAAGGTCTTTCACGATCAAAGCATTCAGGTGAACGGCAGTTTTGTCTTTGGATTCGATCATGACCGCCCGGACATCTTCGAGCGGACGGCGCGATGGATCGAGGACAACCGGCTGGAATGCGCGACGTTCCATATCCTTACGCCCTACCCCGGCACGCCGCTTTTCCGACGGATGGAGGCCGAGGGACGGCTGCTGCACCGCAACTGGGAGTTATATGACACCGGCCATGCGGTTTTTCTTCCGCGCCACTTGACGCCGGCGCAGCTCGAAGAAGGCTATGCATGGTGCTACCGGAGGATTTTTTCACTGCGCTCGATCTGGCGGCGGCGGCCTGCGGCGGCGGTGGCGATTCCGGGCTATCTTGCGATGAGCCTTCTCTATAAGAAAATGAATTTCCTCTGGCCGACGCTCATACGGCTGCGTCTGACGCGCGCGGTTTGGCGTCCACTGGTGGAATGCGCGAGACGGCGGCATGTGAGATGGCGTCAGCGCGCCTTCCGCGATTCCGCTTCGGCTGGTATTTGCCTGCCGGTGGCGCCGGGAGTGTGAGGATTGACGATTTGAAATTTGAGATTTGAGATTTGAGATTTGAGATTGATGATTGCGGATTTGTAATTGGTGATTGGAAATTGTTGCCTGTTTGATTGCACCCTTGCCGCGCTAACTTTAGCTATAAAGCGATTTGCAGGCAGAATCATTGAGGGCAGAATCATAATGATTCTGCCCTCAATGATTCTGCCTTTTTTTATGCGCGTTTTTTCAAAATTGAAGGACATCCACCTATTGGCAAATTTTGCCTGAATGCTTGCGGCTCTGTCAGGTTAGGGTTTTATGATAATGCGGACGGGGCCGGCGGCGGGGAGGGCGTCATAGAGCGCGAGGGCGTACTCGTCATAGAGATGAATGGCGCGGGGTAGAGCCTGACCGGCCTGCTCGATGGCGATATTTGCGCGCGCCCATTCCGCAGGAATCCGCGTGATGAGCGTCAACGGGCAATTGAAGAGAACAGGATCGAGGCTGGACTTGAGCTGGATGCTGCGGACATGCCGTCCATACGACAGCACTGTGATTGAAGTAGCCTGCGCTTCAAGGTAGTAGCGGGTGACGACGCCTTGAGGCGCGATCCATAACTGCCCCAACGAATCCGACGTCAGATGCTCGCAATGAGCAGCCAATGTGGTCGAGGAGACGTGGAGTTCATCGTTGTAGGGCATAACGTTGTGGAACATTTCGATGGCCCATCCGCCGATGGAAACCTCGCGGCGCACATACTCATCCAACAGGGCGATGAAATCCTCGTCCGCCACGCGCTTGGCGGGCGTGTGATTGCGGCGCAGGCAGGCCAGATTGATCGCTTCCGGCGGATTGTCGCCCGATCCGGTTCCGCGCGCCGAGAGATAGTGCTTCATGGTTGCGGCGCGCACCGCGGCGTTGACGCTGCCATAAGGATAGGCCAGACAAACGCACGGCTGGCTGGTGAATTTTTCAAGATAGCGTTTGGAATCCACCAATTCCTTTTCGAGGGTGGCCGCCGGAATCTTGGCGAGGAAGTAGTGATGCGATGTATGGCTGGCAACCTCATGTCCGCCGTCGCTAATCATCCGGAACATCGGCTTTGTAACTTCGTTCAGGTCATCTGTAATCACAAAAAAGGTGGCTTTCAGGCCAAAGCGGTCCAGGACCTTGATGGCATCGCGGCGGGTCAAACCATTGTCGTCAAAGGTCAGGGAGACAGCGGCCTGCGCGTCGTTTTTCCAGCGGGCGATATTCGTTTCGCCCCAGTCATCGGCTGCGGCGGCATATTGAGAAGAAGATAATACGCTGATTGAAATGCACAGCAGGACGATTTGCAGGCGATTTGCCGCGTTGGAGCAGGAGATCAGTGGCATGGAGAGGGGATTCCTTGAGAAAGAGAGGCGAGGCAAATATAGGAAGCCGGCGCGCACAGTCAACGGCAAAACCCGCATTGATTATCAGTCAGGAAGATTTAGGGTCAGGAAGATTTAGGGTCAGAAAAATATTTCTTACCATAACCCGGCGGAGCCGGAACCATTCAGGTAAAATTATTAGAGAAGCGGGCGGCTTTCAATTGTCAAGCAAACGCGCATAATTGCAGGCAGAATTATTGAGGGCAGAATCATAATGATTCTGCCCTCAATGATTCTGCCTGAAAATCATCTTTGCCTTCTAATGCCTGGAAGCAGCGCGAAGCGTCCCGTGGGGAATTGATTTTTTGAGCGCATTGGCGTTGGTTAGGGCCGCGCGCAAGACAAGGGGCGACGGGAGCATTGCAGCGATACTGAATGCCCTCGGATACCTTGAAGGGGCGCTTACATCGCCCCCCACGCGCACAACGATTCCGCCAAGGAGTTCCCCTAAACATGGCGCCAATTCCGGTATTTCACGAGGTGGCACCGCGCCAGCCGGCGATTTGGTCCGGCTACTACGCGGGAGACGATTCGCCCGTCAATTTTCTGCGTGCGGCCGGAGCGCCGTATCGCGGGCGGACGGGGTTGTATGATCTTTTCAACGAGATGGAAGACAAGGACGGGCATCTGTTCTCGGTCCTCCAAACGCGCAAGAACGGCGTATTGAGCCGGGCGCGGAAGATCGTTCCGGCTTCGCAAGACGAGCCGGGACGCGCGATGGCTCGCTTCGTCGAGCAGACGCTCGCGGCGATTCACGATTTCGACGGCGCGCTGGCTCAGATGCTCGATGCGCTTGGCAAGGGCATCGCGATTTCCGAGGTGATCTGGGCGCGGCGCGATGGCGCGCTGGTTCCCGAGGCGATTCGCAGCCGCTATGCCGGGCGATTCCGCTTCGATGACGCTGGACGCCTGCGCCTTGCGGACAATCCGGCGTCCGAAGGCGCCGCCGTGCCCGACCGCAAGTTTCTCATCCTCGCCTTCAACGCCCGCAACGACAATCCCTACGGTCAGGGCCTCTGCGAGAAGGCCTACTGGTATTACTGGTTCAAGAAAAACAATCTCAAGTTTTGGGTGGCTTACAACGAACGCTTTGGATCTCCCACCGTGGTGGCGCGCTATCGCCCCGGCGCCACGCGGGAGGAACAGGATCGCTTGCTGGAGGTGATTGACAGCATCCGGCACGACGCCGGCGTGGCGATCCCCGACAGTGTGGCGATCGAACTGCTTGAAGCGCAGCGACAGGGCACGGCGGGCACGTATCGGGAACCGGGCGCTGATGGATGTGATTAGCGGGCAGCTGATCCGATGGATCGTGGACTTCAACTTCGGCCCGCTCGTGGCCGCGCCGCAATGGACGATTGACACCTCCAAAGACGAGAACCTCAGCGAACAGGCGGACATAGACAAGCGTCTGGTCGCTCTCGGAGTGCCGCTGTCGGCGGAATATTTCTATCAGCGCTATGGCCGCCCCGCGCCGGCGCCGGGCGAGCGCGCGCTCAGCTTCGACGACCGCAATCTCTATCAGTATCACCTGCAGTATGGCGTCCTGACGATCAACGAGGTGCGCGCCGCGCTGGGATTGCCGCGCGTGTCATGGGGCGACAGTCCCACGCACTCGCCCGCCGACCGCCCCAAGGATGGAGCGCAGCGCGACCTGCCAGTGATCCAAGGCCAGGTTGCCGCCGAGAAACAAGCGGAGACGGAAGTCAAGGAAATGGGAAAATAATAAAGCAGGGGTCGGGGGTCAGGGGGTCAGGGGTCAGGGGTCGGTGGTCAGGGGTGGACGGACAAGGACTGACACGGACTGGCACGGACTGGCACGGACGATTGAGACACGGAATCAATTTTGAAAGGAGGCGTTGAATGGGTTCATTTTTGGAAGTGGAGGTTTTTCGGGCGGGAGATTATGGGGCGAAAGGGGCGTATCGCACCGAGGATCTGGACGCGTTGTGCAGCGACTATACGCTGTCGCTCCACGAAGCGCCCGTCACGGTGGATCATGCGCAATCCGGGCCGGCGTTTGGATGGGTTCACTCGCTGGCGCGGCGGGGCGAAGTCCTGGTGGCGACGCTCAAGGACTTGAGCGGGGAGTTTCTCAATCTGATCCGGTCCGGAGCGTTCCGCAAACGCAGCATTGAAATCTATCGCAGCTTCAAGGCTACCGGGCGGCCCTATCTGCGGGCGATCAGTTTCTTAGGGGCCTGCGCTCCCGAGGTCAAGGGCCTGGCCGATCCCGTCTTTTCCGAGCAGAGCGAATACGAGGCGTATGGCTTTGACGAGCAATCGGAAAAGACGACGGAACAATTTGCGGAAGAGGCAGGCCAGCTGACGAAGGACAACAACGACGGCAAGGACAACAACGAGGCCGAAAAGCAAAGCAATAAGAACGTCGTCCGCGATGGCGGCGGAGGCGCCGGCGGAGGAGGCGCCGAAGACGCAAGCAGCGAAGGATGCGCCGTCGCAAGCGGCGAAGACGAGAAAGTCACAAACAGCGAGGCGGGCAGCGACCCCGGCTGCCTAGACAAGGACGATGCAGACAGCGGCGACAGCGCCGGGCATTCATCGCTGCGCGAAGAGATCGCTCTTCTCAACGAGCAGAAAACGCGGCTGCAATCGGACCTTGCGGCAATGGAAGAGGAGACGCGGCGCGAACGGGCGACCCGCTGCTGCCAGCGCTTGATCGAAGAAGGGCGGATTGTTCCCGCATGGGAACGGGCGGGCATCGCCGAGTTCATGATGACGCTCAATGACGCCCCCGCCAATCCCTGCGCGGAGCCGTTGAGGGAAAAAAGCGGTCTGACGCCGCTGGAATGGTTCGAGTCATTTCTGCAAACGCTTCCGGCGTTGGCGCCAATGAGCGAAACGGCTGCGGCGCCGTCGGGAAAAATCTCATTTGCGGAATCTTCGCTGCCGTCCACCGGATCGGCGGCGCCGGTTTCTTCGGCTTCGATCAACCTTCATCAACGGGCTTTATCGCTGCGCGAGAGCGACGCGCGATTGAGCTACGCCGAAGCGCTCTGCCAGGCCGCGCGGCAGGCGTGAGTTCCGAGTTCACGGTTCCCAGTTCCGAGTTCATAGTTCATAGTTCCGAGTTCTGAGTTCATAGTTCCGAGTTCTGAGTTCAATGGCCTGGAATTTGGGATCGCGAACCACAAATCACGAGCCACGAATCACGAATCACGAATCACCAAATACATAAAGGAGGAGAAGATGTCACACTACATCCTGGACAAGGCCTACACGGTCATGCAGAGCGGCGGCGTTTCGGCTTTCCGTGTGGTGGCGCAGGGAACGAACGCGGGCGAATGCGTGGTACCCAGCGGGCAGAATGCCGACCACATCCTGGGCGTCACCACGCACGCCCAAGATCAGTATCGCAACGTCAGCATCCGCAAGGCGGGCGTGGCGCGCGTGGAGGCTGCCGGCGTCGTCGCGGTGGGCGCGCCGGTCAACGTGGCGGATGCGACGGGCAAGGTCAAGGCCATCGCCAACGAAACGACGAACACCAAAGTCAAGGTGCTGGGATTCGCCGAGACGGCTTCGACGGGCGATGGCGACATCATCGAAGTCTTCATCGCGCTGCACGAACGCATCGCGCCGTAAACCCAGTTCCGAGTTCCGAGTTCCGAATTCCGGGTTCCGAGTTCCGGGTTCCGAGTTCCGAGTTGGAAAATTACGGATTGCGGATTGCGGATTGCGGATTGGAGCAAAGCGGGCGTTATTGGCAGAGGTTATGCCTTGGCAGTTTCAGATAGCAGATACGCACTGCTTTGCTTCAATCCGCAATCCGCAATCCGTAATCCGTAATCCGTAATCTGAAATTTGAAATTTGAAATTTGAGGCAAAAAATCTGAAAGGAGACAAGAAGCATGCCTGAGACTTCCCAGGTGCATATTGACGCGGCCCTGACCAATGTCAGCGTCGCCTATCGCAATGCGGACGTGATCGCCGACTTGATCGCGCCGGCTGTCAGCGTCCGCAAGCAAAGCGACAAGTACTTTATCCACGACGCGGAGCGCGAAAAATTCCGCGCCAGCGACGACCGGCGTGCGCCGGGGTCCGAAGCCAACGCCGTGGACTACGCGCTGACCTCGGACTCCTATTTCTGCGAGGATCACGCCCTGGAATCGGTGATCCCCGATGAGGAGCGCGAAAACAGCGATCCGGCGATTCAGGTGGACATTGACCGCACCGAGTTCCTGACGAGCAAGATCGAACTGAATCGCGAAATCGAACTCGCGGACGCCATCCACAACAGCGCGGACATCCCCGGCGACACGCTCTCGGGCGACAATCAGTGGGACGATCCGGACAGCGATCCGGTGGCGGCGGTCGAGGCGCAGAAGGCGACGATCCTGGCCGCTGCGTCCGTGATGCCCAACACGCTCGTGCTGCCATACCAGGTTTATGCCGCGGTGCGGATGCACCCGAAGGTGGTGGAGCGCATCCAATACGTCCGCATGGGCATCGCCACGCCGAACGTGCTGGCCGAATTGTTCGACGTTGAGCGCCTCCTGGTTCCGCGCGCCCAAAAGAACACGGCCGCCGAGGGCCAGACGGCTTCGATGTCGTACGTCTGGGGCAAGGATGCCCTGCTGTGCTACACGCCGCCGCGTCCGGGCCTCAAGACCGTCTCGCTGGCCTATACCTTCCTGTGGACGGCGGCGCCCGGCAGCGTGGCGGGCCGGATCGTCGAGGTTTGGCGCGAAGACCGCCGCAAAGCCGACGTGCTGCGCGTCCAGAAGTACTACGACCACAAACTGATCGCCGCGGGGGCGGGGTATTTGTGGAAGAGCGCGGTGGCCTAGCAGTCGCTAGAGGTCAGGGGTCGGGGGTCAGGGGTTGGGGATCAGGGGGCGGGGATAAGGGATTGCGGATTGCGGATTGCGGATTGCGGATTGGAGCAAAGCAGGCGTTATCGGCAAAGGTTATGCCCTGGCAATTTCAGATTTTGGATGCGCGCTGCTTTGCTTCAATCCGTAATCCGCAGTCCGTAAACCGTAAACCGTAAACCGTAAACCGCAAACCGTAATCCCCGACCCCCGACCCCTGGTCCCTAACCCCCGACTCCTGCTTTCCTAATGAAAGGAATAGATCATGTATAGCTCACTTGATGACCTTGTAGCGCGTCTTGGCGCGGACGCGGTGATCGCACTTGCGGATGACGATGGCGATAGCGTTGTGGATGAAACTGTCATCACCGCCGCAATCTCTGACACCGACGCCGAAATCAATGCCCGCCTTGCTGGACGCTATGTAGTTCCGCTTGAATCGGCGCCAGACGCGATCCTCTATCTGAGCGCAATACTGGCGCTGGAGCGGCTTTATGCCCGCAGGCAAACGACGCCTCCGGATAATTTCCGGCTCCTGGCGCAGGAAGCACGGCAGATGCTGGAGGCCCTGGCATCAGGAAAAGCCAATCTTCCTGAGGGGACTCCGCTCTCCCCGGCGGCGTTGTCTGAAAACACGCGCCGCGGCCAGGCGCGGACCTTCGATGCCGAAGGAATGGCGGAATACTAGCCGGTTGCGGCGCATGTTTTGCAGCGGTCACTCCATTTTTTAGGTTGCATCGCCGGGCTTCATTGCCTATTCCCTCGCACGACAAATGATTCAGCGCGCCTTGCATCTCCCCCAATTTAAATTGGGCGCCGTTTCAATGCCGAGAGGAGGGTCTTTATGGCCGCGAATGTGACATACGAGGAATTCAGCTTCGCGCTGGACCTGGCGAGCGAGGAACTGGAAGCGCTGGGTTACGACGCGCATACGATCGTCAAAGAGGAATCGCCCCTGCACACGATCGAACAAGTCTGGAACGACAAGGCGATGCGTCAGCGGTTCCCGGATGCGATTGACAAAGTGGGCGAAGCAGACGCCGCGGTCGTCCTGGCGCGGCTATCGTTCTTATTCGGCGTGATAACGGCGAACGAGGGCGAATATGAAGGCGCCGGCTTTTGCGCGCCGTTGATCGTCACCCGCGCCGGCGACGTGGATGGCGAAGCGGTGGCGGTGGCGGCGGCTTATGACTACTATGGCAGCTCGCGTCTGTCCGTGCTGCCGCTGGGAGACGACGAATCCCTGGCCGAGGAGATCGCTCGCGAGTTCTGGAGCCTGATCTTCGATGAACTGGACGCGCTGGAGGAAGCCGAGGCGCGTGTGTATAATCCCGATGGCGGCGTCTGGATTTCATACGGGGTTGATGACAAGGGCAAGATGTTCATGACAACGGATGAGGCCGAGCCGGAGGAACTGGAAGAATTTGAGGAGCGGCCTTTCGGCCAGGATCGCTATGAGGAAGAGGAAGAAGTAATCGAGGACGACGATGGAATGGGACACAAGCGGCGCAAGAAAAAAGGCGGAGCGGAAAGATTTGAGGATGCGGACGAGGAGTGATAAAGGCCAATAATCAATATCCAATGTCCAATATCCAATGTCCAATATCCAACAGAGAATTTCCAATGTCCAACAGGGAATTCCCAATTTCCAACAGGGAATTCCCAATCTCCAACAAAGCTCCGCGTAAGATATTTGACTTTCGCCTCTTTCCTTGGACATTGGGCATTCCCTGTTGGACATTGGACATTCTCGGTTGGATATTGAATGTTGGATATTTTCAGTGGGAGATGGGGGATGGCGGTTAATCTGAAGATGCTGGCGGCAAGATGCGCGCGTCAGTTTGGGCGGCGCCCCGACGTTGTCACACGAGCGCCGGGACGCGTCAACCTGATCGGCGAGCATACCGACTATAATGGCGGCTTTGTTTTGCCGATGACGGTGAATTTCGACGTGGCCGTCGCCGCTGTGGCGCGTTCGGACCGTCGCCTGCAGCTGTTTTCAACGGATTTCAGCAAGACCGTTTGGCTGACAATTGGCGATCCCTTTCCCGCGGATGGCCCCTTGTGGGCGAAATATGTGGCAGGGGTGGCGGATATGATCTTCAAATCCGGCTACACGCTGGATGGCGCGGATTTGATGATCACGGGCGACGTGCCGCGCGGCGCGGGCTTGTCGAGCTCGGCTGCGCTGGAGCTGGCAGTCTTGACGGCTTTTTGCGAGCTCGAAAATTTGGGGATGGGGCATTTGGAGAAGATCTGCCTGGCGCGCCAGGCGGAAAATGAATTCGTCGGGGTGCCGTGCGGGGTCATGGATCAATTCATCAGCACGCTGGGCACGAGCAGCAGCGCGCTGCTGATTGATTGCCGCGCCTTCACGTATGAGCGGATTCCGCTGAATTTCGGCGATTCGCAGATCATCATCTGCAACACGCGGCGCAAGCGGACGCTGGCAGCGTCGGCCTACGCCGAGCGGCGGCGCGAATGCGAGGAAGGCGTCGCCGCGCTGGGCGCGGCGCTGGGACGCGCAGTACGGGCGTTGCGCGATATCTCGTGCGAGGAATTCGCGCAAGCCGGAGCGCGCCTGCCCGAGATGCTGCGGCGCCGCTGCCGCCACGTCGTTCATGAAAACGCGCGCGTTTTGCAGGCTGGCGCCGCTCTGCGGACTAATGACATGGCCGGCTTTGGCGCGCTTATGAATCAATCGCACGCCAGTCTGCGCGACGATTATGAGGTCAGCTGCGAAGACTTGGACGCCTTGTGCCGGATCGGCGGGGAATGCGAAGGCGTCCTGGGTTCGCGAATGACAGGAGCGGGATTCGGCGGATGCGCCGTTCACCTTGTGCGCGACGCCGCAGTCGAGTCATTCCGCGCGCGCGTCACCGAACAATATTTTCAACCCCGCCGGCTGAAACCGGCGATCTATTTTTCCCAACCCTCGCAAGGGGCGTGCCGCGTGTCGGTGGATTGAGGACAACATGAAATCATTAGGAGTCATGATCCTGGCGATCATCGCGGAATTGGCGGCTTCGGCCATTGGCGCGGAGGGAACGCAACTGCGTATTCCCGCCGCCACCGCCTACCTCGATCCTAATCCCGAAAGCGCAAGGGTTTCGCAAGCGGGCGTCACAGGGTGGAAAGATCCTGCGATCAGGGTGTTGTGGTTCGGCGATATTAAATCATCGGGCTCGATCGAGTGTTCGGTGGCTCTGCGCCTGCCGGATGGCGCCGTCTCCAAGCTGCGTCTGACGGTCGCCAACCAGCCCGGCGAAGGCGCCACACAATCGCGTGAACGCGCTGCGCAAGCGCGCGCAAGCGCCGCGCAATCGCGCGAAGCCACCGTCAAAGGCGCGGGAGCGTCCGCTGTCACGGCGAGCTTCGGGCAGTTTGCCATTGCGCAGACGGGCTATGTGCGCTTCGAGCTCGAATCCTTGAATGAAAAAGGGCGCCCTTTTGGCGACCTCGAGGTGCTCATCCTCGACGGCCCGGCCGCGAAAGACGCCCATTTCAATCTCAAACCGCGCCGGAATACAGCCTCGGTGCATCTTGCCTTTCCAACGACGAAGGGAATAAACGTTGAAGCGTTTTATTGCGAGGTGACCGCGGTGGCCGATCCGCTCTGGACCTACTACGAAGCCTGCGGCTGGCATCGCGGGTATTTCGGCATGCAGGTCAACAGCCCGACGGAACGCCGCATCATTTTCAGCGTGTGGGACAGCGGCGGCGAAGGTGTTGATCGCAAGAAAGTCGGCGCTGAAGACCGCGTGACGCTCATCGCCAAAGGCGAAGGCGTTTATACAGGCGATTTCGGAAATGAAGGCACGGGCGGACACAGCCATTTGACTTATTTATGGAAGACGGGCGAAGCGCAGCGCTTTATTGTTACCGCCAAACCGGTGGACGCGATGCACACCATTTATTCGGGCTACTATTTTCATCCCGACAAGCGGCAATGGATGCTGATCTCCAGCTGGAAGGCGCCCAAGGATGGCAGTTACCTGCGCGGCCTTTACAGCTTCAGCGAGAATTTCGGCGGGAGCAACGGCAACCTGCGCCGCAAGGCGCTGTTTGGCAATCAATGGATTCGCGACGATAAAGGAAAATGGATCGAGCTCACGACAGCCAGTTTCAGTCATGATCCGACAGGCAAAGGGGACCGCCTGGATCGCTTTATGGGCGTCGAGAATGGACAGTTCTTCCTCTCCTCCGGAGGATTCGTGGAGGGATACACCAAATACGGCGAAAAATTCACCCGCCCGGCCATTGACAAGGCGCCGGAGATAGCGTTGCCGCAGCTGCCAGCGCTGCCGCAATTGCCCGCGCTGACGCCACCGGAATCGCCGGCAAAGAATCCCTGAAAACAGAAGCAGCGTTGCCCGGCAGGCAGAACACTGCGACAAGAACAAGCAATCGCAACAAACTGACGGCTTCAGGAAACATAGATGGCGCGCCCGGAGAGATTTGAGCCCCCAACCTTATGGTCTTCATTTGAAGGAAGCTTTGTGGCTATGCTGCGCAAGATGAGATTGATCAGCGCCGCGAATATCTGATAACAGAAATTTGGCCGGAAAATGCATTAAAGGCGCCGCAGCAGGATTGGAGCCTCGTGGCCGATTCCCTGCGCGCCAAACTGGATGCGCTGCCTTCCAAGCCTGAAAAAGCCGATCCTGTCTTTTTCATTTATGCTATTCCAGCGTGTCGTGTTCCGATGGTCTGCCTGCGCCGTAAGGCTGCATTCCCAACCGTTCCCTGACGATGGCAAGATTCCGGTAATGCGCGGAAAGATTGTTTGCCTCGCTTTTGAAAATCAAGGCGCCGAAATGGGACTTATTCCTGAGCAGCATGGTGAAATGCAGCAAGTATTTCCAGCAAGTTGAATACCAACGAGCGTTGCGGCCGTACCTGCGGGCGAGTTCCTCCCTTGACACAAACACGCGATTGAGAAATCCGGAGAAAGGGCTGGTACGATTGGCCATGATAGAGGAGCGCATGAATTTGGGGATTCGAGTATCCATAAACTCACGCTCACATGAGAAGAAGATGTGCTTCTTGAGAGCGTCGAACTGGAGCGATCGGGAGTCCTCCAGATGACTCATAGCGCGCTTCACATGTTCCGGCATGGCGGCGCCAAGCATTTTTTCCGAAAGCGCCATTGCAGTGTAGAATGATTTTTCTCCTTTGGCATTTTGGAGAATCTGTTCTACCCGCTCCCAATTAATCCGATCGGATTGGCGGCGCAGCAAAAGGGCGATGTCATAGAGGGATCGCAGGACTGGCGGAAACAGAAAAACTGCGATGAGATGATGCACTAAATGAAAGCTAAGGTGAACCAGTAATTGCTCGGGCGCGAGCGACCGGGCGCTTTGATTTCCGATTGTAATCGGCAGGCTCCCCTCCCAGAGAAGCGAAGGGTTGAGTTGGACGGGGGTATCGGTTTCCAGTTCGAAATGAACCTCAACCATGACATCACTCTTTGAGTGCACATACGAGGTATGAATTGGATCCTCGATGAGCGCGGAGGTGACCAAGGTATAGCCCAATTCGCGCATCAGGCGCGTGGTTCTCTCCATAGCCTTCTTTTTATCGCCGCCGGTTTGAATCAGGATGTCGATGTCGCCGACCGAGCGCATGCCTCGCTCGGCGTAGAGATTGTCCATCAAGTGAACGCCCTTGAGCAGCATGACGGGCACGCCCTCGCGGTTGAAGACGGCCAGCGCCTCCTCGAGATGCTGGTACAGCTTATTATTCCATGACAGGCTGATGAGGTGTTCGCGGAACCAGCGGGTGATGATGCCTTTGGGAATTCCCAAGGAGGGATTGGTGATGGGCAGGCAACGAAAGAGCAGCGGGGATAGGCAGGATTTAGTGGCCATATCGGCCACGCGCGTCCACTTTTCCGGCGTGAAGGCAGAGAGATCGCTCAACGCCTCGGCGTCGCCCAATGTCGCCCGCAGGCACTTGAGCAAATCCTCTCCCGTTTCGCACGTCTGTGCGACAAATTGTTGAACCGGCGTTTCATTCATCGTTGATGAGTTCTGGGTCATATCTTTTTTCGCTAAGCCGCCGCATTTTGGAATTTTGACGCTTGCGCGTTGTAGAATCGGGCGTAAATACCGTCGAGTTTGAGCAGGTCGCGATGCGTGCCTCGCTCGAGGATTTGGCCGTGATCGAGCACGTAAATATAATCAGCCATCTGGACAGTGGAGAAGCGGTGGCTGATGAGCATGGCGCTTTTGCCGTCGATGAGTTCGCGGAATCGCTGGAACAGCTCCATTTCGGCCAGGGGATCGAGCGCGCTGCTTGGCTCGTCGAGGATCACCATATCCGAATCGCGGAAATAAGCGCGGGCCACTGCTACTTTCTGCCACTCGCCCCCACTCAGTTCATGCCCATTGCTATAAGCGTTGCCGAGAATAGTATCATATTTATTGGGGAGCCCTTCTATCAAATTGTCTGCGCCGGCGGCATGGGCGGCCCGGGCAATGGCTTGCGGCTCCGGTGGGCGGTTGACATCACCGAAGCGGATGTTGTCGAGCGCGCTGAGCGGGTATTGGAAAAAGTCTTGAAAAACGGCGCTGATCCTGCGGCGCCAGTCATCCGGATCCAAGTCACGCAGATCAATGCCGTCAATGGTGATCTTGCCCGAGCTCGGGTCATAAAGGCGCGGAATCAACTTGGCGATGGTGGACTTTCCGGAGCCATTGGCGCCGACGAGCGCGATCACCTGACCCGGAACGATTTCCAGATCAATGCCCTGCAGCGCGTCGCAGTCGCGGCCGGGATAGCGGAAATGAACGTCGTGAAAACGAATGCCACGCACGGGCTTGATGGGCGCAATTTGAACAGGCGTCTTTGCGACGATAGCCGGTTTAAGATCGAGAAACTGGTAAAAATTCTCGAGGAACAGGCAGTGCTCAAACAATTGGGCGACGCTTCGCATCAGGATTTGCAGCTGGCTCAAGCCGGTCTGAAAGGCTTGATAGTACATGACCATGGCGCCAAGCGTAATGGCGCCGCGCAAGGCCGAAAGGGCGATGTTGCCCAGGCAGACAAACAGAACGATGGTTGCGATTCCCTGACCGATGAAATCCGCAAACGACCGCTTGCGGATAGTCCGCATCTGCTCGCCACGCAATAACGCGCGCAGGTCGTTGTAGCGCTTGCGGAAAAGCGAGCCCAGATTGAATAGTTTAAGTTCCTTTGCGGAGTATTCTGCCGTCAAGAAATAGTGATAGAAATATGACAAGCGCTCATTTGCGGTTTGCCGGCGCTGCAGGTCGCGCATTCGTCGCGAGAAGGCAAATCGGAGCAAGCCGCCTGGAAGCGTGCAGCACACCAGGAGCAGCGTCAGAGGAATGCTAAGCGTGAGGAACAATGCGGTGATGCCCATCAAGGACACAGCGGACTGAGCGATCTGCGTGAGGCTTGTGAGAATGGCGAGCGGGCGGAAGGGCGCCTCCTGCTGCGCGCGGTACATCATATCGCGATAGCTGGCCGTCTCATAGTGGGCCAAATCGAGCGAAACGGATTGCTTGTGGACGAGATCCGTCATGGCCTCGCGGACGATGAAAGCTTGCGCCTCGCTCACGATCTCTGAGAGCGAGCGGCACAAGGCGACAAGGAGCGCAACGCCGCCGGCAAACGCGATCCAAAAAATGAGATGGCGCATGACGTCAGGATCCTGTCCCTGAGCCCCGACGGTGACGGTGTCAACCACCTTTTTAATCGCGTAAAGCGCGGCCAAAGGGAGAAGCCCTTGCAGTACGACCAAGGCGAGAGTGGCCTGTGTCCAATATGGCGCCACTTGCCATATCAGCGACAAAGTCCGCAGAATGTCATGCGTTCGCGACTTTACTGCTGTCAATTGCTTAAGCATGCATTGTCTCAGATCGGCTACAACATAAACTTACGCAATTCCACAGCCGCATTTTATCCCCAAGGAATTTTTCTTGAGGGATTGCACGAGGAATTGAGAGATGTGTTTCCTCAGGATGGATAACCAAATAGTTGGCAAGCCCTCCTAAACAACTAGGATTTTTTCAAACTCCGTTTGAAAAAATATGCCGCTTCGCGGCGATTAATACTCGCATTCTAAATTTCCATGACATCGTTAGACGCCATTCTTATTCCAAGAAGCGCCAACAACCCCGGAGGGGTTGAATTTGAGTAGCCCCCGGTGGCAACCGGTGGGTAAGCGATTCAACTACTGGGGCCAACCCTGAAGGGGTTGAACCAATAATGTCAGCTCAAATTCGTCATAACACGGGTTCAATCCCTCCGGAGTTGGTGAGGTTACATGGATGCATCCCACCGGTTGCCACCGGGGGCTACTCAAATTCAACCCCTTCGGGGTTGGCGCCGCTTCCGAAATAGAAGTAGCATCTAAATGCGTCATGGGAATATCGAAGCCAGTTGTAGAGATGAACGACAACATGTTGTCGTTCGGCGCGCGATAATAACCTATCCGCATTCCTTCGGATTAATTTGCTTCAGGTCCTCTCGCCAAGTCAAGGAGGCTTTTCTTAAAAATAGCAGCAACTTTTTCTTTAAGAACATGTTTCACTCGCAAATCTGCAAGTCATTTCACATCAATCACTCAAACGAATTCATTCATGTTTTTGGGAGAATGCTACAAATGCAACCCAAGTAATACTTCGTAACGAACTTAGTTATCATGAGTTGAGGCTTGCTGATGTATATCCAATTCTCTGATTTCTGATCAAGGTGGGCCAAAATTCGAGCGTTGACAGCAATTGATCATTAATCCCATAACGAGGTTGACCGGCATGACAGTTTCTGGGAATTTGCTTGTGTAGTTTGCTTGGGGAACGTCCGATAAGCTGACGCAATCTGTCGGTAGATCATAGCGGAGAGGCTAGCGACTGCTTGTCCTTAGACTTGTCTCTCGGTTCAGTCTCCGAGAAGATTAATAGTGCCTGTTTATAAAGATGAGATATCTCATGAAATCCAAGACGATCCAAATCCCTGCATTTGCGAAGGTCCTTCTCC
>JAPLSP010000189.1 GCA_026398575.1 Candidatus Sumerlaeota bacterium | reverse complement strand
TCCCGCTCAGTTCCTCGCCCATCAGATGAAACAAACTGGTGAACTGGAACTTCGGTTCCCTGCGGGCCTTGTCGGCTATGCGCAACAGTTTCGTTGCCACCGGTTCTCCGTCACTGGGGACAGTCGGTGTTTCCTCGCCGCTCGGCGCCTAATTCTCTGCCGCGCGCAACGGCGGCCTCGACGGCGCGCGCGATCAGCGGGCCGAAGCCACCTTCGTCGAAAGCCTTGATCGCCGCCGCCGTCGTTCCGCCGGGCGAGGTGACGGCGGCGCGCAATTGCTCGGGCGTTTCGGGCCGTTCGCATAACATGCGCGCCGCGCCGAGAATCGTTTGTTTCGCCAGGCGCGCGGACACGTCCGGCGCCAAGCCCTGCTCAATTCCCGCTGCAATCAGCCGTTCGACGAAATAGAAGAAATACGCCGGGCCGCTGCCGCTCAGAGCGGTAACGGCGTCCATTTGCGATTCATCAACCGCGACGGCGATTCCCACGGCGTTCATGAGGCGGATGGTCAGCGCGACGTCTTCGGCGGAGGCATAAGCGCCCGGCGCCACACCCGCCGCTCCGGCGCCCAGCAATGCCGGCGTATTCGGCATCACGCGCACGACGCGGACACCGCCGCGCGCGCCGCCTTCCGCGCCGGCGCCCAATCTTTTCTCAATGAATCCGCTTTTGATGCCGGCGGCGATGGAAATGAACAAGTGGCGCGCTTCGACGCCGGCGCGGATGGCATCCAGCGCATCGCCCATCGTCTGCGGTTTGACGGCTAATAATATCACTTCGCAGCGCCGCAGGACTTCGGCGCCGCTTTCGATGGCCTTGATGCCGGTAGCCTTTTCAAATGCCGCGCGCGCTTCGGGCTTGATATCGCAGGCTAGGCAGTCCTCCGGACGCGCCATGCCGGCCCGCGCAATGCCGCCCATCAGCGCCCGCGCCATGTTTCCCGCTCCGATCGAGCCAACCAGAAGCGGGGTATCTGACTGTTTGACGCCCATTTCATGATTCCTTTTTCAATGATGAGAGCCGCGAATAAGCGTGGCAATCGAAAATCCCAATCGCTCCAAAAGGCGCCCGGCGTTTTGCATGGCCTCTTCCAGCGGCATGGGGCCGTCGCATAACGAGAAGATCGCCGTGAAGCCCTGACGATGCAAGCGAGATGCGCCTTCTCCGATTTTTCCGCAAACTCCGATGACGGGGATGCCTCGTTCGCACGCCATCTGCGCTACCAGCGCCGGCGCCTTGCCAAATGCAGTCTGGCGGTCGAGGCAGCCTTCTCCCGTGATCACCCAATCGGCGCCTTCCATCTTGCGCGCCAGGCCAATCGTCTCAGCCACAACATCGGCGCCGGAGTGGATCGCCGCTCCGAGAAACGCCACAAGCCCCGCCGCCAATCCGCCGCCCGCGCCGCCGCCTTTCAACCGCGCGATGGAGACTCCCAAGTCCCGCCGGACCACGCGCGCGAATTGCTCCATGCCTTCTTCCAACCGCTCCACTTCTGACGGCGTGGCGCCTTTTTGCGGAGCGAACACGCGCGCGGCGCCGTCGCGGCCCAGCAGCGGATTCGTCACGTCGGTGGCGAGGATGCATTCAATGGGCGCCTGATCTCCCAGCGACCGGCGCCATCGCTCATATCCGGCGGCGTCTATCGCCGCGATTCTTGTGAGGGCGCCGCCGCAAGGTTTCACCGGCCTCCCGCGCGCGTCCAGAAAGCGATACCCCAGCGCCTCGGCCATGCCGCTGCCGCCGTCCGTCGTCGCGCTGCCGCCGACGCCGATCAGCAGGCGGCGGGCGCCGCGTGCGACGGCGGCGCAAATCAACTGTCCCGTTCCACGCGTGGAGGTTCGCATCGGATTGCGCTCGGCTTGAGAGAGCAATCGCAATCCGGAAGCCGCGGCCATCTCGATCACTGCCGTTGGCGCAGCGGAATGCCTGCCTGGTTTTGGAGCGCCCTCCGGCAAAATCCCATAATTCGCGTGCACAGGCCGCCCCAGCGGATCATCCACCGTGGCGTGCGCCCGCCGCCCGCCGGCGCCGAGAATCAAGGTATCAAAAAATCCATCGCCGCCATCCGCCATCGGCGCCAATACAATCCGCGCGTCCGGCAAGGCGCGCCGGATTCCGCGTTCGAGCGCGCGCGCCGCTTCCCGCTGGCTCAGCGATTCCTTGAAGGCATTGGGCGCAAGCAAGAGTTTCATGCGCGCATTGCAGGCGTAGTGAGGGCGCGCCGTCAAGTTGGAAATGGCAGCGGCTCTTTCTCAAAAAATTTCCTTGTCGCCCAAGCCCCATATCTGACACGCTTTGGGCTCTTTAGTCAAAAGGAAGGAAAACATGAGCGCAGAAATGGATCTTCGAACAGCCAAACGAACGATGTATTGCGGCCAGGCGCGCGCGCAGCATATCGGGCAAACCATCATCCTCAAAGGCTGGGTGCGCCATCGGCGCGACCACGGCGGACTGATCTTTGTTGATCTGATTGACCGCGAAGGCCATTGCCAGGTTGTATTGAATCCCCAGGAGATGGACCCCCAGCATTTCGAGCTGGCGCACACGCTGCGCGATGAGTTCGTCGTCGCCGTCGAGGGTCTGGTGCGCGCGCGTCCCGAGGGAACCGTCAATCCCAACTACGCCACCGGCGAAGTCGAGCTGAAGACGCAGCGATGGGAAATCCTGAACCCCTCGGAGGTCACGCCCTTCAAACTGGACGAGCATCATAAGGTCAGCGAAGAGATTCGCCTGCGCTATCGCTACCTCGATCTGCGCCGCCCCGAGATGCTGCACAATCTATGGACGCGCTCGAATTTCTATCGCGCCGTCCGCAACTATTTTTACGACCACGGTTTCATCGAGACTGAGACGCCCTGTCTGACGCGTTCGACGCCCGAAGGCGCGCGCGACTTCCTCGTGCCGTCGCGCCTGCATAAAGGGACATTCTATGCGCTGCCGCAGTCGCCGCAGTTGTTCAAGCAGCTGCTCATGGTCTCCGGGCATGACCGCTACTTTCAGATTGTCAAATGCTTCCGCGATGAAGACATGCGCGCCAACCGCCAGCCCGAGTTCACCCAGGTGGACGTCGAAATGTCCTTCATCACGCCCGAAGACATCTACGAACTGATCGAGGGGTTGCTGAAAAAGGTTTTCAAAGAAATCAAGGGGCTTGACATTCAGACGCCGTTCACGCGAATGAAGTACGACGACGCCATGTTGAAATACGGCCTCGACGCGCCGGACCTGCGGTTTGGCATGGAGATCGGCGACCTGACGGAAATCTGCAAGAGCGGCTGCGAGTTCAAAGTTTTCCATGGCGTCATCAACGCGGGCGGCGCGATCCGCGGCCTGGCCGTTCCGGGCGGCGCGGACAAATACAGCAACACGCAACTCAAGCCCGACGGCGAACTGAACCAGGCCGCGCAGAAACTCGGCGCCAAAGGCATCGCATGGTTCCGCGTCACGGGATCGCCCGAGGCCGAAAACGCCGGCCTGGAATCGAGCATTGCGAAGTTCTTCACGCCGGTGACGTTGCGCGCGATCCGCGACAAGATCGGCGCGAACCAGGGCGATATGATCATCATCATCGCCGGACAGGAACTCACGACATGCGACGCGCTGGGGCGGCTGCGGCTAAAGATCGCGCATGACCTCAACCTGATCCCGAAAGACACCTTCGTCTTCACCTGGATTGTGGACTTCCCGCTCGTTGAATGGAACCCGAAGGAAAAGCGCTGGGACCCGAAGCACCATCCCTTCACGGCGCCGCGCTATGAGGACCTGGACAAACTCGAAAGCGACATCGGCAAAGTCTATGCGCAGGCCTATGACGTTGTCCTGAACGGCCAGGAGATTGGCGGCGGCTCGATCCGTATCCACCGGCGCGACGTCCAGAGCCGCGTCTTCCGCGCCATCGGCATCACGGACGAAGAGGCGGAATTCAAGTTCCGCTTCCTGCTCGAAGGCTTGTCCTACGGCGCGCCTCCGCACGGCGGGATTGCGCTCGGGGTGGATCGCATCATGATGCTCCTTCTGGGCGAAGATTCCATCCGCAGCGTCATCGCCTTCCCGAAGACGCAGCTGGGAACGTGCCTCCTGACCGACGCCCCGGCGCGAGTGGATGAGCCGCAGCTGAAGGAAGTGGGGATACAGGTATTGAAGGAAGAATAGTGACGAGTCAGACTTTTCAGGACGCCGCAAAAGGGGCATAAGTGGGCTTTCCCAGTAATGTAAAATGACGAAACGTCCGGACAAAATACCTTTTGTGGAAGAGCGCATTCACGCCTGTGCCGAGAATGGCGAATTCCTCTATAGTCGCCATTGTATCGAACAAATGGAAACACGCAATATTGGCCGTGATGATGTCACTGATGTTCTCAAATCAGGATGGAGAGAGAAGAAAAAAGATTCGTTCAACGAACCATACCAGGAATGGCGCTACGCTATCCGCGGGCATACGCTTGATAATGAGAAAGATCTAAGAATTGTGGTTTCATTCAATGACGCTTTAGGCATGCTAGTCGTAACCGCAATTGACCTGGGAATCAAAGACTAGCATGCTGATGAAAGGGGAACTATCATGGTTGAGCGAAAGATCCAGAAAACATACATTGACAAGACTGCTGGGATTCCAGTGATTCTGTTGGATGTCCCGATGGTCAAGGTCTATGGCGAATGGACGCCGGATATTAACTATCGTCAGCTTGACAAAGCCTTATGCGCCACTATCGCGGTAAAAAAGGGGCAATTGACAGGGGCCGAGCTTCGATTCATGAGAAGGAATATGGGGCTGAAACTCAATGATTTTGCCAAGCATTTTCATGTCAGTCACGAAAGCATCACAGAATGGGAAAAATGCGGAGATCGTTCGACATCAATGGACTGGCATATAGAGAAAGATATTCGCCTAACAGTCTTGGATTGGCTGGGGATTGACCCCAAGAACTTCAAGCAAGTATTTGAACAGCTGAGAGAAAAGCCTTCCCATCATGAGACGCGATTGAGAATTCCAGCGCGATACGCCTGCTTTAAGGACACAAAACAATTATTTGGCATGCTGGCGGCCTCACATCCAAGACTTTGGTCCGGTTCCTCGCGGCCTCTGTCTCACAGCGCAGTCCCAGCCTGACGGCTATAACGCCGCGCAGGTGGATGGACCGCAGATCAAGGATCTGCAACAATGAATTCAAAAAGCCAGTATGTGGTCTGCGTGGATAACGAAGGCCATGAAGTTTCTCTTGAAATTCGAAAAACATACAAAACCATTCCGGATGCTCTTGCAGCGAAGCATGGAATGGTTCGGGTCATTGATGAATCAGGTGAAGATTATCTTTTTGATGAAGGTTGCTTCAAGGCGATTAATATTCCGCAAAGCATCGCGTCCGCGTTCACCCGATACGCCAAGCGCATTCAATCCACATTAACTCGGATTCAGCCGCACATTCCAGCATCAGCAGCTTCACGGAGAATCACCGCTAAGGGCAAAATGCCAAAGAAACAAACAGAGCGAATAGAAAAACGGCATAGGAGATTAACCGCACATTCCGCGATATGAAGGATGACCTAAGCGAGTAATCTCCTGCTGAAACGGAAAGTTCAAAAATCAAAATTCTGTCAAGCAGCGTTTCTATATTCGTGCCAGATGAAACACTCCTTATGCCTTTGGAAATCGAACGCAAATTTCTTGTAACCGGCAATGAGTGGCGCGCTGAGTCAAAAGCTGAGACGCGTTGGCGGCAGGGCTATTTATTAGCCAGCGCAGGACGCGTTGTCCGCATTCGAGCCTCGGTGCAGCGCGCTTTTATCACGATAAAAGGACCATCCAAAGGCTGTGCGCGAGCCGAATACGAATATGAAATCCCCGTCGCGGACGCGGAGGAGATGCTCGCCTCTTTGTGTGCCGGTTACATTATCGAAAAAACACGCTATGTGATTCCCTGGGAAGGGCTGCATTGGGAAGTGGACGTGTTTCACGGCGCCAATGAAGGCTTGGTTGTAGCCGAAATCGAATTGAAAAGCGCCGATCAGTCTTTCACGCTGCCCGACTGGATCGGCAACGAAGTCACCGGCGATCCGCGCTACTACAACGCCATGCTCTCGCGCGAGCCTTTCAGCCAATGGTGCGCGCACTTCAACCAATAGCTGCGCCGAGTATTACTTTGGAGTATTCTCAAATAACCAGGGAATTTGCGCCCGGCAGCATCATTCCTGCGAAAGCCTTGCCAATTGATCTTCAAAATCCTTCGCGGGCATGAAGTGACGCGTCTTGCCAGTCTTCCCGGGAACGAGTAATCCTCTGTCGCTCAGCTCCAGCAAATCTCTTCTTGCTGTCTCATAGGCAACATTGTGGCTGGCCCGATGGCCTTCGATCGTATAGCGCTGATGCGCGTGACGAAGCGCATGGCTGAGCAACGCTTGTTGCCGGTAATTAAACAATGCGATTCCTCGGAGCCCGCTCTCAACTTGCTGTATCTGCTTCGATTTTCGCTCAATATATTCCTGCAATGCCTGTACAGCCCTGCGAATAACCTCCAAGTGGTAGAGAATGAAATATGTCAGATCATTCCCATCAGTTTCCGTGTATAGATAGGCCAGTGCATATTGGGTAGGCGCATTGCGTATGATTTGGGATATCGACACAAACTCAAAAAGCCAATAGCCGTGGCGCAGCATGGACCAGTAAAATAAAGCGCGAGCAGTTCTACCATTTCCATCTACAAAGGGATGGTCATAGGCCAGCCCAAAATGCAGTATGATCGAACGGATGACAGGATGGATGAAACCGGAAGGAATCTCACTATTGGCAAAGTCACATAGAACAGCCATTCTTCCCTCTAGTTGGTCAGCCGTAGGAGGATAATGGAACACTTCGCCATAGTTATCCTCGACTCGAACCTCATTTCCTCTTAGCCGCCCAGCCATGGCGGGATCATCCAACGTCTGATGGGTTAAGCGCCGATGGATATCCAGGATTATTTCCGGAGTTAAGGGCTCATTCTTGATCTCTCGAATGTGCTCCATCGTTTGATAGTTATTGAGAATCATCTGTTCACTGACATCCCGTGGCGGACGCCCGGTGCGAATCATCTCCTTTGCGACTTGCCGCGTCGTTGTCGCGCCTTCCAGCTGGCTTGATGTGATCGCTTCGGCTATCAGAGAGGAGACAATGTATTGGTCTCTTGCCTCGGCGTTGACGATTTTTTCTGGTGTCTGAATGGCGCCTCCAAGGCTTAGGTCAATCTCATGCAGCCTTTCTGGAATAGGATCGCATTCATTGTATTGAAAAGGTATATCCTTCGTATCTCCTAAAGGAGTGCTTTTGCTATTCACCAATCGTCGCATTTTCAGTCCCGCCCACCACTCCTCATGAGATAAGGGTTTGGGGGGGGTGTGATAGAGCAGTTTGTCCCAATGAAGGTATTTCCCGTCAACCAAAGGAGAATTAACATCCTGAAGAATTGTAAGCCTTTAGCCGAATTTTGTTCGGCACAGGCAGCTGAGGCAAGGCGAAAGCATCCAGCGGCGCGTGAATAACGCAGCAATGCACGTCCAGGAATGATTCGATAATGATCCGGCAACACAAAAGAGAAGAGGTGATGT
>JAPLSP010000706.1 GCA_026398575.1 Candidatus Sumerlaeota bacterium | reverse complement strand
CATAAAGCGCCAGAGCGGCATGTCCGTTCGAAAGAATAAAATAATCGCGATCGGGATCGCCGCAGGAAGCGATCTTGAGAACCTTGCCGTATAAAACAGCAAGAATATCCGCGACGGACAGCGCGGAGCCAATATGACCGCGATGAGCCCGTTTCGCTTGTTCGAGAACAATCCGGCGAATCCAATAGGGCGTGACAGCTTGGGCGCTTGCGGAAACGGGAGAGGATTTTTCCATGGCCGGAATGATATATGGCGAAATAAGGCGCTGTAAATCGCAATTTTCTCAATATCCCTGAACGCTTTTGCTTCCGGAGACGCCGGCGCCATAAAACGGCGGCGCGGCGTCAAAACCGCGCAAAAAGGGCTTGACGGGCGCGCGCCGTTGGTTAGAGCATACGGATCGTTCATGAAATGAACGCAAAAACAGAACGCGCAAGAACCCTGAAAGCGACTGGCTTATGGCGACGAGAAGACGAAAGACAGCGATTGCTCCCGAGACTTCCAGCCGCGGATATGAATCGTCCGCTCAGATGGCCGCCGAGGCTGAAGCCGCCCAGGGTGCGTTTCATCACATCTTCGACTATGTGCCATTCAAGCCCGTCGCCGCGGTTTTCGCCGCCGCTATTTTGGCCACGATCATCATCACCGCTCCGGAGACCTACTATCACCATTTGGAAAGCAGATTCAAGAAAGCGCTGGAGGAGAAGAACAAAGCAGAAGGCGAATTCAAGCAGGCGGTGGTGGAGAAGAGCAATGCGAAAATCGTCAAGTATGCCGATGCGCTTCATGCCACTTACCGCAACAGCCCCAAGCATAGCGAGCTGGTGAATATCTACTATTATCACTACGCCTGCCGGAGTCTGATCGAGATGGGCAAGGAAGATGAAGCGCTCAAGCGATGGGACGCCTTGAAAGGCAATGTCAATAAGGAAGCGATCATGTCCTGGGCATATAAATGCGAGCCGGAGATCAGAGGGATCATCGCGTGGAAAAAGAACAAGACCCAGGAAGCCGTCAAATATTTTCAGAACGCGCTCAAACTGAATCCATCATTTTTGGATGCAAATTTTTACCTCGGAAAGTATCTCTTTGGAGAAAAAAAATATCTGGAGGCGGCCTTCTATCTGCGCAACTGCCTGCATTCCAAGGTCCATGAGCCTGAGGCGAGAAAAATAATCCAGCAGATCATGGCTAAAATCTAGGAATCTGCCGGAGAACCGGGTATCCATAGAACCGCATGTCAAATGACGCCATCATTCGCGTTGAAGGATTGGGTAAGCGCTACCGGCTGGGACAGGGAATAGACCTGACCGCGACGTTTCGCGAAATGTTGATGACCCTTCCGCGTCATTGTGGCCGCGCGGCCAAATCCGCGCTGCAATCGCTGGCGCAGCGGCTGAAAGGACTCAAAGACAAGACGCTGAAATCGGAGGCGTGCGACGCCGCCGCCCCCTCCGGCAGCCGGTCTCAATCTTCGCATCCGCTATCCAATGAATTCTGGGCGTTGCGCGACGTCAGCTTTGATGTCAAGCAGGGCGAAGTCATCGGCATCATTGGCCGCAACGGCGCGGGCAAATCCACGCTGCTGAAGATTCTTTCGCGCGTCACGGCGCCAACGACGGGCCGCGCCGTGCTGCGCGGGCGGCTGGCCTCGCTCCTGGAAGTCGGCACCGGCTTTCACGCCGAGCTCACCGGGCGCGAGAACATCTATCTCAACGGCGCCATCATGGGCATGACGCGGGCGGAGATAGACCGGAAATTCGACGAGATCGTCGCCTTTGCCGAAGTCGAAAAATTCCTCGATACTCCCGTCAAGCGCTATTCGAGCGGCATGTACGTCCGGCTGGCTTTTGCCGTGTCCGCGCACCTGGAGCCGGAGATCATGATCGTGGACGAAGTGCTGGCCGTCGGCGATGCGGCGTTCCAAAAAAAATGCATGGGCAAAATGAGCGACGTGGCTGAAAGCGGCCGGACCATTCTGTTTGTCAGCCACAACATGGCCGCCATTGAAAGTTTATGCAGACAGACTATTCTGCTGGAATCTGGTTGTTTAATAAATAAAGGGCCGACCAATGAAATTATTGCGGAATATATGTCGCGCATCAAAGAAATCGCAAGCATAAGCCTTGTGTTGAGGAAAGATCGTCATGGCAATGGACGGCTCCGTTTTACGGATGTTCGCCTCGAGAGTGAAGATGGGAAACCTGTTGATGTTTTTATTACAGGAAAAGATTATGTTTTATATTAGGCTATGAGGCCACAGAAGAGATAATAAATGTAGCGGCTTTTATCGCGTTCTATGGAACGCATGGGCAATTTTTATCGCTTTGCGGCAACGAGATGGTGGGAGCTTCCTTTGACAAGCTTCCTCAAAAAGGACAACTGTGCTGCAAGATTCCTCGATTGCCTTTTATTGCCGGCGGATACAATATCAATTTATACTGCGAGGTAAACGGGGTCTTGGCTGACTGGGTCCAAGAAGCCTACCATTTTTCAGTCATGGAAGGCGATTATTACGGAAATCCTCATCAATGGTATTTTCGCTCAGAATGACACCAGAGAAAAAATCTCATAGCTTTATCGCGTGGTGTATCGCTATTGTCAGAGGATTGGCGCGTTCATTCTTTAGGAAATTTCCGCAATTGGCGCCACCGCCACCGCCACGGCCTTACACGGATGATTATTCCTATCAGTCCCAGTATATGCGGCTGGTTCCGGAGAAAGGCGTCATTCTGGATCTGGCCAGCGGCCACAATCCCTTCCCCAAGGCGACGATTCTTTGCGACCGCTATCTGGAAATCACCGCGCATCGGCGGGAGGAAATCAAACTGGATGACCGGCCTTTCGTCATCCTGGACATGCATCATCTGCCCTTCAAAAACAAGTCCATAGATTATATCTATTGTTCGCACGTTATCGAGCATTCGAGCGATCCGGCGCAAGCCTGCCGCGAGATGATGCGCGTGGCCAGGGCGGGCTATATTGAAACGCCCACGCTCATGAAGGACGCGCTCTTCGCATGGGCCAAGGACATGAGCCACAACTGGCACGTTCTGCGGTTCGCCAACAGCCTTCTCTTTTTTGAATACGACGAGCAGCGGCAGCGCGGCATCGGCTCGGAACAATGGGCGAAGCAGGTGCTCGGCGACGTCTATCATCCCAATCAGGATATTTATTACCGGAACCTGGGAATCTTCAACACGATCCTCGAATGGAAAGATGGATTCAACGTGATGGTCTTTCGCCAGAGCGCCGACGGCCGGATCAGCATTCAAAGGGTTGATTCCCAGGGAAACATGAGCGAAGAAATAATTCCGGCCACGCAGAAGGATCGGGTCTCGCGATGAAGATCGCCGTTATCACAGACTGGTTCTCGGAGAAAATGGGCTATGCGGAGAATTGCCTTCCGAAGGCGCTGGCCGCGCTGGGGCATGAAGTCCATGTGATCACGTCGAACGGGCAGGTGTATTTCAATGCGCCGATGTACAAGGCCACCTACGAGCAATATATCGGCCCGCCCATCGTGGAATGCGGAACGAAAGCGCTGGACGGATACACGCTGCATCGCCTGCCGCATGCCATGCGCAACGGCGAAATCCAGATTTGTGGGCTGTTGCGGCTTTTGCGCGCGCTACGTCCCGATATCGTTCAAACTTTTGATTTCGGTTCCCGGACCACGCGCGCCGCGGCCATCGCGAAGCCCTGGCTGCGGTACAAACTCTTCATGGAAAGCCATGTGCACGCCTCGGTCTATCATTCCCATCAGCCGCCGAAAAACCCGGGGGGAAGAATCATCTACCACACTCTCTTCGCATTCTGGTCGCGGTGGATCAGCTGGATTTCCGAGCGATGCTATCCGATCGCCGAGGATTGCGCGGAGATCATGATCCGAGATTATCACTACGATAAGAAAAAGATAGTTATATGTTCGCTGGGGGTGGATACGGATTTATATCATCCGGCAGGCGATGAAACGTCCCTGAAAGCGCGCGCGGCGTATCGCGAGCGACTGGGCTTCGCGGATTCCGACGTGGTTTGCATCTATACAGGGCGCTTTTCCAAAGATAAAGGCCCGCATTGTCTGGCCGGCGCCGTCGGAATATTGGCGGCGCAGGGCAAGCCCTATCGCGGGCTGTTCGTCGGCGCCGGAAGCGACGAGGACGCGCAGTTCATTCAATCCAATCCCGGCTGCGTCATCCATCCCTTTGTTCCCGCGCGCGATCTGCCGCCGTTTTATTGGGCCTCGGACATCGGCGTCTGGCCACGGCAGGAATCCACCAGCCAGCTCGACGCCGCCGCGTGCGGATTGCCCATCATCGTCAGCAACCGCATCACCGTGCGCGAGCGCTATGAGGGCAATGGCCTGACATACGAGGAGAACGATCCGGCGGACCTGGCGCGCAAGATTGAATCGCTGTCGGACGCCGAAACACGCCGGCGGCTGGGCGAGCATGGCGCGCGGAAAATGCAGGAGCGATTCAGCTGGCTGGCGATCGCGCGGCAGCGGATCAAAGATTATGAAGCGGCATTACTACCAATGTAAAATATAAAATGAGAAATTGAAAATGAGACCGCGCGCGGCAGACGGGTACAATCCAGAATTCCGGTCCTGTTTTCGCCGAATTTCGCCGCCACCACCGGGCCTTGCGCCGGTGGAGCGGTGATTTTGCGCTAGTAGTGACCGCTTTTCTCTCGTCGCCACCACTGGGCCTTGTGCCAGTGGAGCGATGATTGAAGGCTAAAATCACAGCCTGCAAAGATAATCATCGCCCCACCGGCACAAGGCCCGGTGGTGGCGGTGGACGATAGGGGCATGCGGTTTCTAGCGCAGAATCATCGCTCCACCGGCACAAGGCCCGGTGGTGGCGGAGGGCATCGGGATTATAGAACGCGCCCGCCGCAGACATAAAATGCAGGGCTATGTAATTTTGCCGCCGGGATGGGTTGTTATTTTGCATTTCTCATTTCTCATTTTTCATTTTACATTTGGTTGCGGTTTGACGCGCTAAGATAATGTGTCACGAGGATGGAAAGGACGAAATCATGTTGCTCCACGTAGTCGGCGCGCGGCCCAACTTCATGAAGATGGCGCCCGTGTTTGCGGCGTGCGCCCGGGCGGGCGTGCCCCAGAAGATCATCCATACCGGACAGCACTATGACCGGAACATGTCCGATGTTTTTTTCCAGCAGTTGGAGATTCCGGCGCCCGATATCAATCTCGAAGTCAACAGCCCCGGCCACTCGGCGCAGACGGCCAACGTCATGCTGCGCTTCGAGGGCGTCATCGAGGCGCACCGTCCCCGCATGGTGGCCGTTTATGGCGACGTGAATTCCACGATGGCGACCGCCATCGTCTGCGCCAAACGCCGCCTGCCCGTCGCGCACGTTGAAGCCGGCCTGCGTTCCTTCGACCGGCGCATGCCCGAGGAAATCAACCGCCTGATCACGGATCAGATCAGCGACCTGCTGTTCACGCCTTCGGAAGACGGCGACGCAAATCTGCTGCGCGAAGGCGTGGCGAGAGAGAAAATACACTTCGTCGGTAACGCCATGATTGACACGCTGGTCAAATTTCTGCCCGCGATCGAGCAGATGCCCGCGCCCCCCTATCCCTCGCCTTACGCCGTGGCGACGCTGCACCGCCCGTCCAACGTGGATGATCCGGAGTATCTGAAGGCGATCATGGAATCGCTCGGACGCATCAGCCGGAAGATGCCCGTGATATTTCCGATCCATCCCCGGACGCGGCAGCGTCTGGCGCAGGCGGGCGCCGCCGAACAAGGCGGCGCCCTGAACATCATAGACCCGATTGGCTATCTGGAATTCATGAGCCTGGTGCGGCGCGCCGCGCTGGTCATCACCGACTCGGGCGGCATCCAGGAGGAGACGACGTACCTGGGGATTCCCTGTCTGACGTTGCGCGAAAACACGGAGCGGCCCATCACGGTCACGATGGGAACCAACGTCTTGATAGGATTGGACCTTGACCGCCTCGAACGGGAGGTCAATAATATCCTCAGCGGCGCCCAAAAGCCCTGGAGCATCCCGCCGCTGTGGGACGGCCATGCCGGCGAGCGCATGGCGGCGATCCTGAAAACGGCGATTCCATAGATATGAAAACTCCCCAAAACATCAACGACATAGACGGACTCGATTTTCATTTCAGCTCTCAAGAGTCGCCCATGTCTGACACATTGACATCCATGGGCTTTGTGCGCGTGGCGGTGGTCTCGCCCGAGTTGCGCGTGGCCGACGTGGAGTTCAACGTCCTGGCCATCGTCAAGGCTTTGCGCGACGCCGCAGCCGAGGGCTGCCAGCTGGCGCTGTTTCCCGAGCTCAGCGTGACGGGATATTCCTGCGCCGATCTGTTTTATCAGGCGTCCCTGCTGAACGCGGCGCGGAACAGCCTGCAAATCATCGCGCAGGCCACGGAGCAAACGGGCGTGGCCGTTGTCGTCGGACTGCCGCTGGCGGCCGAAGGGAGGCTTTATTGCTGCGCCGCGTTCATCAGCGAAGGATTCGTGCGCGGCATCGTCCCCAAGACCTTCCTTCCTTCCGTCTATGAGTACTATGAAGAACGGTGGTTCTCCTCGGGCAGAGACGCGCGCGTGCGCAGCGTCCCGGTGGGCAATGCCGCGGTTCCGTTCGGGACGGACCTGCTTTTTCAGGCGGCCAATCTCCCGGAATGCGTCGTGGGGATCGAAATCTGCGAAGACCTGTGGGCGGTCCAGCCGGTGAGCGGCGAATTGGCCACCGCCGGCGCCACGCTGCTGCTCAATCCCTCGGGCAGCAACGAACTGCTGGGCAAAGCCGACTATCGGCGCGAACTGGTCAAGCAGCAATCCGCGCGCTGCCTGGCGGCTTATCTGTATGCGGGATCGGGGCCCGGCGAATCCTCGACCGATATGGTGTTTGGCGGGCATTCGCTGATCGTGGAAAACGGCGCGCTGCTCGCAGAAACCGAGCGCTTCCACTTTGAGACGCAAATGGCGATCGCCGACGTGGACGTTCAGCGCCTCGTTCATGAACGCCTGCGCAACAGCGCCTTCTCTTCCACGGTTCCCACAAGGCCGGTTCGTTCCATCGGATTCGCGTTCAAGGATATACCGCCCAACCAGACGCGCCTGCGCCGCCCGTTGCTGCGCAATCCATTCGTTCCGCCCGATCCGGCCCAGCGCGCCGAGCGCTGCCGCGAAATCTTTGCCATTCAGTCCACCGGCCTGGCCAAGCGGTTGCGCCATACCGGCCAGCATTCGACGGTCATCGGCATCTCCGGCGGCTTGGATTCCACGCTGGCGCTGCTGGTGACGGTCAAGGCTTTTGATATCATGAAGTGGCCGCGCGCGGGCATCCTGGCCGTGACGATGCCCGGCTTCGGCACCACCAGCCGCACGCGCGGCAACGCGGAAAAACTCATCACGTTGCTCGGCGCCACGCTCAAAGTCATTCCGATATCCGACGCCGTCCGCCAGCACTTCAAGGACATCGGGCACGATGAAAGCGTCCACGACATCACCTATGAAAACGCCCAATCCCGCGAACGCATGCAAATCCTGATGGACTTGGCGAACAGCGGCAACGGACTGGTCGTCGGGACGGGCGATTTGTCGGAGATCGCTCTGGGATGGTGCACGTATAACGGCGATCAGATGTCCATGTACAACGTCAACTGCGGCGTCCCCAAGACGCTGGTGCGCTATATGGTGGAATGGGTGGCGGAAAGCGAGTTCAGCGGTCCGGTTTCGGAAGTCCTGCGCGACATCGGCGCCACACCCATCTCGCCGGAGCTGTTGCCGCTGGGCAAAGACGCCTCCTTGAAGCAGAAGACCGAGGAAACCATCGGCCCCTATGAGCTGCACGACTTCTTTTTGTATCAGGCCATCCGCAATCATTTCCCGCCGCGAAAAATCCTGTTTCTCGCGTGGCAGGCCTTCGGCGAGGACTATTCGGCCGAATGCATCCTGCGCTGGATGGGGACGTTCTACCGCCGGTTCTTCAGCCAGCAATTCAAGCGCTCGCCCTCGCCCGACGGGCCGAAGATCGGCTCGGTGGCGCTGTCTCCGCGCGGCGACTGGCGCATGCCGAGCGACGCGCGGCCCGATTTATGGCTCAAGGAAATCGCGGACCTGGTCGCCGAGCACGCCGCCCACTAATTCCAAGAATTCATAATCCTTTAGCCAATTATTGTGAGGTCACCACAGAGACACCGAGGCACAGAGAAATAGGCCGAGAAGCGCATTAAGAATGCTCATTGCGTATTTCTCTGTGCCTCGGTGTCTCTGTGGTGATCTATTATTATATGGCTAAAGGCATACATAAGCCCTGATCCCATTTATATGCGCTATTATTGCACTTACTTCGATCATAACTATCTGCCCCGGGGACTGGCGCTTTATCATTCGCTGCAGCGCCATTGCCCGCAATCGCAGCTCTTTGTGCTTTGCCTGACGCCTCAATGCCACGACGTTTTGACGCGCCTCCAATTGCCGAATGTGCGTCTGGCGCGACTCGAAGAGATGGAAGCAGGGGATGAGCCGCTGCGCCAGGCCAGGACGAACCGCTCGCTGGTGGAATACTATTTCACCTGCACGCCGACCTTCATTCTTTATGCGCTCAAGCAATGTCCGGAGGCGCAGGCGATCACCTCCGGAAGTTGGAGCAAGACTCCCAGGCGGTTTTGCGCGCCCTAAAAATGCCTTGACAGGCGCGCGTCTCCGGCAAGACGATACCCATCGTTCATGACATGAACATAAAAGCGCTGGCCGCTTTTGCTTCATAAAATCATGAAAGCGCAACGTTACAAAATATCCAGAGGACACTGACGGACATCCAGCCGGAATCTATTATTAAACCGCATGCCGAGCAACCCGATCATTCACATTGAAGGACTGGGCAAACGATACCGGTTGGGAGAAGGAATAGACCTGACCGTAACGTTTCGCGAAATGTTGATGAAGGCGCCGCGCCGTTTGGGCCGCGGGACGATGGCCGCATTTCAATCATTAGGGCGCCGGCTCAAAGGCGCCAGAGATAAGGCGTCTTCTTCGCTTGGCGCCAGACCTGATCCCGCAAGTCCTTCGCCGAACGAATTCTGGGCGCTGCGCGACGTGAGCTTTGATGTCAATCAAGGTGAAGTCGTCGGGATCATCGGCCGCAACGGGGCGGGGAAATCCACGCTGCTGAAAATCCTCGCGCGTGTCACGGCGCCGACGACCGGACGCGCCATCTTGCGCGGACGCCTGGCCTCGCTGCTGGAAGTCGGCACCGGTTTTCACGCCGAACTCACCGGGCGCGAGAACATCTATCTCAATGGTTCGATCCTGGGAATGACGCGCGCGGAGATTGACCGAAAATTCGATGAGATTGTCTCTTTCGCTGAAATCGAGAAATTCCTCGATACGCCCGTCAAGCGCTATTCGAGCGGCATGTACGTCCGCCTGGCCTTCGCCGTGGCCGCGCACCTCGAACCTGAGATTATGATTGTGGATGAAGTATTGGCCGTCGGGGATTCCGCCTTTCAAAAAAAATGCCTGGGAAAAATGGAGGACGTCGCCTCCAGCGGACGGACGGTGCTCTTTGTCAGTCATCAGATGAATGCGATACGCAAGTTATGTTCCCATTGTGTTTGGCTGTCCAATGGCCAATTGGCGTTGTCCGGCGAAACATCGGAGGTCGTAGGCGCTTATGAAGCCTCTTTCAGCGCGCTTCTTGCCCAGGGCGCCGCTTCCTCCAGCCATGCCGTGGCGCAATTTCACAATTGGGAGATCGTTGAACCACGCGCGGCGCATCCGAATTATTTGAACACGATCGGCCCTTTTAAGTTCAGGATTTATGTGACCATCAACCGGGCGATCAAAAATGGCATTCATGGCATTGTGCTGCGAAATAGCGAAAGCCAGCTGATGTGGGGCTGGGCCGCCTACAATTTGGACATCCCCGCCGGAGACTATTTCTTTGAATATTCGCTCCCCACGCTGCCCTTGCGGCCAGGGGTTTATGCATGGGCGGTCAATCTGTATTGCGAAAATCAACTACTGGATCATGTGGATTGCGTCCCGGAGTTGGTAGTCTCCACTCCTCCGTTATCTCATCCCCGTGACGAATGGGCGGGTATGTTCAATGTGCCGTGTTCCTTTGCGGTGAATCGCGCCAATAACAGCCAGGCGCCCAATCACGTGATGGAAGACAGCCAGTGATCCTGCACAATAAAGGAAAAAGTAATGTGCATGAAATTTATGAAATTTACAGCTAAGTATATCATAAAGTGTCTTCCCCAGGAATATAAGCAATCGTACCTGGCCTGGCGCATTATTGCGCATGATTACGGCCATCTCGGCACGATTCAAAAAAGCGAATGCCGGGACGCCCAAAATAATCCATTGCCTTGGTACACGTATCCAGCCATTGAGTTTTTGGATAAATTGAATCTTTCGGACAAGACAATATTCGAATATGGCAGCGGATTTTCCACATTATATTGGGCCAAACGGGCCAAATCAGTAATCACTATTGAAGACGACAAAGTCTGGTTCGATAAGATTTCGCCGCAAGTTCCCCCCAACACCGCCATTCATCTCATTACAGATATGGATCGCTATGCGGCGGCGCCTCGGCAAACTCCAGGCCCAGGCGGCAAATATGACGTGATCGTCATTGATGGCAAGGAAAGATATTCATGCGCCCAAGTGGCGGTCAGCTGCGTCAACGATGACGGATTTATCATACTTGATAATGCCGATTGGTTCCCAAACACGGTGAATTTCTTATCCAATGCAGGCATGATCCGCGTTGATATGATCGGGCTGGGTCCGATTAATGCCTATACATGGAATACGATGTTCTTCCTAAAGAGGAATTTGAAAATTGAATATAATCCGCCGGTACCGATTGCCACTCATATAGATGAGCAAGCCAAAGACGATCATCCCAAATAATAGCGTAACGGACTGAATCAATGTTTGAAGGAATTAAGAATAAGATAATATCCCGCATGTTGCGCGCCTGGGATATCGAATTCCGAAGCCCATGCTATTCGCAGGAAGGCGAAGATTTAATTATTCAACGTTTGTTTTCCAAGAAGATGAAAGGCTTTTATGTGGATGTGGGCGCTCATCATCCCAAGCGTTTTTCAAATACTTATCTTTTGTATCTTCGGGGCTGGCGCGGAATCAACATTGACGCCACTCCTGATTCCATGGAAATTTTCAGGAAATTACGCCCGGCCGATATCAACTTGGAAATGGGGATTTCGGATAAGGAAGGGACGTCGGATTTTTACGAATTCTTCGAGCCCGCGCTCAATACATTCGATCCTGATCTCGCCAAGGAAAACCAATCCTTGGGTTACCCTGTCAAACGCATAACCCCGATCACATTATCCTCTTTAAATAAGATTCTCGCAACGCATGCGCCTGGCAATATATCCATTGATTTGTTATCAATGGATATCGAGGGCCTCGACAGCGCCGTTCTCAAATCCCTGGACATGGCGTCTCACCGGCCACAGGTTATGATTATCGAACATCGCAGCCAGAAATGTGATATAGAATCCATATTATCCTCCGAGACCTCCCAATTTCTTAAAAAGAATAATTATATCTTTTTCAGTAAATTCTATTTTTCATGCATTTGGGTCACACATGATTTCTTCGAACAGAATCATTAGAGGCGTGAACGGCGACGCCTTCATGCCTCCCTGCGTGATTCTTGCATATAACCGGCCCTGCCAGCTGGAGCAGACGCTCTCGGCTTTGCGAGCGCAAAAGCCACCGCGTTTAATCGTCTTTATTGACGGTCCGAAGAACAGCGAGGATGCGCCCAAAGTTGAAGCATGCCGCCAACTGGCGAAAGCCGTGGATTGGGCGGAAACGGAACTGCATTTTCGCATCCGGAATGCCGGGCTGATGGGAATCCTGGACAACCTGGATATGGCGCTGGAGGCAAACGAGCGCATGGTCGTCGTCGAAGACGATTGCCTTCCCATGCCGGGCTTTTATTCATTTATGACACAGGCATTGGACCATTATGCGGCGCGCAAGGAAGCTTTCTCCGTCACCGGCTATCAATATCTGGCGCCGGAGGCTTTTGATGGATATCCATTCTCTTTGGTCAGTTACTGGAGATTCTGCTGCTGGGGCTGGGGCACATGGAGGGACCGTTGGATGGAGGCGCGCCACTGGATAACCCATTATTGGGATATGTTCGATCATCTGCAAAACATTCCGGATAAAGCCGGTCCGGATATGGCCAGGCTGGCACAGCATTTCCTGAATCCGCAAAAAGGCTCCTGGGATATATTTGTAGCCCTTGCCACGCTGCAACTGAATAAATGCCATCTGGCGCCGGCATCAGGATTGATAAGGAATATCGGCCTTGATGCCGGAGCGAATTTTCAATCCGCTGAAAGCTTGTCTTTTAATAGGAATGTTTGCGAGGCTGCGGACGGAAATGCCATCGCGTGGCTGGATGATATTCATCCGCAGGACGCATTTGTGAAAAAACTGTCGGAATATATTCTCCAATTGCACGGCGTCGCGCAGTCAAATGTTTCGGATGTGCGGGAAGGCTTCTGCCTAAGCGCGCTCAAGGCTTGGTTGCGCTGGCTCATTCTGAAATTATTAAAGCGATTTCATGCAAAATAATCCCAAAATATGCTCGCTTTGCTCACATCCGGCGGAATACCAGTTCAGCCATGCCGTGCTCGGTAAATATTACATCAATTATTATAAATGCTCCCATTGCGATCTAATGCAAACGGAAACGCCGTATTGGCTGGAGGAAGCATACCAATCGCCGATCGCCTCGATTGATACCGGCATAATGACGCGCAATCATCTTTATCAAAAAATCACGGCGATTCTCGCGTATTATCTGACGCCTGCCACGGGGAAATATCTGGACTACGGCGGCGGTTACGGAATTTTCACGCGACTGATGCGCGACATCGGATTCGATTATTACTGGCGGGATCCTTATAGTCCTAATCTCATTGCCAAAGGATTTGAAGATGACCCCGCCGGCCAATATGATATGATTACCGCCTTTGAAGTGGCCGAGCATATAGAAAGGCCTTTGGACCTTTTCCAGACCATCTATCAGCGGCTGAAGCCGAAGGGCTGCCTCCTCTTCTCGACGAATCTATATCCGCCCAATGTCACCCAAGATTGGTTCTATTTTGTTTTTTCGACGGGTCAGCATGTCTCCTTTTATTCGCAAAAGACGCTCGCTTACATCGCGGAGCAGCTTCATCTCAATCTATATACGGACGAAGCCAGCATTCATCTATTGAGCGCCCGGCCTTTTTCGCAATGGCGTTTCCAGATGATGCTGCGCTGGCATTCGTCTCTATACCGCTATGTGATTCATAAGAAAAAATGTGATTCAAAAACATGGAATGACTTTCTCATGCTCTCATCCAAAGAGCCACGCGTCGAGACAATCGCCCCTAAAGAACAATCGCGAGAAAAATCACAATGAATATCGTAGCATATTGTTCTAACTGGCATTTAGGCTATAGCTCGGCGTTTAATGATATTCTCATTGAGCCCTTGCGATCATGCGCCAATATCATCGTAAAGAGTTGGGATACCGAATCCGGACGCGATCTGCCCGATTCCGCCGGCAGCCCGGATGAGATCAGTGTTTTTTGCCAATTTCTTCCGCCGAAAGAAATTTTAACCAAACCCCAGGGACATGTTGTCTGGGTTCCCATGTACGATAATGTCGCCCAACGCGACCAGCAATGGTGGAATGCCTTGCCTCCTTCGCTGCGTGTGCTGTCTTATTGCAAGGCGGTCGCGGCCAAAAGCAAATCGGCGGGATTGCGCACGTTTGAAGTTCAATATTTCTGCAATCCCGCCGGGATGGCGCCCGTGCGATGGGAACAAAAGCCCGTCGTGATGTACTGGAACCGCACCAACCTGGTCAGCGCTTATTTTTTGAAGAAACTATGCTCATGTCTCGACGCCTCGAAAATAATTTTTCGTCCCTATATGGATTGGCACCTTGGACATGACGCCTGGTATTTCTTGCCTTACAAACTCGGTTCAACCGAAGTCAAAGATATTTCCGGCTGGCTGCCGCAGAGCGACTTCAGCGATCATACAAAGGAAGCCAATGTCATGATTGCTCCGCGCCGGACCGAGGGCGTCGGGTTGTTTTTTCTGGAAGCCATGGCCCGCGGCTGCGCCGTCTTTGCCTATGACGGACCTACGATGAATGAGTATATTGAAAATGGCGTCAACGGATATCTATTCAAGTCGCCTGCCGCGGAGACGAAGCCTGGGGTGATCAAACAAGCCCTCTTTTTCCTTGAAAGAAGATTGCGGCGATTCCTGCTGCCGAATGTAAGCCTCTTTGATGCCAGGTATTATTATTTGAGGATGCGCGATCAATCATGGAATGAGATCAAGCATCTGGACTTGCGGAAATGTGGCGATGAAGCCCGCCAATGCTGCCAGGCGGGATATGAGCGCTGGGTTCAGGTAATTCCTGAGATGCACCGGTTTATTGTGGAGCGGACCTAACGCAACCAGGCTATTTCGTGGCGACCACCGCGATATTCCATGCCATTCGCCGAAGGCCCGGAATGCGTTTGATGAAATTATCTATGCATTCAAGACACCGGTAAGTTTTTCGCAATCGCGGCTCTTCGGTGATGATTTTTTTCCAATAGCGTTCTTTGTTGGGATGCACGCGCTCGATCAGATAAAACTGAAGAAATATCCAGAGGGTAGCCAGCCAGAAGGTATCGTATTCCACACTGGAAAAACGCGCCTGGACATCCTTCACAATGTTGATATGAAGCGGATGCTCGTCCGGACTTCGCACTTCGGTGGCCATTCGGCGATAGATATTAATGATAGGGTTATGTCGCAGGGGATCCCAAAAACATGCCTTGCCGCCTTTTTTCAGGATACGATGCATTTCATCCAGCGTCCGTCTCGGATCAACGTGATGAAGCAAGTTGGAAGCATAAACGATGTCAAAAGACTCATCGGGCAAGTCCATCTTCATTGCATCCATAACGCGCGCCTGTATGGCAACACCGTACGTTTCAGCCAGTTCAAGCGCGGTTTTTACCATGCCCGGCGAAAAATCCGTCGCCAGACAAGAAGCGCCCTTCAGTGCGAAATAAACGCTATTTTCTCCCGCTCCACATCCTAGATCCAACAGCCGCTTGCCTTTGACATCGCCAAGATGCCGAAGGATAAAACGATTCTCAGGGGCGGTAGAACCTTCGAAAAACGGAATAACTGAAATTTTTTCGACTGCGATGGTGGAGGCCCATATGTCATGGAACTCTTTTTCGCGCTGAAGGGCCTGCTCTTTTTCGTTCATCATTAGCTCTTGGGTTGAGGGGAAGATTTGTGAGCAACGGCGGCAACAGCCATCCGCTTCCGTTCGCAATCTTTTGCAGATAATAAAATGCGTCGCGACAAATGCGCCTCGTGCGCATCGGAGGAAACGCGATTGAAATCTTCATCACTGATATTTTGCACGCCGCTTAACCAATAAAGCGGGCGTCTTTGCCCTTGTTCAAAAATCCGGCCAATGTAAGACCCGAGGATCGCGATGCTAAAAAGAATGAGCCCCGTGAAAAAAGCCATCAGAAATATCACGGAAGTCCATCCCGGCGCCGTTGTTTTTAGCACGTAATGAGTGTATAGAGAATGGATGAGATAAACGAAGCTCGATATCCAAAGCATGATAGACGCCCAGCTGATAGCGCGTAAAGGCGCGGAAGAAAAAGATAACGCGGCGTTGATCGCCAGTCTTAGCATTTTGTGAAAAGGATACTTCGTGGCGCCCGCGAATCGCGCTTCGCGATCATATTGGATCACGCATTGCCGGAATCCAACATGCGAGAACAATCCTCTGAGAAAGCGATGCGGCTCGCGAAATGCAATGGCAGCCTCAAGCACAGGGCGTGAAAATGCGCGGAAATCACCGCAGTTTTCCACCAAACTTTCCTCTGCAAATCTCTTCATCAGCAGATAAAAGAGCTTCGCCGTGGCCAGTTTGAACCAGGATTCACCTTTCCGCTCGCGCCGCTGCGCATGGACGAGATCGTAGCCATCATCTATTTTCGTCAGCATTTGCGCGGCCAGCTCAGGAGGGTCCTGCAAATCGCAGTCAATCACGATGATCCTGTCGCCGGAAGCGAAATCTAGTCCTGCGGTCAGGGCAATTTGGTGCCCCATGTTCCTGGCCAGATGCAAGACTTTGACGTGCGGATCTTTTGCAGCCAAATCATTGAGGAGGAAAGGGGTCGCGTCATCACTTCCATCATTCACAAAAAGTATTTCATAATCCTCCGAAAGTGGCGCAAGAGCAGCGGTCGCGCGGCCATAGAATTCGGCTACTGCCGCCTGCTCATTATAGCACGGCGCTACCATAGAAATCCGCATTGTTTTGTGTGTGTCAATTGAGGACATTATATATAAGACCGAATTACGGCATTCATGAAAAATTCAGTAGAAATTGCCACGGTGAATATTTGGCCGGCGCTCCTGCGTAAGACCTTTACAGGCATATGCTAGCACATGGATCAGATTAGGCAAGCAGTTTTTTTCCAGCCTTAAACCATCCCCATGGCAAATCTGCATTTTCCCCTTGATTTTGATCGGCAACTCACGGTAATCACTCGCACCTATGCGATAATTTGAACCATCCACCCAAGTAATTCGCTTGGGGTTTTGAATTGCGCATTTTTGGCGAATTCGCAGAAGCGCAAGGCAAATGGAGCGCGACAAATGCACCTACCAAAGCACTATAGCCATATTATTGCATTAGGACTATTTCTTTCATTCTGGTTTGGTCTTTTTGGCTCTTTTGGTCTCTTCTCTTCAGATTATGACATGATGGATGATCACGAGCTGCTATCAATGAATGACCAGATTCATGTAAAGAATGCGGGATTCTGGAATACCGTAAACTATTGGAATAAGCGAGATATCTCTATTGTGCACCGGTTCAGGCCGGCATACTATTTATTAAGGTTAGCAGAAACCTTTTTCTTTAAGGATAATTTGCTCCTGCCTTGTCTATGGAGAGCATTGTTAATATCCATTACGTCCTTTTTATTATACGCTTTTTTTATAAACCTTAAACACTCTTGGCTTGCCTCTTTTGCATTTCCTCTAATCTGTTTCTTAGGTTACCCGTTGGAAGCTTGGTTTCGGCGCGGGCCCGCAGAGGCCCCGGCATGCTTGTTCATGGCTGCCAGTCTCTTTTTTCTTTCCATCAACGCGCGCAAGATTCAGCGTTCTTGGCTTTGTGAAGCGGCATTCTTGATTTCGGCAATCGTCATGTGTCTGTGCAAGGAGAACTTTATTCTCATAATCCCCGCCATAGTATTTCTAAAAATCTGGCAATTCAAAGAAATGCAAAATGTTTCATGGCGGCAAGCTTTCTTGCGCGAACTTGCGTCTTCGATTTTTCTCCTCGTAACAGCGGCAGGGGCAATAATATGCATTCATTTCTTGAACATGATCAGTACTACTTACGCAGGCATTGATGCAACAACCATGAGCATCAGACAAATTCTAAAGACCTGCAGGAGCTTGGATCAGGGAGGAATGCTGGATTTAACATTTCTTGTCCTCGGTGTTTTTGCTGCATGGCAGATCAGTTGGAGGCGCAATGCATCGCCTTCGGTTTCTCCAGACATAAAGAGCATGATTCCATTATGCCTTTTCTGTCTCATGCTCATCGGACCTCAGATTATCATTTATGCTAAAACTAGTTTCCTCTTCGGAAGGTACTTGTTGCCGGCAGGCATTGGGCTCGCGTTTTTTTGCGTATGGGTTTTGCGCCATGCCAGGGAACGCTTCCCGTTCGCTGCATGGATTATTGCCGGTTTGCTTCTCTGCTATTGCTTCCAAAGCGCGTATTTTACCGCGCATACATGCTACTATTGGAAACTTGAGCGATCTATCTTGAATGCCGGCCTGCATCAGATGCGCTCGAATCTTGCCAAAGACCAATCCATTCTCGTCGTTGGAGATCCAGTCATTGATATCGAATGGTTTTTATCCATGCTTGACTATGCATCAAAGAAGATAGGCCACCCTGAAAACCTGATTTACGCATATCCCATTTCGGACGGTAGCGCTCCAAATCGAAAACCACAGGAAGACGCCCAGGCTATTAGCCACATTATGAATTGGTATAATGGCAGGAAATTCGATCTCATGTCGAACACCCATGCGCCGCAATGTATATTGGTGTCAGTCCGGACGGAAAAGCCTTTTGCTGTGGCTAAGAGCGCTTGCATTCATCTCGAAGACTACACTCGAAAAGATATGGGCTACGGCATGCTGTATTACAAAACGGACCTGCCCAAATAACCCAAGAATAATTCTGGCTTTATTTATATAGCAGACGAAAAGACATGAGGATACACGGCGATGAAGCAACCGCTTAGGGACACGTTTTGGATTTACGAAGGTCTGCGCAAACTTTTCCTTTTGGGGTTGAATATCCGCCCCATTCTAAAAGCATTGGACGCCAAGCCCGGCGAACAGATTCTCGATGTCGGCTGTGGCTTCGGTTTTTTTCATAAATATCTGAGCGGGTGCGATTATGTCGGGGTGGACTCTGATCCCATTAGGATACAATGGGCGCTGGATCGCATCGGCATTGCGCCAGGTCGCAAGTTCCTCGTCGGGGACGCCTGTCGGATGGACTTTCCGGACAAAGCTTTTGACAAAGCACTCGGTTACGGGCTTCTGCATCATCTTTCGGACGAAGATGCGGATCGCTGCCTTGAGGAACTCACGCGCTTGGCAAAAGGGAGGATTGTGTTTTCAGACCCCGTTTACTCAAAATGGCACTTTGTCAACAACGTGCTGTGCCGACTCGACCGCGGTAGCTTTGTCAGGACGCCGGGCGCCTACCTCGATCTCTGTCAGCACCGGTGCAGGGTCGAGTCATCGAATTTTTTTTATTCAAACAACCGCCTGGCTAAGTATTTTTTGATGACGGTTAGCGACCAGGCAAAACAACTTCCATCCGTTTCGTGATGTATTGGAACCGCGCCAATCTGGTCAGCGCCTGTTTTTTGAAGAAGATTGCGGCAATTCCTGAAATGCATCGGTTTATTAGGGAGCGGAACTAACGCAAGCAGCCTCGAAAAGCGCGGAGATTGTCAGAGCCGCAAGGGTCTAGACACAATGGCTTTCATCATCGTCACAGGTTCCGCGGGGCTGATCGGTTCGGAGACGACCGCCCATTTTTGCGCGCAGGGCTTTCGCGTCGTTGGGATTGACAATGACATGCGACGCGTGTTTTTTGGGCAGGAAGGCTCGACGGCATGGAATCGCCAAATCCTGCAGGAGCGCCACCAGGACCGCTACATCCATCTTGCCGTGGATATCCGCGATCAAGATGCGATTGACCGGATTTTTTCGGAATATGGAAGCGACATTCAACTCGTCGTACATGCGGCGGCGCAGCCTTCGCATGACTGGGCGGCCAAAGACCCGATCACCGATTTCAGCGTCAATGCGAACGGCACGCTGGTTGTGCTGGAAGCGGCGCGGCGCCACTGCCCGGAGGCCGCGTTTATTTTCACCTCCACGAACAAGGTCTATGGCGACACGCCCAATACGCTGCCCTTGATCGAGCAGGAGACGCGCTGGGAGATTGATCCCGTGCATCCCTTCTATCAAGGCATTGATGAAACGATGAGCATTGACGCCTCCACGCATTCGCTCATGGGCGCATCCAAGGTGGCCGCCGATGTTCTCGTTCAGGAATACGGACGCTATTTCGGCATGAAAACCGCCTGCTTCCGGGGAGGCTGCCTGACGGGGCCGAATCACTCCGGCACGAAGATGCATGGTTTCCTGGCTTACCTGATGAAATGCGCCGCGACGCAAACGCCTTACACCGTCCTCGGCTACAAGGGCAAGCAAGTGCGCGACAACATCCATAGCGCGGATATGGTCAGCGCGTTCGATCATTTTTTCCGCGCGCCCCGCCGCGGCGAAGTCTATAACATCGGCGGATCGCGCACGAGCAATTGCTCGATGCTCGAAGCCATTGCGCTGTGCGAGGAGATCACCGGCAAAAAAATGCGATGGACCTACAGCGAAACCAATCGCATCGGCGACCACATCTGGTATATCAGCGACGTGCGCAAGTTCCAGCGGCATTATCCCGGATGGCGTTTGAATTTCAGCCTCCGGCGCCTGCTGGAAGACATCCACCTCAAGAACAAAGACCGTTGGAACGCGCAAACCAAAGGAGAATGACTTCATCATGCCAGACCTTACGCGATTCCAGAATGCCGCGGTATTGATCACCGGCGGGCTTGGATTCATTGGCTCGAATCTGGCGCGGCGTTTGATCGAGGCCGGCGCGCGGGTGACGCTGGTGGACAGCTTGATTCCGGAATACGGCGGCGGCATGGTCAACATCAAGGGCATTGAAGATCGAGTGAAGGTCAACATCGCCGACGTGCGCGACAAGCACAGCATGAGGCATCTGATCCAGGGGCAGGATTATTTGTTCAACCTTGCCGGGCAGACCAGCCATATAGACTCGATGAGCGATCCGGAGACGGACCTGGAAATCAATTGCCATGCGCAGTTGACGATCCTCGAAGCCTGCCGCAGATACAATCCCGGCATTCGCATCGTCTTCGCGAGCACGCGGCAGATTTACGGCAAGCCGGATTATCTGCCCGTGGATGAGAAGCACCTCGTGCGTCCTGTGGACGTCAACGGCGTGAACAAAGCGGCCGGCGAGGCGTATCACATCCTTTACAGCAACGTCTATGGCATGCACTGCTGCGCGCTGCGCCTGACCAACACCATCGGTCCGCGCATGAGAGTCAAGGACGCGCGGCAGACGTTTGTGGGCATCTGGATCCGCCTCTTGTGCGAAGGCAAACCGTTCGAGGTTTGGGGCGGAGAGCAATTGCGGGATTTCAACTACGTGGACGATGTCGCCGAGGCGATGCTGCTGGCGGCAGCGGACGACGGCGCCAAAGGGCGCATCTTCAATCTCGGCAGCAAGGAAGTCGTCAGCTTGAAGGCCCTTGCCGATATGCTTTGTTCCGGCCAGCCCGGCGCGCGCTATGAAGTCAAATCCTTTCCTGAAGAGCGCAAAAAAATAGACATCGGCGACTTTTTTTCGGATTTCCGTTTGATTCGCGATACATTGGGATGGCGGCCTGTGACGCCATTGCGAGAGGCTCTGGCGCAGACGCTGGCCTATTACAAAGAAAACCTGGCGCAATATTTGTAAGCTGCGCGTGAGTACTTTGATTTGAGATCTTCAAAAAAGGTCACCACAGAGACACCGAGGCACAGAGAAATGCATTCAGAAATGCATGGAAAATATTCTTTGTGAATTTCTCTGTGCCTCGGTGTCTCTGTGGTGATTTTATAAAATTGGCCAAATAACTACAGGGAAACGATCATGACCACGATTCCTTTTCTTCTTCAAACAGACCCTAAAGCGGGGTATCTCGCGCGCAAGGCGGAAATAGACGAGGCGATTCATCGCGCGCTCGACAGCGGTTGGTACATCCTGGGAAAGGAGACCGGCGCCTTCGAGGAAGAGTTCGCGCGCTATATCGGCGCCGGCCATGCCATCGGCGTCGCCAACGGCACCGACGCGCTGGATGTCGCCTTGCGCACGTGCGGCGTCGGACAGGGCGACGCGGTCATCACGGTCTCGCAAACGGCCGTAGCCACGGTCGCCGCCATTGAGCTGGCGGGAGCGCGCCCCATTCTGGTGGACATTGATCCGGAGACCTTCACGATGGACGCGGCGTGCCTGCGTGAAGCAATCGAGGAATATGACGCGGACTCGAAACAGGCGGCGGGGCGATTGAAAGCCGTGATCGCCGTCCATCTCTATGGACATCCGGCGAACATGCCGGCGATTCTGGAGATTGCGCGGGCGCGAGGTTTGCGCGTGATCGAAGACTGCGCGCAATCGCATGGCGCCATGCTCGCCGGACGCCGGACGGGAACATGGGGAGACATTGCCGCTTTCAGTTTTTATCCGACCAAAAACCTTGGCGCTCTGGGCGACGGCGGCGCCGTGGTCACAAACGATCCGGCGCTGGCCGAGCAGGCGCGGTTGATCCGGGAATACGGCTGGCGCGATCGCTACGTCAGCGCCATTCCGGGGATGAACAGCCGTCTGGATGAATTGCAGTCGGCGCTCTTGCGCGTCAAACTGCGCTATCTGGACGCGGAAAACGCGCGGCGCGGGGAAATCGCAGGCATCTACAACCACCGGCTGCAAGGCATGGGATTGACGCTTCCCCTTGTTCGAGAAGGCGCCTCGCATGTCTATCATCAATATGTCATTCGAACGAGCAGGCATTGGCGCTCTTGTCCACTACCCGCTCGCGGTTCATGAGCAGCCCGCCTATCGCGACGCCCGGCGCGGCCGCAGAGGATTGCCCATCACCGAATCCATCCGCCGCGAGATCCTGAGCCTTCCCATGTATCCACAATTGACAAGCGAGCAGATCACGCGCGTCTGCGAGGGAATCCGCGCGCATAACTCCTCAATGGCAAGATAGACGACTCAGAGGCTCTCCTTCAAAGCATAAGGCCGCTGGTTGCACGGCGGCGGCATCAGCCTTTTTTCTGTGCGACAATCACCATTTGAGTGAAGAAGATAGGCCAATTTATCTTCCGGTAAAGCACTTGGCCCTGCTCTAGGATCGTTGGCAGGACATCCTGTGCCCGCAGCGGACGCTCATCGTAGAAACGCCACATTCCAGTGGCTTCGGATATCGCGCGCGAAATCCTGTAGAGCCAGGTGGGTGTAGGGAAAGAAATAATAACGATTCCGCCGGGCCTTGACAGGCGGAAATGGGCTTCTATCACGCGCCGCACATTTTCATTGTCAAAGTGTTCTATGAGACCCACACTAAAAACCACATCCGCCTGGGCAGTGTAATGCAAATTAAGCGCATCCTCCAATACCAAGTTTGTTTGAGGATGGTTCTGGGCGCGCAACCGCAATAATTCCATTCCGCGCGCATTGTTATCAATCGCCACATACTGCTTCGGCGCAATCTCAGTTTGGATGGCGTCATAAAAGCAGCTGTTGGCGCCTCCTATCTCCACCAGTGAATTTATCGGGGACGGGCCGTATTTTTTAATGAGATGAATCAAAAGCCGTTCAGATATGCGACGCGAATATTTTGCCGTAACGGGAGGATTTGAATAATATTCATCCCAATTAGTGGCAGCGCAGTTTTGCTGTTGGACAAAAATAAGCTCGCGCTGGATGGCATAGTTGGCTAGGAAAACAAGCGATTCCGCGATTATCTTGGCCGCCATCGCGCGCAGTGAAAAAGTTTGAATCAAAAATTGAATCAGACCATAAGATACGAAGCCAGATACCACGACCAAGAGCAGATACTTGGGAAATGTTTTGGCATGCTCCTGTTTCGAGAAAAATACGGCGTTCCTAACCGCAGTGTAATTAAAGACCAAGGCGCCGCAACGAGCCAGGATTTGCGACGCGTAAATGGGCATGCCAAGGAACAGGCAAATCAGAAATATCGCGCCATCAATGACGGCGGTAATGACCGAGGTGATGAAGAAGCGGAAGAGGGAAAAATATATTTTGATCGAGTCAAGCACTGGATTAAAATGAGAAGCGCGATTGTCTTCGATGTAGATCGTCTGGATTGGCTGCTGTATAATGGAGAAGCGCATCTGCCTGAAGAGGATCAGCATATCGAGTTCAAATTCATAGCGGTTGGAGGCGAGACCAAGGAGTGGGGCAAACGCGGCGGCGGGGATCCCCCGCAGACCGGTTTGTGTGTCCTGTAAATTGTAGCCGAGAAAAATTCTGAGCGCCCATTGAGTCAGGCGATTGCCAAACCGGCTGCGCCAGGGCACATCGGAGGAAAACGATCTGACGCCCATGATGCAGGCATTGGGATTGCTGGAGAGCGCTTTGCCTATCGCAAGGATATCTTCCGGAGCATGCTGTCCGTCCGCATCGGCGGTTACGACGCCCAATAAATCAGGGAATGCGCATGCCGCATGGTTGATTCCCGTTTTGAGAGCGGCGCCCTTCCCTAGATTAACGGCGTGGCGCAAAATAGTCACGCCCCTTATCCCGGCGAGAGCGTCAAAAACCTTCTGGTTGTCGGCATGGCTCCCGTCGTCTATGATAATGATTCCGCGCCAATCTTGCTCGGAGAGCGATTGAATAAGTGCAGTCATGGCCTCGGAAGGCTGATAGGCTGGAATGACAACCGCGATATTCATGGGGATGGGCGCTCATTTCTTAGAAAATAAAACTCTGAGGTGGAATAAAGCACATGGAGACGCCCTTGGCGGATTTGCTCTTCCACCCAAGCGTCTTTCTCTGGTTCATACCGGCTGGCGTCGCCTCCCATTTGCCGAAAAATAAAATGCGCCTTCCCGGACTCGATGCGCTCTTTATATTCCGCGAAGTCCGTCGCAAGATCATAGAAGCCTGCTTGACCAACATTAGGCAAATGGACGGCATAGGAGTCATTGCTCATAAAAGATTCCCGCGGATTAGAGGCGCTGATCCATTGCATGACTTGCTTCGCCACCTTTTCCGGAACCAATCGGATGTTCATATAATCCGAGCGCCGCTGAATTCGTTTGCTGTCGTAAGCCATACCGAAAACAAAAAACGCCATTACCGCAAATGCGATCAGGACTATCTTCTGATGTTTATTGTTGAATATTTTTTGGGATGATGGTAGTTTATTGTATTATTTT
>JAPLSP010000406.1 GCA_026398575.1 Candidatus Sumerlaeota bacterium | reverse complement strand
CACCGAGACCCAGAAGACTGTTGGCCGGACTCACGCCATCCACGCCGCGCTCGTGGACGGCCTGTTCAAACAGTGGGACACCTGCGCTGTCGCCACGAACGGCCTGATTCTGAACCTCTCCGGCAACTCGCCTTTGCCCTCCCAAACCGCCATGCCCAAACTGCCCGCTTTCAATAGACGCGACGCCAAATCCGAGGATCAGCGGGGCCTGGATCTGCGCGCGGGCTTCAGCCTCGACCTCTGGCTGAAAGTGGACGCCCTCGCTTCTCCCCAGTCACTGATTGACAGCCGCGATTCCGAGGGCAAAGGCATTCTCGTCTCCGCTGCGGACGATGGTTCGCTCCGCATCACTCTCTGCGATGGCCGCAGCGAAGCCGCCTGGTCCAGCGACTGCAAGCTCCTGCAAGCAGGCAAACTCCATCATGCGGTCATCACCGTGGACGGCGGTCCCAAGATCATCACCTTCGTGGTGGACGGCGCGCTCTGCGATGGTGGCGACCAGCGGCAGTTCGGCTGGGGCCGCTTCAGCCCCAACATGGGCGCCCCCAACGGCTCTCCAACTCTTGCCATCGCGCAACCGGTTCAATCCCTCCGCATCTACAGCCGCGCCCTCCGTACCAGTGAAGCCGTCGGCAATTTCCGGGCCGGAGTCCGCCCATGAAGCGAACGGCGATGAAATTGTTATGCCCGGCCGAGTCATTCTCGCGCAAGAACAACTCTGGAATTCCGGAAATTCAGAAGGTCATTTTTCAGGAGGATTTATGCTTATGAAACCGCATTCGTGGACGCCGGCGTCTTTTTCCGTTTTTCTGCTTCATGGCGGACTCATTCCTCAATCCATGAGGACTCTCCTGGCGCTATTCTGCCTTTCGGGCGCCGCAGCCCTGGCCCAACAACCTGCGCCGGCCCAACCGCTTGCGCGTATCACGCCGCTGACCAATGCCCACTCGCACAACGACTATGAGCATGCCCGGCCATTGCTGGACGCTCTGGATTGCGGCTTTTGCAGCATTGAACCGGATGTGTGGCTTGTGGATGGGCAATTGCTTGTGGCGCATGAACTCAAGGCCGTGCGCAAAGACAGAACGCTCCAGTCGCTTTATCTGGATCCATTGCGCGAACGCGTGGAGAAAAACGGAGGACGGGTTTATCCCAACGGCCCGGCGATCACGCTGCTCATAGACTTCAAATCCTCCGCGACCGAAACCTATCAGGCGTTTCTCGTCGCGATCAAGCCTTATGAAAAAATGCTGACCGCGTTTTATCCGGACCGGAAAGAGGAACGCGCCGTCACGATCATCATTTCCGGAAATCGGCCTCTTCAGTTTCCGGAATCGGAATCCGTGCGCTACGCGGCCGTTGATGGGCGTTTGACCGATCTCAACAGCGCCGCTTCACCGCTGTTCATGCCCCTGATCAGTGAGAACTGGGCAAAAGTCTTCAAGTGGAAAGCCCAAGGCCCCATCCCCGCCGCCGAAAAGGCCAAGCTCAGGGACTTGGTCGCCAAAGCGCATGAAAAAGGAAAACGCATCCGCTTTTGGAACATCCCCAATTCGCCGGACGCCTGGAGAGAATTGCAGGACGCCGGCGTGGATTTGATCAACGCCGACAACCTGACCGGCCTGCGCGATTTCCTTCTGGCGAACACCGCCCAGAAAACCGGAACACAACCCAAGTAGCTTGCTCAATGCGCTCTGGCGGCGTGGGCCGAGTTCGCGGGCGCGTAGTGTTTCGATATTGGAGTGTCGGGGCGGGATCAAACCTTGAATCCGTCAATTTCAGATTTCCGCTTTTCGATTCCGCTGAAAAACCCCTCTTTTGCCGAAAACTGCATTTCGTAAATTTATAATAATCAACGATTTAAGAATGCCCGCTTTGGCCCCAACCGGGGTTTTTCAGCGGAATCGCTTTTCAAGGTCTGACCCCGCCGCGAGACCTGACTCATAAATGCAATGACGTATTTTTGCCCAAAGGACGAGGGCAATGCACTCCAAATGCTGGAGCCGCTCCGCTCCGCATGAACATTTTCTCCGGTAAAAGTATTCGCGATAATGTTATGTCATCGCATTTGCGAATATGGGCACTTCGCCATAATGCGCTCTTCTCTCCTGCCGCTTTTGAAACTCAATAACCTTCCTCAATCTGCCCAGCGAGATGGGATGGAACCGCGAGTCATCGTTGGGAATGTCCTATTTCAAACTCGTGAACTTGAACGTCATCACACTACCGGAAGCGGAAAAATCTGTGATGGTCCACGGCTGCGGGTCGCCGGCGTAGGATTTGTTATTGGGGGTTGAAGCGCTGCTGAACTCGGCGTTCCCGGGCAGGGGATAAAAGGGATCCTGCGCTTGGTAACTGCGGCTTTTTTTCAGGAAACTGTAGCCCAGAGATTTTTCGCTCGCTTCCTCGATGGTAATGATCTGCTTATCCTTGTCGTCGTTCTTGCCGAAGGCTTCGTTGATGTGCCATAAGGCGATCCCGCCGGGTTTGCGGGCTTTGCCTGCAACGCCCGACGCCAGGTCAGAACCTTCCTGCTGGCGGTTTTCGATCAGGAAATATTCTTTCGGATTTTTGGTCGGGATTTTATAAACGTTGTATTTGCCCGTGCCGGCGGAGTTGACGGTGTACACTCCCGTTTTTTCCAGGACGATGGGGACGATGAAGCCGGCTTTCACCATGGTGTAGGCGCCGTAGTGGCTTGGGGAACTTCTCTTGTATTCCATTTTTGTTCCTGGAAAAAGGGCGGTACGTGCGTTCTTCTGCCCGTAGCCCATGGCGGTAAGATAGCCCGTAAAAGGCACATCGGGCGTTCCGAACTCATGGCCGAGTTCGTGGACCAGGGTGCCGACCGAAACCGGAAAGTCCTTGTACTTCGGCTCGACTCCTGCCGCTTTGGCGAGTTTCGCGTATGTATCTTTGAGATCATCCCTCCGCTCCGACACGGCGACAAATCCCGTGATGCGGCAGCCGCCGAAGTTCAGCCTCGAATAATATGTCCGATTCCTGGAGTACGTCGCGTCTCCCTCGCCGCCGGCGGAGATAACGACGATGACCAGTTCCTTCGGCGTCAGGGCTTTGTTTTTATCCAGATCGTATTTTGAAGCGTTCATATATCGCGACGCCTGGGCCAGCGCCAAACTCACCGCAGCCGTCATCGAGCTGGTATCCGCAAGCGGATGTTTTGTACCAAGGCTTATCCGTATCACGCCGTCGTTGGGCGTTCCGCAATTCTCCGCAACCGGCACGAACTGGAATTTGCCGCACGTGATTTCCTTGTAGTAGTTGTTGACGCTCGTGCCGCAGAAGCCGAACAGGTCAAACCGCTGGTCTTCCTCCTCCCTGGTGGGCGTCGAAAATATCTTCCTGTTCCAATCTTCGTCTTTCAGCGTCAGCTTGCAGTCCGAATACTCTATCGGCATGACCAACATGGGAATCTTTATCACCGCGCTTTTGCTGGAGGCTTGAGCGGCGGCATCGTCGGCCCGAGCGTTCTGGAATGCAGAAAGCGCCGACAGGGCCATCAATAGCCCCGTCTGCGCGAAGATAAACAGCGTTTTTTTCATGGATGATCAGCCTTGTTGACAATTGAAGGGACAATTGAAGGGTCCATTGAAGGGACCATTGATAGGGACAGGCATTTAAGGGACACACGCCAAAACTCCGCAGCACAGCGTTTCATTATATTGTTCTCCAATCTCTACTCCGTTTTCTTGGATCGCGTCTGTTCCCTGATCTGACAAAGGCAACAGAGGATCACAGCCAAAACTATTGTCCCGAAGTATGCGCTTGCAACGACGGGCAGCCACGGCATCTCCATGGTTCTCCCGAACGGCAACGTTGATATGAAACCGGCAGCGGACGAAACAGCAAGGGCGATGGCGGAACCGTGGCGTCCCCTCGCCCGAACCAGAGCAGAAGCGGCGAAGACGGCAGTCAGCGCACACACTCCCGCAAGGAGGAGGCATCCGAAGTAGCCCATGTCATTCATCTCTTTTTCCTTTTGTTTAGCGTTTAGATTGAAGGTATTGAAGGGATATTGAAGGAACAAGCGATGATAGTCCGCGGCGCCAATCATCTTGCCAACGCAAATATACAAGCCAATTGTGACCTCCGCAGCCGGGCTGTCAAGGGCGAAGAGGGCGAAGCAAACTGGATTAGCTGAAAGTCACCCCCGAATCACACCGGAAGGGCATTGTTAGTCCGCAGTCCTGAAACCTACACCCAATGAATACTGGCAAAGATCGAGATTATCAACCTGTCCACGCAATCCTAATCCGCAATCAATCAGGTTGACTCCCGCAATGGCCTTGCTCAAACTATTCGCGAACCACAAAATCCAAACCCACTATGCCGCGCTGGCGAAGGCGGCGTGAGAGGTTTGATTGATGTTGGGACCGAACTCATTCAGCCGTCGCAGTCAGCCCCCGCCACACCGGCGTTTCTCCGCTATACGCCAAGGATAAGGACGGAATGCTCCTGCATGATGTGATCTTCGCGCCTTTCTTTGCCGGCGCCACGGGCACGGGGGAAATCTGGTTCTGGCGCGAGAGCATTCAGAAACCCGATTTGTGGCGCCATTTCGCGCGCTTCGCTCGGGCCATCGAAGGGCTCGATCCCGCCACCGCGCCTATTCGCCCTGGACCGACGCTTGGACCGACTTGGAGCTGAAGGATGGGATGATCACTCTGCCGCCATTCCAGCGCTCCATCGTGGTAAGGCTCGAAACGTGTAAGTGAGCATTATACGGGCGGATGGCCGGTTTCCGGCATGAATAGCTAAGTGTTGAGATTCGAAAATGCGATAACATGAGATCATCGAAAACTCTTATGACTAAGGGAAAAAACATGCGGCTTGGAGCGGCGCCAGCATTTGGAGTGCGGTTGCTTGCTGCCGCTTAAGCGGCAGCAAGCAACCGCACTCCAAATGCTGGCGCCACTTCTGACCGCATTGCTTTCGTCCTTTAGGTAGGTATTCGTGACTGTAATTCTGAATCGGAATATTAAGGAGGAATTTATGATTTTCAGATTGAGCACGGCTTTCTGCGTATGCATTCTGTGCGCCAGCTACATGAATGCAGGTGAGATTTCCCAGAACGATCTTTGGCAGAGCGGCAAGGATGGTTACAACACCTATCGCATCCCGGCCCTCGCCATAACAGCGAAGGGAACACTGCTGGCGTTTTGCGAAGGACGAAAAACTGGCAGGGGCGATACTGGCAACATTGATCTGCTGCTCAAGCGTTCAACAGACAGCGGCAAGACGTGGTCCGATCAGCAGGTTGTCTGGGATGACGGGGACAATACGTGCGGGAATCCATCGCCGGTGGTGGATCGCGAAACAGGGACCGTATGGCTCCTCTCGACTTGGAATCGGGGGGATGATCGCGAACCGCAGATCATTGACCAAAAGAGCAAAGATACCCGGCGCGTGTATGTGACTTCTTCCAGCGACGACGGAATGACCTGGGCGTCGCCCAAAGAGATCACCGCTGACGTCAAGGCGACAACCTGGACTTGGTATGCCACGGGTCCGGGCGCCGGAATTCAGATCGAAAAAGGCGCGCATGCCGGACGGCTCGTGATCCCCTGTGATCACATCGAAGCCGGCACGAAGAAGTATTTTTCCCACGCGATCTACAGCGACGATCACGGCAAGACATGGAAACTGGGCGGAAGCTCGCCTGTCCACAACGTCAATGAATGTGAGGTCGTCGAACTCGCCAATAACCGCCTGATGCTCAACATGCGCAATTATAATAAAGCCAGCCGCGCGCGGCAGGTCGCCTTCAGCGACGACGGCGGCGCGAAGTGGAGCGGGCAGCGCTTCGATAATGCCTTGATCGAACCCATCTGCCAGGCAAGCATCCGGCGGTATTCCTGGCCGGGAGAGGGGCGCGAGAACGTCATCCTGTTCTCGAATCCCGCAAGCGCAACCATCCGGACGTCCATGACGATCAGAGCGAGCTATGACGAAGGCTCGACCTGGTCTTCGAGCAAAATGCTGCATGATGGCCCAAGCGCCTATTCGGATATCGCCGTTACAGCCCAAGGCCGAATCGCCTGCCTCTACGAGTGCGGCGCCAAGTCCCCCTATGAGCGCATCAGACTGGCGCTTTTCGAGTTGGCGGATATTGACAAATGACTGATTTTTCCTGCGCTTCTCTTATGTCTCGTCCGCCTCGCATTGATCACGCCGAACTCAGTCTCCCACGTTGATCAAGCGTATCAGATCCGCGATATCTATTTTCCCATCCGAATTGAAATCAAGGCTGGTATTATCCAGACTGTTTCCCAGCAGATAGTCGCGAATCCTTTGCAGTTTCACGGCATTGACATAGACACAGGACAGTGTGGACGTCTGGTCCTTGTAGATCATCACATTTGAGTTCAGCGGCGTGTTCCAGCCGGTTATAGTTTTGAACTCGACGGTTTGAGAGCCCGTGCTGATATCGCTTTCGATCTCGCCACTGTTGCGCCACAGAGAGGTCCCCACGCGCCGCCATTGCGCCTCGGCGTCTATCGCGCCCTGCGGGTGGATCATCACTACCAGTGAACCGAGCTCATTGGATTTGAAAACGGCTGTCAGCGTCATGTCTTTCATGATGTTCGTCAGCGTGAGCGGATTCGAAATCGAGTAATCGGCCCCGTCATTCGTCCATTTGACAAAATGAAATCCCTCCGGGGCGTTGGCCGTCACCGGCGCGCAATCAGCGCCATGAGCGACCATCTGCGTGGTGGCGCCGTCTAAAAACGCTCCGGGCGTCCCATCGGTTTGGAAGACCACTGTATAATTGCCGATCGCGAACTGCGCCGTGACACTGATGTCGGTCGTCACGGCGTTATCCGCGCGCGGATTATCGGTCGAGCCATCGCTCCATTGGACGAAGTGATAAGTGATGTCGGGAACCGCCGTCACCGTCGTGCCGTTGTCTCCATAGGCGATTGTCTGACTGGTTTGACCGGCAATGGACCCGTTGGCGCCCGCCGCATAGCGCAGTGTGAAGATATCAATGGCGAACGTAGCCGTGACGGTGATGTCGCTCGTCACAGCGCTGTCCATGCGCAGATTGTCTGTCGAGCCGTCGCTCCAACGGACGAAGTGATAGCCGACATCTGGCATGGCCACGACGGTCGTGCCATTGTCGCCGTATCCGACCGTCTGCGGCGTGTCGCCTGAGATCGAACCCGAGGCGCCGGCTTCATAGTTCAGGGTGTAAGTGTCGAGAGCGAAACTTGCCTTCAGCGTCATATTCGAAGTCACATTCGAGACCACGAGCGGATTGGCGTCCGAGTACGCCGTCCTGCCATTCATCCAATGGACAAAGTGATGATGAGCGGGAGCAATGGCCGTCACGGTTGTGCAATCCTCGCCCTGCTCGACCATTTGGCTCAGATCGCCCGCCAGGCTGGCGCTGGCAGTGTCATCCGTCTGGAAGGTGACGGTGTAAACCGGAAGGCCGATGCCGAAGACGGCCACCAGCGTCATGTTTTGGGTCACATTCGTGACCGTCAGCGGATTGTCCGCTGAATACAATTCCCCATCCAATGTCCATTTCTGGAAGCTGCGGCCTTTGGGTGGCCGGGCCGTGACAGCCTCGCCGTTTGCGCCATGAGCGATTGCCTGCGAGGTGGGACCATCCAGCGTGGCGCCGGCTGTTCCATCAGTCTGGAAAACAACGGTGTATATATTGCCAGCGAAGTTGGCCGTCAATATCAAGTCTTCCGTCACGTTGGTCACCTGCAGCGGATTGGCCGTCGAGTAGTCCGCGCCTCCGCCCTGGGTCCACTTGACGAAATGATAGCCGGCCGGGGCCTTGGCCGTAACAGTTGTTCCCTCCGATCCGTTGGCGACGGACTGGGTCGTGACGCCCTCGAGGGAAGCCCCCGGCGTGCCGTCCAGCAGGAAGATGACGGTATGGGTCATGGCGTCAGAGGTGAACTCTGCCACGATGTTCATGTTCGCAATGACATCGGTCACTGTCAGCGGATTGTTTGAGGAATAGGCCTTCCCGTTCAGTGTCCAGCGGGTGAATTGATACCCCAGCGGGGCCACGGCCGTCACCTGCTCGCAGTCGGCGCCATGACCGACGGTCTGGGACGTCGCGCCGGAGATCGAGGCGCTTGCTGTGCCATCCGTCTGGAAAGTGACGGTATGCGTCAGCGTGCCAATGATGAAGTTCGCCGTGAGGGTCATGCTCTGGGTCACGGAGGTCACCGTCAGCGGATTCGAGGTCGAGTAAGCGACTCCCCGGACGGTCCATCGGTCGAACTTGTAAGGGTGGAACGCCATGGCGGTGACGGGCGAGCAGGAGGCGCCATAGCTGACGGTTTGCGAGGTCTCTCCATCCAGTGAGGCGCCCAGCGTGCCATCCGTCTTGAAGCTGACCACGAATTTCCTCAGCGCGAACTCGGCCGTGACGGTAATGTTGGTGGTGACGGCGACGTCCTGACGGGGATTTTTCGTCGAGCCGTCGCTCCATTGAACGAAACGGTATCCCGTGGCGGGCTGAGCGGTCACGGTTGTGCCATCGCTTCCGTGCTGGACCGTTTGAGTATTGAATCCGGAGATGATCCCATGCGCCGTGGCCAGGTAATTCAGCGTGTAGGTGTTGGTGGTGAAATGCCCCACGAGAACCATGTCGCGCGTCACGCCGGTGACGGTGATGGGGTTGTCCGTCGAGTACGTCACGCCCTCCCAGGTCCATTCGGCCAGATGATAGCCCTCGGGGGCGATGGCCGTCACCGGGCGCCCATTGGCGCCGTATGCCACGATCTGCGTGGTCGGCCCGTCCAACGACGCGCCGGCCAGCCCGTCGGTCTGGAATTCAATATCATACATGGTCGAATACTGGGAGAAATTGCCGCGGGGATTTCCGTAAGGATATACTGTCTGGCCGCCGACATAGACCGTGTTCCCCTCATCGGCAATCGCAATGGCATAAACAATTACGAATAATTGATTGTAAAACAGATCGGGGGAGAAAGGATCGTGATTCCAAGCCGTGGCCAGGCCCGAAGCGGATTCCAGTTCCGCAAGGCAATGGCGCGCCTGTCCCCCGATATTCTCAAACATGCCTCCCGCGTAGATGTTCGAATCCCAGATCGCAACGCTCGCGACCGTAACATCCGCCGCCGGATCCCAGGCAGTGGCCAGACCGGTGGAAATGCTCAGCGCGGCGAAGTTGTTGCGCGACTGTCCCCCGATGAAGTCGAACGCGCC
>JAPLSP010000508.1 GCA_026398575.1 Candidatus Sumerlaeota bacterium | reverse complement strand
GTTTCCGTGTTGTGGTGATCCGATTTATACTGCCGGCGCGAGATATAAAGAATCGGCTTCGAGCAAACGAGCGGATTGGCCAGAAGCGCTTCGCGTTGAAAGGCGCGAATCCGCTCCATGAGCTCGTCCATTCTTTCATGCGCGCCGCCGGCTTGGGCGCCGGGAGCGTCTTGCGCCGCCATCTGCGATTGAGCTTTTGTCAGGAGATTCTCAAACTCGGCGAGCTGCTTCAGGTAGGCGCCTGGGTATTGGCCGGGATAGGTCGCGGCAATATCCTCGATGGCGCGCCGCAGCGCCGGCAGGCTGACATCCTGCGCCAATGTGGAAATCCGCTTTTTCGCCACCGCCGCAAAATGCCTTTGGGTCGCTCTGGGATCGAGGATTCCCTGTGCGGTAAAGTCATCGAACGTTACATGGCCCCAGCCGCCTTCATTCTCATCCATGATTCGCAGGAATACATTTCTTCCAACCAGGTTCGGGGCATCCCATGTGATGCGCTGCATTTTTTCGCTGTTGGCGCCGCAGGCTTTCAAACTCTCATTGCCGTTTGCCGCGCAAAGGGCAACGTAGGTGTTATCGTGCGAGCCGCCTCCGACGAGAAACGTCATGCGCGGTCCCAGAAGCTTGAAAACCGGCGATTCGATCACGCCTTTATAGCGGTCGTTGGGCTTTTTCTCTGTGGACCAGAGCGTGGAGAGAAACCATTTGCCTTGCTTGTTATATGGCTGCGATCGGTCATTCCAAAAAACGCTCTGATCGCTGAGCAACGCGCCAAACTCGCCTTCAACCACCTTCCATCCCTGCATATCGCCGGATTCGAAATCGAAACGGATGAGGGTGTTAGATGTGGGTTGGGCGCTTGAAGCCGGCGCTGCGAGGGCACAAAGAAGATAAGTCGCGCAGTAAGGCAAGAGATGTCTTGGCATCCTGGACCCGCCGTTGGAGAACTATCGCGAGGCAGGATAGTGATTCTGCCGCCGCTGATTCAGCGATATTTATCGCTTCCTGAATGAATATTCGGCGGAATAGGGGCGAAGGCAAGCGGAAAATCCACGGGTTGAAAATCCACGCGCCAGCAGAGATGCTGGCGCTCCCAGTGGGCGCTCCCAGTGCCAGTTAGTCGTTCCGCACGACGCGCAGGCCGATGCCGAAGAGGGGGCGGTCGGGGAGCTGCGGCTGGCGGAAGGTGGTTTTGAGGATCGCCGGCTGGCTGAGATAGTTTCCGCCGCGCACGACGCGCGTGGTGTTCGTGGCGTCAAAGTAATCGCTGCACCATTCCGAGACGTTTCCGAGCATGTCATAGATGCCGATGGCGTTGGAAAGGCGCGTGCCAACGAGACGTATGTGGCCGCCAGAGTTTTCGCCGAACCACGCCATGTTTGGCAGATCGCGTCCCAGCGGATCGCCGCCGCCTTCCTGGCAGGCGTGGTCCCATTGGTTCTCGGTCGGCAGGGCGAACGCGCGGCCCGTCCTGCGCGTGAGCTCTTCGCAGAAGCGGTTGGCTTCCTCCCAACTGATCATATCCACCGGCAGACCGCGTCCTTCCGCCGAAGATTTATGCGGGATTTTCATCACAGCCTGGAATTGCTCTTGCGTGATCTCAGTTTGGCTCATCCGGAAGTCTTTGATGTTTCCGTCTCCCTTGACATAAACCAGCGCCAAAGCCACGCCCGCGCCCAGCGGGACGATCTCCGTGCGGGCGACGGGAGCCGGCGCGGCGCCATTCGGTTGGATGTTCGGTTGTGGAAGCGGGGCGGGAGGAATGGGCTCGGGAGGAATTGGCTCGGGAGGAACTGGTTCGGGAGGAATCGGGGCGGGAGGATTTGAGGCGGGAGGAGTAGAGGCCGGACCCCGATCATACGCCTCATAAACAATATTCTTTCCCGAGGAGTCGCCGCTAGCCAGCGCGACCGAAGGGATGCTGAGCGGAATGGAGCCGCTCATCGCGCCCCACATCCAGGGATTCTGGGGCGGACGGGTCGTGCGCTTGGCCCAATTGGGCACTTCGTCGCAGACGTATTCCATTAAACCGCTGAAGGTCACGAAACCGTTTTTATCCGTCCGCGCCTTGCCGCGCAGCCCTTCGAGAAGGTAGTACGTGAAAACGCCGTGCCGGAACTCCGCCGCTTCATTGGATATCTGGCCGGCGTCGCACGAGACCAGCGCCACTTTGCCCTGGCTGGCCTGCAGGTTTTTGAACAACTCCTTGGCGTCGGTCCGGTCGTTGGCGCCGCGTACTCCCCGGCGTGGAGTGTTGCGGCAGGCGTCCACGAACATGATTTTTCGCGTGGCCTTCGATGCGGCAAGGATTTCGTCTATGCGCGCCAGCGGCACGGCCGTATCGAATAATTGGCGAACGTCGCCATCCTGCGGGAAAAGGAATGAACGTCCCTGATCGTCAAGGAAGCCGTGCGCCGAAAGGTCTATCAGAAGGGTGGAATCGGCCGTGGCTTGCTCGGCGGCATAGGCGATCGTGCGCAGAATATTCGCGCGCGTCGGCACGAGCGAACGATCCGTGGCGCCGCTGACCAGCAGATACGACTGGCTGGCGGGAACCAGTTTGCCCGGACCTGAGAAGACGTTGAAAATCGAGGTGGCGTCCGAGACGCAATATTCCAGTCCTGCGACGGAAGTGTCATCGAAACGGTTGACGCCGACGGCGACGAGCCAGTTGCGCGAAGCGCCTTCGATGACGCTGGGGCCGCTGCGCGCGGCAATGGCGCCGGAAGCTATTGCCGGCGGCTGTCCATTATCTTTTTCCGCGCCGAAGGCCGAAACACCCGCACAAACGCCCAAAATCACGGCGGCTAAAATATGACATGCATGAAATTGATGCGGCATTTTCATTAAGAGTGCTCCTCTTGCCAACTGCGTTCGCCCAGCATTATCCGCGCATTGATGCGGCGGAATCAAATCTGTCGCCAGGAAGGCTTTTGATATAATGTCGCGCCAAGGGGAGAAAACTTGCCATCTTTTTCGATGGGATGGATACGAAAAAAGCAGAAAGAGGCTTAAATAAAAAAGAACCCAAGAAAATCGCGTTGGCAGGAATCCTAAAGTCCGGAAATAAAAAAAATCGGTGGCCCTGGTCAAAGCGCGTATGTTCGAGGGTTCTGTTAGTCAGTATATATCGGTTTTTATGCGTGGCAATAAAAAAATGCGCAAAATTTAAATTATTTTTTGGCCTCTTATTTTGCCTTCGGAACGCTGCCTCCGACGGCCTTCATGATTGCGGATTCTTTATAGGATACAATGCTTTTTCACGTTTGCAGGCGCCAAAAAAATGCAGCCAGAAATTGTCGTGCAGGCCGCGCTCGATGCAGCGCAAGTTGCCGGGCCACTGGCTATTTTGGAAGATATAGACGCTGTCATTGATCGGCGCAACCAAAACCCGCGAATAAAGCGGCGGCTCCCGGTAAGGCTCATTCAAAGACGAACGCGCCTTGATCTCATAAAAAATCCGTAGATAGCCTTCTTCCTGTTCCGGCGAATAGAGCGCCATGGCTTGCATTGACTGGCCTAACTCTCGGAAGCTTTTCTTATAGTAGTCGTTGAAGTTGACGCTTGAACCATATATTTGCGCTGCTATGCCCAGGATCATCAGCGTGCAATAGGCCATGCGAGCGCCCATGGAACGCGGCGCCATCAGCAGCGCCAGGATCGGCAGCGCCAGCATCCAGTGAATCATGAAAATGTGCCGCGGTCCCCAACACCATCCTCCCGCCCAATTGATCCATAAGGACTGAGCGCCCAGGAAACACGAAATCGAAACAATCAATCCCCAGCCCAACGCCGGATCGCGCCGCACAAATCTGCGGATGGACCAGAAAAACAGCGCGAGTGGCGGCGAAAAGAAAAACAGCCCGCGCCCGATGCTGCACAGGAAGCCGTGCAAACCGATCAGCAGGGGCGTGCCGAAATTGATGCCTTCGGGCTGGTTGGAGTATGCGGGCCTGAGCGTGCCGAAATGCTTGAGATTGAGGAGGGCATAGATGGCGAAGGCCGCGCAAATCGGGAGGCCCCATGCCAGCCATCTCAGCAGGGCGCGACTCTTGAATTGCGCCGCGACGAGATGGCGGATTTTCTGCGCGCGCGAGGCGTTTTCTTGCGCGCCCTCACAGGCATTCGCCAAAGCGAGAAAGACGGCGATGCCCGGAAACGCCAGGAGGGAATCCAGTCGCGTCAACATCGCATAGCCGCAGCACGCCCCGGCGAGCGCGGCGAGTCTGATCCTGCCGGTCTTGAAGCTGGCATAAAGAAAGGCGAACCCACCCATCGCGCACAATGCCGCCAGCGGCTCGGAAAAAAAAGTCCGGCTCTGCGGCCATGCCATGGTTCCCAGAGCATATAAAAGCGCCGTCAGCAGCGAGGCTTTGGTCTGCCCGCTCAGCATGAAGGCGAACATGAACAATGCGGCGGCAAACGAAGCGCCGACAAAGATGTTGAACCATGAGGCGACAAACCGCCGCGTGTATGCCGCATCCGAGCGGTCGTGAAATTGCATCTCGATGATGTGGTGAGGCGGCTTCAACCCAATCCCGTGATAGAATTTTTCCACCACGCGTCCGGCCCAGCAAAATGGAATCGCCAGAATGGGCTGGCCAATCCCGTATTGAGCGTAAAACTTATGGTCTATGCCCTGGCTCGTTGCGAAGTCGTCCACAATCGGCGCGACGGCCAGTGTTCCGGAGGTGGCCAGCGACTCGGCGGTGCGATAGAGCACCTCGTCATCCGGCGAAAACAGATGTCCGCCCAGCGTCAAGGCATAAGCCAGAAACACAAAGAACCACACCGCAAGAATATGCTTAAGAGGAGGCGCCATAAGAAGCTATCCGTCTGTGCTCGTCCGTGCAGGTCCGTGCCGCCCCCGCAAAGACAAATCATCAGCCTATCAGGTTCTTGTTGGAGTTCACAAATTTTTTGAAGGAACGATCATAAGTGGCCTCGGCCTCGCGCGAAAAAACGCAAGCAGGCAGTTGCTTCATTCCCAGGTGATAATGGATGCATTCGCAGCAAATGCCATGCTTGTCGCAATCCGAATACGTACACGTGCATCGCGGCATGTTTTTCTTTTGGTTGACACAGTTGGTGGCCATCGGACGCCTCGCTGTTGGAGTGGAGTAGCGCGCATGAAATCCGCAGGATTCATGCGCGCATAAAGAAAAGCATAGCTACTTTATGAGGGCGCAAATTTCCTGTCAATCCGCGATTTCGTGATTTCGGAGGGCTTGATTTGGCGCTTGCGCAATCTATCGGATGACGCATAATTATTTTTCAGAAGTTAGAGAGTCACACTGTCGGAAAGTGGGATAGTTCGATGGATGCGAAGGAAACATGCGTGAAGGCGAAGAGACCCACTTGGTCGTTGCGGAATGCCAAGAGCAAAAGGCAAGTCACTCTACAGGCATGGTTTTGGAAAGAAGATTGGCAAAAGGGCGAACGCGAGGCGGACGAGGATATCCGGCATGGACGGACCGCCTGCTATTCATCCGGCGCCAAATTCCTGGAGTCACTGAAATGATGAAAACTGGAATTTACAGAAAACTTATCTTCTTCTCGACTGGACTCGCGCTGGGAATTTCAGCCGTCGGCGCGGAAGAGCCGCGCGAAGTCGCGCGTCCGCGCGATACTGGCGAGGCGCTCATCAATCCGGACATGGGATGGACGCTGCATTTTTATTCCAACATCATCGCGAACTACGGCTCGAAGTTGGAACCCTCCGATACCGTGGACGATTTCCCGGGATTGTCGGTGGTGTATCTGCGCGTGCCGTGGGCATTCCTCGAACCGAAGGAAGGCGAGTTCAACTGGGCGCTTCTCGACACGCCCGCGCAGCGCTGGATCGCCAAGGGCAAAAAAATCGCCCTGCGCGTGACGTGTTCGGAGAGTTGGATGCGCTACGCCACGCCGCAATGGGTCAAGGACGCCGGCGCGAAAGGCGTGGATTTCAACTTCGGGAAAGGTCCGGCGCCGGACGGCAAACTCTGGGACCCGGATTATCTCGATCCCATCTTTCTGCAGAAACTCGACAACTTCCTGGCCGCGATGGCGCGCCGTTATGACGGCAATCCAAATGTCGCCTTCGTTGACGTTGGCTCGTTCGGGATGTGGGGTGAAGGCCATACCGGCGCCAGCAGCCGTCTTTCGGAAGCGCAAACCCTCGAAGCCGTCAAGCGCCACATTGACCTTCACTTGAAGCATTTCAAGCGCACGCTGCTCAACGCCGACGATGACATGGCCGGTTCCGACAAGCCAGGGCGGCATTTCCCGGCGACGGACTATGCGCTCTCGAAGAGCCTCACCCTGCGCGACGACAGCATCCTCGTCCAGCCGCCGCCGCGCTCATGGTATCACGCCGAAATGGCGCAGGATTTCTGGCCGCGATTTCCGGTGATCCTGGAGCATGAACACTATGGCAGTTCGAAGCAACGCGGCGCGTGGGGCGATGGCTCGCTGCTGCTGAAAGCCGTCGAGGATTATCACGCCAGCTACATGTCCATCCACTGGTGGCCGCGCGAGGAGCTGAACGAAAACCGCGCGCTGATCGAGCGCATCAATCAGCGAATGGGATACCGCCTCCAACTGCGCGAAATCTCCTGGCCCAAACAGATCGTCCCGAGCCAGCCCTTCATGGTCGAAACCCAATGGGCCAACGCCGGCGTCGCGCCGTGTTATCCGGGCGGCTTCTGGGCGCTGACCCTGAAAGACGCGAAAGGCGGGATCGTTTCGCTGAACGTGGATGAGTCATTCGACATGCGCAACCTGAAAGTGGCCGCCCCCGGCCAGGCCCCCGTCGAAAAAATCCAGTCGCGGTTCGTCGTCGCGATGCGCCATAAAGACGGCGCCAGCGTCTTCGCGCCGCCGCAACCCCAAGGCGCCTTCGATGTCTTCGTCTCCATAGGCCAACGCGATGGCACGCCTACCATCGCGTTGCCGCTTGGCGATGGCGATGGGCAGAGAAGATACAAGCTGGGGACAATCAACATATTGGCAAAATAGCGGCTATTTATGCCGCATCGCGTCGCAATATCCGTGCTCTCCGTGATATCCGTGGTCAATTTTCAACCACGGATATCACGGAAAGCACGGATAGCAATGAACGATGAAACTTGATTCAATAAAAGGACCTTCGCAATGAGGAGCATTGTTTCAGGTTTTCTGATGTTGGCAATCGCGCTTGCCTTTGCTTCTTGTCGAAGCTCAAGCGCGCCGTCCCATGCGAATGCCTCTGAGCCGGTGAAGACGTATCTATCGCCCAAGAAAGATATCATTGTCGAGCTGCGCCCAACCGCTGTCAGCGATCCGGAAGTGTTGGGCGGGCAGTTTGAGATTTGGCTAGTGGATGCGCGCGACAAAAAAATTCAGCGCCTATTATCCACATACGCCTTCAGCCATGAACTTCAGTTTTCCCCGGATGAAAAATTCATTATCGTGACAACTTACCCAACGCCCGAATACTCGCAGAATGATCTGTTTGCGAGGGGGAAAGGCTTGGAATATCGGTTCGTTGGGATACTGGATGATGCGATGTGGGAGTTTATGTATCTGAAGCGATACGGGAAGAAAGCCGCTTCCAGGAATGATCTGGAATTATTCTCCCATCGCTATATCGAACCCATTCGGTGGGTGAGCGATGAAGTCCTGCTGGCAAAAATCAGGGGCTATGATTCCAACGAGCAATCTAAGGAATCCGAGGCGATGATGCTCCTTTATAACGCCGCCACTCAGAGTGTCCAGCCGCAAAAGAATAGCCGATAGTCTCACTGCCGTAACAGGGCGCTCAGGTCGGAGACATCAATGCGTCCGTCGCCATTGATATCAAGAGCAGTTTTTTGATCGAGGGTCAGCGCAATTCTGCCGGAAAGGTATTGGCGGAGCCAGTTCAATAGCGGATAGGCATAGATCACCGTCATCGTATGGCTTGTATCCATCGCGCACGTCACGGTCAGGGACGCGTTTCCGGAAAAATCCGCATTGTCTTTTTGCCATTTAACGAACTGCCCCCCGCCTGCTGTCTGGGGCGCGGTTAGCGTGACCACCGTATTGGGGATGTAGTACAAACTATATTGCGTGGCGCCAGCGCCAGTCCCATAATAGTCAGTAGGGGAGACGGTGATGGATACCCCGCTGCGGGGATTCCATGACGCCACAGTTAACTCAGGAAGACTGAGGCCGATGTAGTTCCAGCTCAGGCGAATTATGCCAAGGGGTAAATACCCGGGACCTGTTACCTTGGCGCCATCCCAGCAAGTGTATTCCTCTTGGTAAAAGACAATATTATCACAGCATAGGGTGTATTCTACGCCTTGCTGGCACCATGCAACAATAGGCAACTGCGCTTGATTGCCCTTTGTTCTATTTATCAATTTCAGCCCTGAACTCTCGCAGACAAAGACCGCGTTTCCATTTGCATCGAAACTGTAAAATCCCGTGGCCGGCGCGACCCATTTCCACCATACGCCAGCGCCCACAGTCATAAATCCTCCCCAAATCTCGTAGCATGATCCTACTTCAGGATGCGATGTAATATAGTCAGGATACGCGTAAAACCGGTCTTCGAACCAGAGAAAGTCATTCGTGCCGTAAACATTATTTGCCTGCGTTGAACCAGACAAGCCGGTAAGAACATACGCGTGATCAGGACTGATGTTGATCGGGTCCGCGATGCTCCAATCGATCTCTATATTCCCCCTCCAACAGTCTGTGAAATATGGCTCGCCGCCATCTGCAACGAACGAGCGGTACCCGTCCACAGCGATGGAATAGGTGACGTCTTTTTGGGCATCGAAGTATGCTCCGCCTGCATAGCAGCCGTAATTGCAGAGCCTTATTGCGTTCAAGCTACTGATATTGCCGCCTGTATATATGGCGATCTCAGCGCAAATGTCGCTTCTGTTTGCGCTGAAGAAATAAGTTCCGCTCGCCGGCGCTGTCCAGCGCCACCAAACGGAGGCCTCAGGATCGGGCCAATACAAAATAATCCCACCACTATGAGTTTCCTCTCCTGCCTCCACGGTGGCGCCAACGTTCGAGCCAAACGCAGTGCCCGTGGTTCCTGAAATCACAATCGCATCGGCGAAATTGTCGTTTGTGGGCTGCGCAGTGTAAACTGCCGCTGCTGTATGACTGGTATCCATGAGGCATGTTATTTGCGCCTGTCCGATCCCGGAAAAGTCATATCCATCCAGTAGCCACTTCTGGAAATGATAGCCGTTCGGCGCCGGATCGGGCGCGGTCAGGGTTACGGTTGTTCCTGCGATGTAAACACGCGTGAATGGGGTGCTTCCATTCGTATGGTGATTCATGTCCGCCGGGCTCATAGTGATCGTGACTCCGTCAGGGGACCCCTGGGCAATGATGGTCAGAACCGCTCCGGAGAACGTTGAAAAGGAAGTCGGAACGGACCAGCCGCCCCATGCGCCATGGTTGTCTTGATAGCGGACGCGCCAGTAGTAGGTATCGCCATAGAGCAGGAAGCCGTCGGGAATGGCCATGGAAGTCAAATGCACAACGTCGGTTCCCGAGTCGTACGCCGTCAGGCTCCAATCGTCAGGATCGCTTGCGCGGCGGATTTGCCATTGCGACGCGGACTGCGTATCGCCCGGAGTTGGGTGGCTGAATGGCGAGGCTTGCAGCGTCGGGGTCAGCGGGATATCCGTTGCGCCATCCGCCGGCTGAATGTTCGTAGGAGAGTAAGGCGCCGGGGACATCGTCGTGAATAAGGTTTCGACGGACCATAGGCTCCAAGTATTGCAGGCGTCCGCATGACGCACGCGCCAGCAACAGGTTGTCAGGCAATTCAACCGTCCGACGGGAAGGACAATGGCTGACAGATTGAAGGTATCCGTCGTGGAATCGAAGACCGTAACCGAGTAATCGGTGGGGCTTGCCTGGGCGCGGACCTGCCATTGTGCGGCGATTTGCGCATCGTCCGGGAGATCGGGATCGCTGAAAGCGGACGATTGAAGCTGCGGATTCAGCTGAACATTAAGCGCGCCATCCGCCGGCGAAAGATTCGAAGGCTTCGAAGGAGGATTATTCTCTGGAAGGCTGTCATAAGCCAGGTATTCAGTCCATGATCCGGCGGTAACGGACATGTCAGCCGCTGCATATTCGGCTGGCAAAGGGCTCGTATCAAAATGGAATCGAAACCCTTGTCCGCTGCCTGACAGATAGCTGGCGTTTGATGTGTCGGATTGAAAAGCCAGCCAGTATCTGCCCGCTCCCAGCATCAAAGTTGGGGTTTCCGAACCGTCCGAGACTATCGCCGATATCCATCCGTTGGTCTGTATGTTGACCATCCAGGGCGATTGCCATCGCAACTGCCGCGTTGGCGAGGTGTCGTCATAGACGGCCAAACGCACGTTTCCGCCGCTCTGAAAGGAATACATCCGCAATACCTGAACCGACGCCTTGTCCGGAATCGTGACCGGCGTTCCCAGCACGTCGAGAGGAACAACTCCAACGGGATAGGTGTTTGTGCCAATAGTGGTATTGCCAACGATTGCGCCAACCGCGAACGAAGCATTGAGAAAGAGCGCCAGGGTGAGAATGCTTGGCGCGAGGTATGCCTTTAGCCGCGCAAAATGGGCACATAAAATTCTGTTCGGCACAGGCAGCGAAGGCAAGGCGAAAACATCCTGCGGCGCGTGGATGACGCGGTAATGAACGAACAGGGATGACTCGATGGTAGTCTGGCAAGACA
>JAPLSP010000071.1 GCA_026398575.1 Candidatus Sumerlaeota bacterium | reverse complement strand
GTCCCGCAGGTGACGGTGTATTGGGGCGCGAGCGATGGCGGAACCGATCCTCTGGCGTGGACGCAGAGCGCCAATGCAGGGCTTCAAAGCGGCGCGTTCGGATTTCCGATTTCAGGCCTGTCCGCCGGCACGATCTACTATTATCGCGGCTACGCCCAGAATGCGGGCGGCTCGACGTGGACGCTGTCGAGCGCGAGTTTCCGCACGGTGGCGTCCTATACGCTAACGGTTCATGTAACGAGCGGGACGGTTACTCTGACTCCGCCTGCCGTGTCCCAAGGCGCCGTGTCCCAAAAGGCAGGCGACGCGGCTTACACAGGCGACACGGCATGGCTCGGGCGCTATGACGCTGGAACCACGGTGTCGTTGCTTGTTGAGCCGTGGATGGGATGTTTGTTCCTTCGCTGGACGGGCGATATTCCCACGGGCCACGAAACCGACAATCCCTTGTCCCTGACGATGGACTCGGACAAAGCCACCACGGCGATAATTACGACGGGCTACAAATCCTCGCGCGTGCCGCACTGGCGGTTCTATTAGCGCAATCAATCTATAAAGCAAGAAGGCGCGCATATTCATGAAGCAGGCCGGCTTGATTGAAAAGAATATATATCAATTCCGCTGGCGCCTGGGGTGCGCCCTGCCTTATAATTTGACGCCGAATGGTAGGCCGTCCCGCTCCGTCGGGCGGCCACAGCGCGCCAAGGCCGCCCGACGGAGCGGGACGGCCTGCCATTCGGCGCCAAGCTGGACAAATCCTTCCTTTTATCTTCTAGCGACAAAGGTCTTGTGCACAAAAGCAGCTGCGCCGCGAGAGGCGCCTTGGCGCCTTGGCGTCGCATTGCTATTCATGATGGCGCTGGCTCAAATGGCGCCGGCTCAAATTGTCATCAACGAAATCCACTATGACCCCGACAACAAGAAGGAGTCTGTCGAGTTTGTCGAACTCTATAATGCCGGCGCCGCGGACGTGGATTTGTCGGGTTGGGTGATTTCAGGCGGAATCTCTTACGCCTTTCCCCAGGGCACGACGATTACGGCTCAAAGATATGTGGTGGTGGGGCAGGACGGCGCTGCCATTGCCGCGAAGTTCGGCGTATCATGCCTGGGGCCGTTCGCAGGAAAACTCGACAATGACGCCGATCTCGTGAAGTTGCGCGCCGCCGCTGGCGCCCTCCAGGACGAGGTGGAATACAAACTCGGCTTCCCCTGGCCCTGCGCTTCGGGTGGCGAAGGCCGTTCGATGGAGTTGATCAATCCGCTCATTGACAACAATCTGGGCGGCGCCTGGCAGGCTTCGGGATATGGCGCCAGCATCCCGATGTCAACGGCGACGCTGATCGCCGCGCAATCCAATTATTGGCATTACCGCAAAGGCGCCTCCGAGCCGTCATCGCCGTCGTCCGCGTGGCGCCAGATCGGTTTCGGTGAAGACTCAACCTGGCGCTCCGGGCGGGCTGCGATCGGATATGGAGAGGAGTTCATCAATACCGTTCTCGATGACATGCAGAGCAGCTATACGACCTTTTATTTGCGCAAGACGTTCAACGTCGCCGATGCCACCTCGGTGACGACGCTCATCCTCGAGCTTCAATACGACGACGGCGTCAATGTGTGGATCAATGGCGCGCGCGTGGCGGGCTTGAATGTTTCCGGCGCCACTCTCCCCTGCACCGCCACGGCCATTCTAAACGTCGAGAACCGCGCCTATCAGACGATCATCCTCGCCAATCCGCGCGCCTATCTGCGCACGGGAACGAATGTGTTGGCGGCGCAGGTTCTCAATTCCAAAAAAAACAGCGGCGACGCCTTCTTCGACGCGATTCTTACTGCAATGCCGGGCGGTTTTCCGGCGACCGGCCCGACGCCGGGGCGGCGCAATTCGGCCTATTCGAATACGACCCCGCCCATGATCCGCCAGGTCAGCCATGCTCCGGATCAGCCCAAATCGGGCGAGGACGTGCTGATCACGGCCAAGATCACCGATCCGGACGGCGTAAGCAGCGCGGCGCTGATGTATCAAATCGTTGATCCCGGGCATTATATCGCGCTGGATGATTCGGCCTATATGACGAACTGGACGGCGATGGCGATGCGCGACGACGGCCTTGGCGGCGACGCCATTGCGGGAGACGGCATCTACACATGCGTGATGCCGGCGGCCATGCAAATCCATCGCCGCATGGTCCGCTATCGGATCGCCGCCGTGGATGGCGCCGGCGCCGCCGTAACCGTTCCGTATCCGGACGATCCTCAGCCGAACTTCGCCTGGTTCGTTTATGATGGCGTTCCCGAATGGGCTGGCTCATGGCGCCCGGGCGTGCAACCCGAAACAATCTTCACGACGCAGACGATGCGTTCGCTGCCCGTTTTTCATGTCCTCTGCAGCAAATCCGAGATTGAAAAATCAACCTGGCTCGACCATTACACCGCCAATGAATATCCCTATATGACAACGCTGGTCTTCGAAGGGCGCGTTTATGACCACGTTCCCTTCCGCATGAGAGGCGGCGTCTGGCGCTATGCCATGCGCAAGAACATGTGGAAGTTCAATTTCCATCGTCCG
>JAPLSP010000433.1 GCA_026398575.1 Candidatus Sumerlaeota bacterium | reverse complement strand
CAAATGCTGGCGCCGCTTCCTACCGCATTGCATTCACCCCTTAAGCAAAAAGATGCCAATGAATTTTCGATTCAAACTAAATAGGTAGCAGATATGATACATCAGATCAAGGGACTCGTAATCCATAAAGAACCCGGCTTCTGCGTCATCGAGGCCGGCGGCGTTGGCTATGGCATTGCCGTCACCACCGCCGCATTCGAAGCGCTGCCGGACGTCGAGCAGGAAGCGCGCGTGTTTACGCATCTTTACGTGCGCGAGGATCAGCTGGCGCTTTATGGCTTCGCCTCGCCCCGCGAGCGCGAGGCGTTCGAGGTTTTGCTCAGCGCCTCCGGCATCGGCCCGCGCGTGGCGCTGGCGATGCTGTCGGCCATGCCTGTGGAACGGCTGGCCCATGCCATCGTGTCCGGCGATCTGACGGCGCTGTCGCGCATTCCGGGCATCGGCAAAAAGAAAGCCGAGCGGCTCTTTGTCGAGTTGAAATCCAAAATGGTCCGGTTTGCCGCCGAAGCGCCGGCGGGCGAAGCGACAATAGCGGGGACTTTCGCCGGCGCCTCCGGAGCGTCCGCCGAGGCGATCGAAGCGCTGATTTCGCTCGGCGCCTCGGTGCTCGAAGCCCGGCGGCGCGTCGAGGAGGCCGTCCGGCTCAAAGGCGCCTCGGCCGGCGTCGAAATCCTTGTTGCGACGGCATTGCGTTCGGCGCATAAGTGAGCTTGACTGCGAGCCGTCACTTCCCGAGAATGATCTACCGGCATTGACAACAGGCTGGCCGCATCGGACCGGCGACTCCTTGAGCAGGAAAGGGCGCCGGCGAAATGCAATCTTAGGAAGGAGAGCGCATCACATGGAGAAAAAAACGATTCTCCTTGCCGACGATGAAGAGGATATCAAGGTCGTCGTGCGATTGTATTTGGAGTCCCGGGGCTTCAACATCACCACGGCCTTCGACGGCCTGGACGCCATCGAGCAGATCGAGCGCGACAAGCCGGACCTGATCCTGCTGGACGTGATGATGCCGGTGATGAACGGCTATGAGGTGGCCGCGCGCGTCCGCGCCAACCCGGCCATCAAAGACACGCCCATCATCATGCTCTCGGCGGCCACGCATGAGGAGGCCGTCAAGAAGGGCATGGAGGCCGGCGCCAACGACTACCTGATGAAACCCTTCGAGCCGGCCAAGCTCGAAGAAACCATCCTGAAATATCTGAAATAGTTTTATCGCGGAAAGGACGTCCCATGTCCCGCTTGTTCGTGATCCAGCAGGACCGGCGCGAATGCATTGACATTGGCCTGGAATTGACCATCGGGCGCAGCTATTCGAACCGGTTGCGACTGGAAGGGGCGGACGTCTCGCGCGCCCATGCGATCATATACCGGCGCGCCGATGAATTTATCCTGCGCGATCTGGACAGCAAGAACGGCGTCATCATCAACGGTCAGCGGATGCCCAAGCGGACCCTCCAACCCGGCGACGTCATCGCGATCAGCCACTATACGATGATCTTCGATCCGCCCGATTCGCAGAATCTGCCCGAGCGCCAGCCGACCGAACCGGCGCTGGATACCCAGAAGACCAGCGCCGTCAGCGACACGCAAATCCGCAAGCGGCATCAACGGTTCGCTCTGAGCGTTTTCGAGAAAAGCTTCACCGAAAGCCAGACGGCGCCGTCGCCAACGCCCCTTCCCCATGCGGGAACGGCGCTGCGATTCGCTTATGGATTGGTCACGCGCCTGGAAGGCGTCGAGGGAATGGAGGCCATCGCCAAGGCCGCGCTCAACTGGGCGGCCGAGGTGTTTATAACGCATCGCGGCGCGGTCATCCTGGGCGACAAGGGCGGCCGGACGACCCGCGTCCTGGCGGCGTTCGACTTGATCAAGGAAGGCGAAGTCCAGGCGCACCCCAAAGTCTTGCAGTGGTTGTTCGAGAGCGGCGAGGCGCTGATCAGCGTGGAAGCCAGCGCCGCGGCCAAACCGGAGCGCCTCGCGGGCGTGGATCACGCCAACCGCATGGCGATGCCCCTGACGATCCTCGGCGACACAATCGGCTTCATCTATCTGGAAAACGATCCGCCGGCGCCGCCGTTTACGATCGAAGAACTGCAGCGGCTCTATTGCGTCAGTCTGCTGGTCAGCCACAGAATGGAAGCGGAAAAACTCAAGACTGAAATAAACACGGCGCAGGATGCAACCCTTCGGAAGATATAAAGTAATGCGCGCCAAGCGCCATCATCATTCCTGAATGCTGAAACCTTATGGACGCAGCAATCGAGCGCGCGCGGGCAGTTTGCGTTTACCTGCTTTTCTGCTTCACGCCGCTGCTGATTTTTACCGCCGCCACCGACCAGTATATTCGCCCGAAGCAAACCTGGATTTCCCTCGTCACAAGCGCCCTGTTGGTCCTCACCGCGATCCGCGCCGCCCGAGGCAAACCGGTCTTCCTCTGGCTCAATCTCTCCACCGCCTTCATCGCGCTCTGGCTTTTGTGGAACACGTTTTCCATCGCCTGGGCGCGCAGCCGGTCGCTGGCCTGGGACGCGTCGCGGGAATGGTGGACGCTCGCGCTGGCGGCGGGACTGGCGCTGGACGTGTTGGGAGAGGACCGGCGGCGGCTGATCCGGCTGGGATGGGGCCTGTGCGCCTCGGCGTTGCTGCTGGCGGGATGGACGCTTTATCTCGACGGCGTCGGCGCCTGGCGCCCGCAATGGCTGCATCTGGCCGCGCGGCTGCCGGATTGGCGCAACTACATCTCGGCCGCCGGATTGGGCAACACCGGGCATATCGCGGATTTTCTCGCGCTGACCTTTCCCATTGCGCTGCTGTTTTATCTGTCCGCGCGACGCCGCCGCCATCGCATCGCCGCGGGCGCCGTCATGGCGCTGGACGCAGCGGCGATGATCGTATGCTGGTCGGTTCATTCCAACGCGGGCCTGATTCTGGCCGCCGTTCTCATGATCGGAGCGCTGAGCCGGCATTTCGGGGGAAGATGGCGCCGGAGGCGCGCGGCGCGCGCGGCCATTATTGTCGCTGTCTTCGTCGGCGTCGCGGCCTTCTTTTTCACGGATCACGCTTTCAATCCTCATGCGCCGTCCATCTGGAAGCAGGCCTATAGCTCCCCGCGCTGGAAGGAAGGCGGAACAACGCGTCTCGCGATTTGGAAGCCGGCGCTGCGCATGGCCGCGGATCACCGGTTGCTGGGCGTCGGCGCGGGCAACTTTGAATACGTGTATCCTTCCGTCGTTCTCGATAGCCTGCAACGCGATCCCAAATTGGGCGGCTACGCCGGGCAATATACGAACGCCGCGCACAATGAGCCGCTACAAGCCTGGTGCGAGTTGGGAGTCGTGGGCTTCTTTCTTTTGACCATACTGGCAGCGAGCGCCTTCTGGCTCCTGGCGCAGCGCCGCGCCCAGGGCGCTCCCGCCACCGTGATGATCCGGATCGCATTGCTCGGATTTTTGGCGGCCTTCGTGGTCCATGCCCAGATGAATTTCAATCTGCGCCTCCCCGTCACGTCGCTGATGTTTCTTTGCGCCGTGGCGCTCATCGGACGGCTGAAAGACCGTGGCGAAGTGGCGCGCGCCGGCGCGCTGGCGCTGGAAACCGGGTTCGGCCCGTTCAGCATCGAAGCGCGCGCGCTGGAAATGAAGCGTTTCGACAAAGTGGGATTGAAGGCAAACGGCAGGGCGGGAGCGATCTTTTTGTTGATCGCGGCACTGGCGCTGGCGGCGGCGATGGCGACGGGCGCCGCGCGGCGGCAGTATTCGGATTATGAGTACTACCTCGCCAAACGCGCCCATGAGCAGCTGCGCGCGCTGCGCCAAACAGTTCCGCTCATCGGCGATCCGCGGGCCATTCCGAACACGCGCGCCTTCGATCCGCCCGAAGCGCTGGCTCAGCGCGCCGAAGCCGAGCGGTATTACCGGCGCGCCCTCGGCATCAATCCCAATCATCACGATTGCCGCAGCGCGTTCGTAACGTTTTTGATGGAAGAGCAGCGCTATCCCGAAGCGCTCGCGCAGCTGGCCCTTGTCATGCGACGGCTGGATTCGGGAGAGTTATATGACCGCCGCGCCTTGTGCCGCTGGGAAACCGGCGACGCCAAGGGCGCGCTGGAGGATTGGCTGATTTTTTTTCGCCGCCTCCCTGTGGAGCGCCTGAGGCGGTCGGATCAGTTGAAATGGGTGTTGGAAGAGGCGAAAAAGGCGGGCCTTCTCAACCAAGCGCAGCCGGAAAGCTGAATTCTCTGCCTCGGCCAAGCGCTCCGAATTGCAAGCTCAGTGAGGTATCTTGCCTAAGTATTCCGGCGCAGAATTACGATCACGCATCTTTGCCTAAGAGACTAAAACAATGCAGTCGGAAGC
>JAPLSP010000314.1 GCA_026398575.1 Candidatus Sumerlaeota bacterium | reverse complement strand
GCATCGCGGCGATAGGCGCGGTAATGATGGCAATGACCAGTAGCCCAACCGCAAAGGGGGCATCCTTCCTTTGGATTCCAGCTGCCCTGCAGCTTATGGCGGGTGTGTGGCTTGGTCCCTGGCGAGGTATGATAGCCGGGGGAATCGGTGCCTATCTCGCAGGCATCCTTGCTTATGGGGGCTGGGGCGTTGTCGACATCATCATGAATCCTGTTGCTGGTGGCTTGGCCAATTCCCTGCTTCCTGCGCTATTGTTTCGAGTCTTCCGTATCGACCCGACGTTCGGGACACAAAATGCGAATGACCCAAAAGACATTCTTCGTGCCATCGGCAGGCTTGCGTCTTTGTTCTTCAGCGTGTTAATTCTTGCTTTTGCCCTACGGCCACTCAATATAGGTGCTTGGGGCTATGGCCCACCGCTCGCTCTTGTCCTTTTGACACCGTTGATCTTCCGAGGCCTCAAACTTCGCCGTCGAGATTTTCTACTTGCGTTCGCAATCTGCGTCCTTGTTTCCGCGGTGAGTGCGCTCGTCGGCTGTTGCGGTTTGGTCGTAGGAGGTCAGACTTGGCAGGCCGCTCTCATAGGGACGGGGATTGGTTGGTTCTTGGGCGACACCGTGTCAGCAGTGCTGGGTCTGTACATGTTGGCTGGATTTACCGAACGGGCCAGGGATGCAGGCATCGCGGTTTCATAACAATGGGCACAAACTGCTTTGTAATCCCGCCGGATTGCTTGTGCCAGAGCATGATAGCAAAAAGCATGACGCCACTGGACTTGCGACGCCTCCCTCCTCCGATCCGCCTCCTTATCGTGGCAGTGGGCACTTCATGCATCCTTTTGGTTGAGAACATCTATGTGGTTCTGCCTGCGACCATTCTGGCCGTTTGCGTGTTTATCTTTTCCGGTCGGCCATCGTGGCGGGCCGTGTGCTTGGTTATTTTACCAACAGCGCTGCTCTACTTCGGAGGGAACATACTTTTTTCTCCTCAAGAAAGAGGTGGAGTCACGTTTTGGATTTTTTGCATAAATTCGTCCGGCATTAAGCTCGCGATCGTCAGATCATTGAGGATCAGTGCGATTCTTCTGGTTTCATTGGCCTGGCTTGGCTCAACACCGATCAACGAGCTCTATGCCTCACTGGCTCCAATACGCAAAATGCGGCCGTGGGCCTTAAGCGTCTGCCGTTCACTTCAGTTAACCAGGAGAGAGTTTGTAGCCATCGCCCAATCGCTTAGAATTCGCGGCATGAAACTGGCTTCTATAACGGCCATCATAGCAGGCGGTGAATGGGACCAGATACGCAGAAATGTTGCCGTGTTCTTGGCACTCCTACGTGTCATCGTTTCTCGCCAGTTTACACGCATAGCCAAAGCCACGCTAGCATGGAGCCGGCACCATCCGCTCCCGATAAATATTGAGCGAGGGCAGGCCGGCGTTTCAGCGAAAGGGGTCTTCATTCGTTACCTCGCGGATTCAGAGCCGCAGGTAAGTAATGCGGAATTCCTCGTGATGCCGGGCACTTTCGTGTATGTCGTCGGACCTGCACGCGCTGGCAAGTCCACGCTGCTCCGCGCGTTAGGCGGCGTTATCCCGCGCGTTTCCGGGGAACTTGCTGGGCGGATTCACATTTCGGGGGTGGATACGACTATACTTACTCTCGGTCAGTACTCTACTCTCGCTACCTACACAGATGCTGATGTGGCAACGAATATTTTAGGGCTTACTGTCGGGCAAGAGATCATGCTTATGGCGACCGACGAAGAAGAGGCACGTCGGTGCTTGGATGTCATGGGAATTAGACATTTGTGGGAAAGAGAAACAACGAAATTATCAGGGGGACAACAGGTTCGCCTCCTGCTCGCAGGAACCCTTGCGAGTCAGGCGGACGTACTTATTCTCGACGACCCGCTCGACGAATTGGATCCGGACGGTTGCAAGGACTTCGTGTCAGCCCTGTCAGAACTGATGACGAAGAGGAAGACGACCGTGCTCCTAGCGGATCGGCATTATCACTATTTCTTGCCGCTCATTGAGGCGGTGATGCCAATTGAGAACGGAAATGTGCAAGCTCTACTTCCGAAAACAGCACTATCTGCACAGGAATACGTGCGGCGCTGGGGAATCGGCCCAGTTGAGGTAAAGGGTGCCTCCCAGAACCGAACACACGGCAGAATCGTCGCACGGATGAAGAATGTCCATGTTAGTTTTGAGAATGTATCTGTTCTAGTCGGCATAACTTTTGAGATAAGCGAGGGCGAACTCGTCTTGATTCAGGGACCAAACGGCAGCGGAAAAACTACGGCGATGCTGACCCTAGCAGGTGCAATCAAGCCATCTGATGGTGAGGTCACGGTCTCAGGGAGAGTTGGTTATCTGTTTCAGGACGCTTCCAGCCAGATTGTTGCTTCCTCCGTATTTGAAGAACTGGCTGTTGCTCCGCGAATGCAGGGATGGTCCGAAGGTGATATCAAACGACTAATCTCTGAGCTTGAACGTCGCTTCCATCTTTCCGACTCCAGTTCGCCTTTGGATTTGCACCCACAGGACATTAAGATGCTAGCGCTCGCTGCAATGAGCATCGGGATCCGCTTGTTGATCCTCGATGAGCCCTCGGTCGGACTCGACTCTTCGGGATTGCAGATTGTTTCTGAATTTATCGAGACACTACGAACTAGTGGCGTGGCAATCGTCATCATTACACATGAGGAAGCATTTGCCCGGGACAGCGACCGTGTAATACGGTTTGAAAACGGGCGTTGCGTCTCTAGCGAGCGGCCAACACTTATGGAGATCTAATATGACAGCATCTTTCTTGGCATCGTTTCTGATATTCATAGCAACAGGCGTTTACGAATTGTTCTACGGGAAAGCCGAATTCTTAAGCGATGAGATGTTCATTCACGTGTTTCTTTATGTGATCTTATTTTTAAATGCCTGTTACTACTACTACTTCGCAGGATATACAGAAATGCACGACGGGGTCATTGAGAAACTTCAACTGGCCACGCGGTGGGAGTGGGGAATACGGGTGTTGAACCAGACCATACTTTTCGGTCTCTGGTTCTTACTGCACTTTGGTTGGGCACACTTCGCGGTGGGATTGGTGACTCTTTACCTGACCTACCTGCTCTGGGACTGGATAACATGGAAGCGATTTCAGAAGCACTTTTTAACGTTTCTGGATTTTTGTGGATTAGGGATCACGGTCCTGTTTCTGTTTTTGCGATGGAATATGGATGCAAGCGGCGCCGCAGCGGAAAAAAAGATGTATTTTTTGCTTGGTATTACATGTGTGCTGTATATGGTCATCCTGTTCTGTGGTGTGTATCACTGCAGGTTCAACCCGTTTGGAAAACAGTACTTCCAAAGGCCAAAGCTTAGGTGAGACGAGCATGCAGACATCAAGTCATAAACACAACTTACCGGCAGATTTGAGTCCCAGTAAGGTGATTGGTTTTTACGACCCTGAGGATGCATGGGGTTGGCTGGCGAACTATTCGCATCATCAGATCGTTGTCCGGGGGCAAAGGTGGGAGACGGTGGAGCATTACTTTCAGGCGCAGAAATTCGCTGGCACGTGGCGCGAGAAGGCAATCCAGAGGGCTGAATCGCCCGCTTCAGCGAAAGAGCAGGCGAAGATGTGGTGTGAGGAAAAGCGACCGGACTGGAAGACGATACGGTTGCCTATAATGTGTGAAGCCGTCCGGAGCAAATTCACCCAGCATCCAGATCTGGGGGCACTTCTTTTGGCGACCGGTGATACGCTCATCGTTGAAAATGCAGAGGACGATAGATTTTGGGGAAGGGACAGAGGTGGTGACGGCCTGAACGTAATGGGGGTCCTGCTGATGGCCTTACGCGCCGAGTTGCGGCCTGACAAGTCTTTAGCTATTTGATGGAAGGTAAACAATGAACATGATCGGCAGTCATATTTTAGAAACGAAACACGGGGCATTTAATCTCTTCGGGTTTCAGCACGCAAAACCACCAGAAATTATCGTAGCGCTTAAGAGGAACCACCGGAAATCGGGGAAGCCATGGCTTGTGCGAATCCAGTATGGGTGTTTGTCGGGGACAGCCTTTCATTCTGTCGACTGCGACTGTGCGCGGCAGTTGGATTATTCATTGAGACGAGTGGCTAGGTCTGGCCGTGGTGTGGTTCTCTATTTTCCGAAGCGTGAGGCCAATGGAGCCGGACTAGCCGCAAAAATACGGATGCTTGCGAGAAGGGGAGAGACAGAATCGTCGATGCAAGAGATGGCCACAGGTATGGTCGAAGCCGCTACTGAGGTGAGGAAACTGAGAATCGTTCGTAGCATTTTAGGAAAGTTGAAGGTTAATGGACCCATTGATCTGCTTACGAATAGCCCGAGGAAGGTTGCAGCAATAGAAAAGGCAGGGATCGCGATAAGCTCCGTGGTTCATTTCAAGGTTCCCGAGCACAATTTGTCGGCTTTTGGAAAGCGGGAGTTGCGAACTAAGCGAAAAGTTCTGGGCCACTGGAGTCCGTGAAAGCGTCCACGGGATTGGCAGCGGACTTGTAGTGGTAGGGCTGATTCATGAATGATCGAAGCGCCTGCGGGAGAATGGGAGCAAGAATAGTTCTGGACAACCGCCTGAACAATCTTCACCCTCCCCGGCGTGAGAAAATCAAAACGGCCGGTTATTAC
>JAPLSP010000758.1 GCA_026398575.1 Candidatus Sumerlaeota bacterium | reverse complement strand
ACCCGACCCACACCGAACGACAAGGCCAGTTCCTGGCCTATATCCGTCAATACAGCATCGTGAACGGTTGCGCTCCGGCGGAAGCGGACATGGCGCGTTTTTTTCAGGTCACGCCGCCAGCCGTCCATTTGATGGTACTCACGCTGCAACGGCGGGGCTTCATTCACCGCGTGCCCGGGCAGGCGCGCAGCATCACGCTGATCGTTCCGCCCGAATCCCTGCCCCCCTTGAAACGCATTCAACGCTAACTCCTTCAAACCACGACAAAGGCGGCCAAACCATGACCAAAGCAACCAAGAAGCCCGGCGGCTGGAGCGCTGTCCGCCAACAACTCGGCGCCTGGGAGAAGCCTGCCCTGATCACCCTGGTGAAAGACCTTTATGAAGCAGCCGGCGTGAACCGCGACTTTATCCAAGCCCGCTGCATGCCTGGAGATTCCGGCGGAGATGTCCTGGAGAACTATCGGAGCAAAATCGTGGAGCAGTTCTTTCCCATGCACGGCTTTGCCAAATTGAAACTGGGCGAGGCGCGCAAGGCCATCCGCGACTTCCGCAAGGCCACGCGCAACGTCGCCGGCACGGCGGAGCTGCTGATGACCTACGTTGAAAACGGCACACAATTCACCAAGATGTATGGGGACATTGACGAGCCGTTCTATAGCAGCGTGGAGTCAGCGCTGAGCGAGCTGACCGCCCTGTTGCGCGGCGCGGCGCGGGAGTTGTATCCACAGTTCCGCGACCGGTTGGCGAGCGTGGAACGAATGGCCTACGGTATTGGCTGGGGTTTTTCCGATAACGTCGGAGATATCGTCGGGCAGTTGAAGATAGACTTCGGCGAATGATAACTTGCGCCCCAAAGAACGGGAAAATGGGGAAAATGGGGACAGGTAAATCAATTATAAGACCTTCGATCTGCGTTCTGCACAACATTACAACACCCAGATTTCCGCTCATGGTCTTTGCTCGCGAGCCGTCGCTTCACGGAGACGGCATAAAGACCGCCGAATTCTTGCGCGCAGGTAAAGAGTACGCAAAGGGAAATCTTCGCGTCTCTGCCTCTCCGCGCGTTGTTCCCGCGCAAGCCTGCGCCCGATTCACTCCCATTTCTGAGCCAGACCAAAGGTACGCAGGCGCCTGCAAGGGAATTGACCCATGACCTCCCTGCGCCGCAGACTCTCCCCATCTCGAATTTCATCTCTCGGAGAAAATCATGCCGGCATTCGCGAAAATTGTCACCTGTAAGAGCCAATCCCATCGCTTGCTCGCGCCTTTGAACAGCGCAAATCGTTTTTATTGTCCTCTTTGCAGCGGGATGAAAATTCGCAAAATATTAAAAGTGAAAGAACGAACCCAATTTTAGATACTTTAGCTGTTATCACAGAAACCAGAGAGTTTGCATAGAGCGCATCACAAGACTCACTCCCTGGATTCGCCCCGTCTTGCCGCAGAATATGCCATTAGGGACTGTCCTATAATAACTGTTGCATCTCTGCCGCTCCCATGTTAGCCTTGGAGGCATGGATACTGAATTGATCGCACAACGCTTTAATTTTCTGGCTCCATTCCTGAACGAGCACATGCGCAGGCTTTATGCTGCG
>JAPLSP010000102.1 GCA_026398575.1 Candidatus Sumerlaeota bacterium | reverse complement strand
AATTCGCGCGCCTGCGGCAGAATGATCTCGAAGACCGGTCCGGTATAGTAATCCAATCCGCGCGCAAGGCTGGGATCGAAGACGGCGTGCTCCTCGGCAATGCCAAGGCCATCGAGCGCATCGGCCAGCTCCTTCATCTCGGAGGCGAGGGCTTGCTTGGCGCCAGCGATTGGTTTGGCGCCGGCAGAGGCTTGGCTGGCGCTTGAAGATTGCTTGACGGTGGCGGCTCCTTGATCGGTAGCGGCCTGATCAGCGGCGTCATCGGGCAATTGAGCCAGCATCTTTTCAAGCATCGAAGAGCGCGAATCCGCCTTGAGCGATACGAAGGCGATCAGTTTGGCGATGACGGCGTCCTCCAAACCCACTCCCTTGATCGGATCGCCGGATTCATCCACGCGCCCGGGTCCCAGTTCCTTGATGACGGCCGCTTCGCCGATCTTGGGCAACTTGTCAATGACGCGCAGGATGTGCTTGTGCGTGGCGGCGTCTTCGATCCCGCAGGCGCCGAGCAGCGCGTCTATGAGTTTGCGGTTGTTGATCAGAATGCTGAATTCTTTCACACCCAGGGTCTTGAGGACTTCGGCCATGACGGCGATCACCTCGGCGTCAAGCGCCGTGCTCGTTGAACCGGCGGCGTCAATATCGCATTGCGTGAACTGGCGGTAGCGCCCCGGGTCCGGCTTGTCGGCGCGGAAGACCGGTCCGATGTGATAGCGCCGCACCGGCGGCTTGAGCTGTTCCGGATATTGCGCCAGCAGCCGCGCAAACGGCACCGTCAGATCGAAGCGCATCGCAACCGCGTCGCCCTCCGGCGTTTCGAGGCGGAACATCTGCTTGTTCGTTTCTTCGCTTCCGGCGCCGATGAGCGTTTCGAGATGTTCGAGGATAGGCGTATCGAACGGCGAATAGCCGTACGATTCATAAACGCGTCGAATGCGCTCGATGACATTGACCCGCGCAATGGCCTCCTGCGGCAGATGATCCTGGAAGCCTTTGAGGGTGCGCTGGGTGACGAGAATGGGCTTAGGCATGATTTTTCTCTATAAGGAATGGTAGTATTCCACGTATTATGGATTGATAGCGATTATGGATAGAAGTCCTGCATGATAGAACGAAAGGGATGGATTTTTGAGAGAGCTTTGAAGAGAACACCCAGATCTTTTTGAATATTAAGAAATCGGGAATGGTAAACAGTTCCGAAGGATTCGCAAGGCGCTATAGCTCTGCCTCTCTGAGTTGTATAAGGATACTCGCTATTTTCCGGCAATGCTGTGATTTTACCATTTTTGTTGAAACCTGCGCGATCAGGATTGGGAACAATCCGTTCAAGCGCCTCAAGGCGCAAGCGCATGCCTTTAATATGCTTAAAAAGCTGCAGTAGTTTATCCAAAGCCCTTTTCGCTTTTGGTCTTTGTTGGGCTTCGCTTTCAGTCAGATATCGGTGAAGGAAAACCAGATCGCTGTCGCTGGAAGCCCAGTGAAGGATGATAGCCCCTAGCGCTTTTTCCAGCGCTTGCTGAAATTTGGCTAACGCCGCGTCAAATGGCTCTGAGCCATTGTGTACCCTGTCATCCAATTTCGTAATCAGCAGGTGAACCGCCACATGATAATCGGCGCGAGCTTGAAGAAGGCACGGACGAATGAAAATATCAGGCTTTTCCAGCTGTCGGGCCATGGATAACGTCCTTGATTTTATGCGCTAACTTGTTTTTCATGTTCTGGTAAATGATGTCGCATCCTTCGCGCTTGATTTCATCAAGTATTCGATGTCCGATAGAATCCATCATGCGCTGGGCATCAAAAAATTCTTCCGGACTGATATACGTGATTTTAAGACGCGCATCAGAAGGAAAACCGAGCTCATGCGGCGCAGGCATCTCAAATGTGTCCCATGATGCATCGGCTGGATTAGATACTCCTTTGCAGACTTCCAAAAGATAGACCGCGTCTTTGGCTCGATTCCGATATCGTGCCGCGAATAAGACGGGGGTATCAGTCTGTCGTTGGTGTTCCTTGATCAAATTCACCAAGGGCATTTGGAGTCTATTCCTATTCATCTGCTATACCTCCTCTATTATCTCGCGAATCTATGCCCCTAATTCCATGCCGGGTTCTTCATTTAAGCGGCTTTCCTTTTGCGCCGACGCGAGTCGTACGCCGGCGAGTATTCTTCAATCTTATCCATCGCGTCGGAGTCAAAAACTTGCTCGCCGCAATCGGGACAGTGCCAGAACTTTAGTGCGGGGACGGTATATAATTGTCCATGCCACTCATGCTTCCAATCACGGCAAACGCGCTTGAGATTCTTGCTCCCACATGTCGGGCATTCGGTAATTCTCAGCATGTGATTTCGCCACAAGGTTTTTGCACTAGCATTAAGCCGCTTTTCTTCCCTGCCGATGGTCCGCGTAGGAAGGCGAATACTCCTCTATCTTGGGCATTGCCGCTAAATCATAGACGCCTTCGCCGCAGTCAGGGCATTCCCAGTATTCCAATGATGGAACGATATAAAATTGACCGCGCACTTCCCGACGGCAATTGCGCTTGACCTTCTTAATTCTTGCGCTGCCGCAGGTTGGGCACTCGGAGATTGTCAATCTATGAATCATGGTTCCACGCCCTTCACCAAGCCAGATATGCGGGAATTCTATGCCGCTTTGCGTTTCTGACGCTACGCGGCATAGGCTGGGCAATATTCTTCGATCTTGCGCATTGCTTCTCCATCGTATAGTTCTTCCCCACAATCCGGGCACTTCCAGTACTCCAGCGAGGGTACCGTGTAGATGTGCCCTTGCCAATCATCCTTCCAATCGCGGCACAGATGCTTGATGTTTTTGCCTCCACAGGAAGGGCACATGGTAATCTCAAGTTTTGTTTTCTTGATAAGTGCATCACTCATGGGGTTAGCTCATCTCCAACATCCTCTGAATCGGCCTGAGCGCCCGCACGCGAATATCTTCGGGGACGGTGATTTCCGGCGCGCCGTTATTCATGCAGAGATACAGCTTCTCGAGCGTGTTCATCTTCATGTACTTGCATTGGTTGCAGGCGCATTCGCCTTCTTCGACGGGCGCTTCGATGAACGTCTTGCCGGGGCATTCCTTCTTCATCTGGTGGATGACGCCCGGCTCGGTGACGACGATGAATTCGGTCTTGGGGCTTTGTTTGGCGCGCTTGATGAGCGCGGTTGTCGAGCCGATAAAATCCGCCAATCCCAACACATGATCCTCGCACTCGGGATGCGCGATCACCTCGGCGGTTGGGTGCTCTTTTTTCAAGTCCTTGATTTTTTTCTCTGAGAACTGCACGTGCACTTCGCACACGCCCGGCCAAAGAACCATTTCGCGGCCCGTCTTCTTTGCGATGAAGGCGCCAAGGTTTTTATCCGGCCCGAAAATGATTTTTTGATCGGGAGGAATTTGCCTGACGATCTTCTCGGCGTTGGCGGAGGTGACGATGATGTCGCTCTCGGCCTTGGTCTCGGCGGACGAATTCACATACATGAGGACGATGTGTCCGGGATGTTCCTTCTTGAACTCGCGCAATTCATCCGCCGGGCACGCCTCGGCCAGCGAGCACCCGGCTTCCATGTCCGGCAGCAGGACTTTTTTCGTCGGGCTGAGGATTTTCGCGGTTTCGGCCATGAAGTGCACGCCCGCAAAGACAATCACATCCGCATTCGTCCCTGCAGCCTGTTGCGAAAGCCCAAGGCTGTCGCCGACGAAATCGGCCACGTCCTGAATCTCGGGGATTTGATAATAATGCGCGAGGATCACGGCGTTCAGTTCGCGCCGCAAGCGGTTGATCCCGGCAACATAATCCATGTCAGTTTGCATTTTCGTTTCTCGCTTTTTGCTGCATCATGCAGGTCAGCTCGGCTTCCACTGCCATTTCGCCATTGACGCGCGCGACGACGTTGACCTTCGCGATTCCGCGCCGCATCTGGAGCAATTCGACGCGCAGGTCCAGCCGATGTCCCGGCACGACCATGGCGCGGAACTTGGCCTTGTCTATTGCCAAAAATAGCGGCGTCATCGTCTTGGCTGTTTCGCCCAACTCCAGCGATAGAAAGACGCACGTCAGCTGCGCCAAGGCTTCGGTGATGATGACGCCGGGCATGATGGGCTTGCCGGGAAAATGCCCCTGGAAAAACGGCTCATTGGCGGAAACCAACTTGTAGCCGTCAATCGCTTTTCCCGGTTCATAGGCCGTGACGGCGTCCAAAAAGAGAAAAGGATAGCGATGCGGAATGAGTTCGGCGATCTGCTCCTGATTCAAATGCATGTTTTTGAATTCCTTGAAGTGAGGGTTTTGCTTCCTCAATAGATTAATGTTGTGCGCCGCGCGTATCAGCGCGGACGAATCATGCCATGCCAGCCCCGAGAGGCAAAGGGAAAAACTAGGACCCACTGGGAGCGCCGGCATCTCTGCCGGCGTTGCCTGCTCAACAAAAATGATCCCCTTTGCCTACATATCTCCATGCAAGCGCCTCCCTGCCCACTCGCGACGCTGTTGGGAGTCAAATCGCCTATTGCGGGCGAGGACGCCCGCGCTCCCAGGGAGAACGGCCTCCCAGGCCGCTACCGCCGCGCATCAATGACCTGCTCATAAAGCGCTTCCACCTGCCGGGCGTGCGCTTCGATTGAAAATCGTTCCTGCGCCTTCTTGCGGGCGGCATCGCCCATCGCGCGGCGTAGCGCGGAATCGAGCAGGCGTCTCATTGCCTCGGCCAGCGCGGGCGCATCGCCCGCCGCGATCAGCAATCCATCCTGTTCGGGAGCGATCAATTCGGGGATGCCGCCAATGCGCGAACCGATCGTTGGAATCCCCAGCGCGCCGGCTTCGATGATGACGCGGCCAAATCCCTCGTCCGTTGAGATCAAAATATTCGCATCGAGCGCCTGAAACACCGGAACGGGGTCTTCCTGGAACGGCTCAAAGCGCACGGCGCCTTCGAGGTTATATTCGCGGACCATTGCGCGCAAGCGTTGCTCATAAGCGCCTTCGCGCGGACTGACTTCGCCGACGATGATCAACCGCGCCGGCAAGCCCTGGGCGCGCAGGAGGCGCATCGCCTCGATCGCCACGTGTTGTTGCTTGCGGTCGCTGATCAGGCTCATCATGCCGAAGAGGATTTCGTTGTCCCCGACCTCCCACCGCCGGCGCCATTGTTCGCGCGCGCCCGGTCGCGGCGACCATTCCTCCAAATCCAGCCCGTTGTAGATCACCGTCACCTTGCGCTCTTTGTCCGGCCAGTGATTGAAGCATTCGCCCGCAGCGTTCGAGACCACGATGATGCGGTCGGCGCGTTCGAGCAGATACTTGGGTGTCATCTCCGGCGTGACCGATAGGCGCATGTGCGTGACGACGGGAAGCGCGAGCGGGGCGGCGGCGCGAACGGCGTAAGGATTCGGATAAATCTCGTTGCAGTGCATCAGCGCGGCGTTTTCTTCACGCGCGATGCGGCGCAGCTTCCAGATCGTGAACGGGCGGAAGATGAAATACTTGCCCTTGCGGTAAGGACGAAAGTGAATGATGCGCACGCCCACTCCCGCCGCGCGCAGTTTGCCGGTCATCACGCCTTCTTCCTTCGCCAGGACAATGGGGCGCCAGCGCGCCCGGTCCAGATGCGTCGCCAGCGCCAGCAAACTGCGCCGCGCGCCCAGCAGGCGGACGCTGGGCGTCAGGAGAAGAACGGTTTTCGGCCCGGGGCTCGTGGCTCGTGGTTCGGGATTCGGGGTTCGAGGCTCGGGGCTAGTGGTTCCGGGTTCGATGTTTGGATCAGTGTTCACAGTCCTCAGTCGCTTTCCGGTTTTCGGTTGTCAGTTTTTGATTTTCAGCTCTTCAATTACGGTCAATCCCAGCCGCCGCGCGAATGCTTGTCCTTCTTCGATTGAAGCCATTACATCCTGCGGGCGATGCGCGTCGGAGTTGCAGACAACCTTGATCTTGTATTCGGCTGCCAATTCCCAAAAAGGCGTCCACGGATACATCAGGCGCCGGCCTGATGAGGTTTCGATCAAGGGCTTTCGCATCCCGTAGCCGTTAATTTCCAGAGGGATATCAAGCGCCTCGGCCGCGGCGAAAATTTCCTTCGCGCAATCGCGGGTATCTTCGTCCCACACGCGCGGCGTGACGCCGATGACATCGGGATGCGCAATGAAGGCGAAGAGGCGCGATTCCATCGCCTGGATGACGTACCGCGCAAACGCCTGCAAATGTGCGGCCGTCCAGCAATCGCCCATCCCCACCCAGCCGCCTTCATAAGGGAACCAATGCGCGCCGGTGATCAGGTATTGGAAGCCCCGTTTGCCGAGCAGTTCTTCCTCATAGAACCGGCGATATTCGGGCGACCATTCGCATTCCATTCCCTTCAGGATCGTCAGCGGCGCGAAATGCGATTGCGCCTCTTCAATCGCGCGCACATAATCATCGAGCTCATTCATGGACATGCGCACATGAGACCATCGCCCGTCAGGCAGCGGCGTATGATCGGAGATGCCCAATATCCGTCCTCCCTGGTTTTGCGCGAAGCGGGCATAATCGCCAATGTCACCGCTGGCATGTTTGCAACGGTAGGTGTGCGTGTGATAATTGTTCAACGTCGCCTTCTTTCCTTTTCTTTTCGGCGATTATACGCGCCCATGCCCCGAGCGGGTCAAGCCGGGAGCTGGCGGGAACCAAGCAAGGACCGCAAGGACTACAAGGACAACAAAGCCCCCCAAAAAAAGTTAAATGAAATGGCGTCTCTTTGTTACTGGATAGCGAGGGAAAGGCAAAACGGCTCATCGGGCGTCCCGCTTCGGAAATGCTGAAAGGTTCGAAACCTTGACAGACGAAGACATCATCCGCCGGACTCGAGACGGCGATGCGCAGGCCTTTGGACTGCTGGTCGAACGCTATCGCGCGCGGCTGTTCGGACTGGCGTTCCATCTGGCCGGCGACTATGACGCGGCTTGCGACCTGACGCAGGAAGCGCTGATCGCGGCGTATGACGCGCTCGGCACGCTGCGCGACCCCACTGCCTTTCCTTATTGGGCTGCCGGCATCCTGCGCAACATTTACCGCAATCAGGGGCGCAGACATCCGGCTGAAACCCTTTCCCTCGATCAGATGATGGAAGCCGGATTCGATCCGCCGGCGCCGGACGCCTACGCGGATGAACCCAGCGAGGAAGAACTGGAAGCCGCAGCGCGCGTCGTGGCGAGCCTGCCGGACAAACAGCGCGAAGTCATCCTGCTGCGCTATAGCGACGCCCTCTCTTACAAGGAGATCGCCGAAACGCTCGGCGAGCCGGTGACGACGGTAACGGCGCGGCTGCATTATGCGCGGCGCGCGCTAATCGAAAGAGCCAAGAAAGATGAGCGATTGCGCGACGGCGTGAAGGCCTGCGCCGCGCGCGGGAAGTGAGGCGCCACAATGACTGACAAACAGAAAGACCTTATTGAAAATACTCAAGAGACCCGGATCGCCGCCTATCTCGACGGCGCGCTCGAAGATGAAGAGGCGAAGGCTGTCGCGGGACTGCTGGCCATATCCCCCGAGGCGAGGCAAACAGCCCGCTTGCTTCAGGCGGCGCAGCGCGTCTGCCGCCCGCCTCGCGAGCGGCTGGAAATAATCACGGAAAACGTGATGGCGCGCCTGCAAGAAGGCGCCCTCGAAACCAAAGCCGCCCAGACCGCTGCCGCCATCCATGCCGCCGAAGCGGAAGACAAAATAGTCCTCGCTGAAACCGCTGCGACAATTGCCGCTCACGAAAAAGCCATGAACGATATGCCGGACCCCAATGTGGTTTCGCAAATCGGCGACAAAGCATCTTCAAACGCATCAGCGCCCATGCAGACGGCCTCCTGGTTCTCACAGATCCGGAGGTGGATCATGAAAACCGATGACAATAATAAGGAAGCGAAGAGAATTCCTTTCTGGCTTCAACGGCGCCAGAGGTACGGGCTAATTGCGATTCTCGCCGCATGCGGTTTCGTGGCGGCCATGTATGGACCGGCGGGGATTACTTCCTTCTGGGACCGCGCCGAGAGGATGAGCGCAATGCCAAAAGAATTGGCGGAGTTGAGTGCGCCCGCCGACCCAGTTGGCGCTACATCGGCCAAAACCGGTCTGAGTCCCATAGCGCTCGGAACCGAAGGGGAGCTACGAAGTATCAGCACGGTCGTTAATCCAGTGCGGTTTGATCAGGCTGCGCGGGCCTTCGGGGGGGCGAAGTCTGATCAACCGAAAAGGAACGCATTCAGCATTCCAAAGTTCGACTATATTAGCGATAGTATACTGGGAGACGATGTGACTTGGGACAAAGGAGGCGAGTCCGCCGAACACAACACGGAGACCTATGATCGCGTTGCGGAGAATCCGTTTCACAAAACCACGAACGAACCGCTTTCGACGTTCTCGATTGACGTGGATACGGCTTCGTATTCCATCGTTCGGCGTTATCTCAATCAAAACCAGTTGCCGCCGCCCGACGCGGTGCGCATCGAGGAGATGCTCAACTACTTTCCTTATGAATATGCGCCGCCCGCGTCAAACGATCCCGATCCCTTTGCCGTCAACATCGAAACGGCGAATTGCCCGTGGGCGCTCGAACGGCGACTCGTGCGCATCGGGATCAAGGGGCGCGAAATGCCGAACGAAGAGCGGCCGCAATGCAATCTGGTTTTCCTGCTCGACGTCTCCGGCTCGATGCAGGAAGCGAAAAAACTTCCGCTCGTCAAGCAGGCAATGACGATGCTTACCGGGAATTTGAACGTCGGCGATCGCGTGGCGATCATCACTTACGCCGATGGTACGAAAGTGGCGCTGCCTTCCACGCCATGCTCTGATAAGCCGGCGATCACCCGCGCCATCGAGAGTCTCCAGGCGGGCGGCTCAACCAACGGAGAGGGTGGCATCCAGCTTGCCTACCAGTCCGCGCAGGAAAACTTCATCAAGAGCGGCGTCAATCGCGTCGTTCTTTGCACCGACGGCGATTTCAACGTTGGCGTTACGGACCAGGGCCAGCTGACGCGCATGATCGAAGAGAAAGCGAAGAGCGGCATCTTCCTCAGCATCTTCGGTTTCGGGACGGGCAATCTCAAGGATTCGACGCTCGTGAAACTGGCGGACAAGGGCAATGGCAATTATGGCTACATAGACACGATCAACGAGGCGCGCAAAGCCCTTGTTGAGCAGATTAACGGCACGCTTGTGACGATCGCCAAGGACGTGAAGATTCAGGTCGAATTCAATCCAGCGCAAGTGGCCGCGTACCGGCTGGTGGGATATGAAAAGCGGATGCTGAAAGCGCAGGACTTCAACGACGACAAAAAAGACGCCGGCGAAATCGGCGCAGGCCATACCGTAACCGCAATGTACGAGATCGTCCTAGCAAACAGCAGCGCGCAAGGGGCTGGACTCGGAACGCGGAACGCGGAACCCGGAACTCCCAAAGCCGAACTCGGAACTCGGAACTCGGAACTCGGAACTGCGAAAGCGGAACCCGGAACTCGGCCTTCAGTGGACCCATTGCGATATCAAACGGCACCGCAGCTGACGCCCACGGCGGGCAGCGGTGAGATGCTGACCGTCAAGCTGCGCTATACGGAACCCGACGTCCAGGCCAGCAAGCTCATCGACGTCCCGGTGATCGATTCCGGTCTTGGGCTTGACACAGCCTCCGGCGAGTTCATCTTCGCCCCTGC
>JAPLSP010000577.1 GCA_026398575.1 Candidatus Sumerlaeota bacterium | reverse complement strand
GGGTGGCGAGAGACGAGACGTGTCTCCGCGTTGTATCACTCGCCACCAGGATGGTGGCGCTCCCAGTGGCTCCCAGTGGCTCATCAACGGAAGGCCATGCTGACATACGAAACGTACGAGGCGTTGTTGTCCACGGTCGTGCAATCGTAGCTGAGCACTTGCCCCTTTGCGCCATCCCCGAGCGTCTCCAGCAAGGTATGCAGACAGGGGAACCCGCAGACGTGCCGGGCGTCGCTTTCGGCGCGGATGAAAGCATCGAATCCTTGAACGTCGTTCGCTGACAGTAGTTCGAGCATGGCGCGGTCGGCCTGTTCATTCTCCTTCAACCGCGCTTCGGCAACCGCCTCCGCGTCGCCGTATTGCGGGCCGATATGCGCCAGGTCCACACTTGCAATCAGGCAGACGCGTCCCGGCGTTTCCTGGATCGTCTGGCGCAAGGCGGCGCAAAAACGCCGGATCAGCGCGGCGTGTTCCGGCATGAATTCCGCGTCGAGTTGCGGATAGGAGAATGAGCAGAGAATCGGGGCGATGCGTAGATCGGTGTTTCCATAGAGATGCCGCAGGAAGATCGTCTGAAATTCGATGACGTGTTCGCGCTTGTGGAGCAACTCGCCCGCAAAGAGCTCAGGCCCGTAACGCGCTGCCAGCCGCCCGATAAAATCCACGTCCGTTTTCATCATTCCCAGCGGCGTCTCGAAATCCTTGCGCGTGGCGGCGAACAAATGCTCCAGGCCGGCATGTCCGGTGCCGAGGATGACGAACAGGTCCGGCTTCGGGGCGCGGGCCAGCGCGTGATAGGCATGAGCGAAACATGGCCCGCCCGCCTTCAGGTCTATATGCGGCGCCACCAGGGCTTTGATCGGCGCGCCGTCGCCTGTCAGCGACGGCAGCAAGCCGGGTCCTTTGGAGTGGCGGTAAAATCCTTCGAGCGCGGCGTTGATCTCAAAGGAATCAGACGGATAAGCGGCGCCGGCGTGGGCTGGGACGCGCGTGGGCAAGGCCAGCCATGCGCTTTTGAGCTGCTCATAGCGCTCGCCTTCGAGAAAAGCCGCGCGTTCGAGGGACTGGATGATGTTCTCCAGTTGGGCGTCCTGCAATTCAGCGGACAGCTGGTCGCGGAACTCGGCCTGGATTTCCTTGCGCGTATGCGCGCCGTCGAAAAACTGCAACAGCCATCCCACCAGAGGCGGCACAGTCAGCATGACGTCGGACAAGCCTTGGGGATCGCGCAACAGATATAAGGGATCGCCTTGCTGGGATTGGGCGGCGACGATCTCCACGGACCGGATGCGCGGATATTCGATGGGGACGGTAATAGCCTGGCTCCTTTTCTCCCCGCCGTGATATTTTTGGCTCTTGAACGGCGGGGTATGCAAACGCGCGATAATATCGTGAGCCCTTCGCGGCGCGTCAAGCGGCATAAGGGGTACATCCCGGTTTATAGTTTGGCGCCGCATGGTAGGCCGCTCCGCTCCGTCGGGCGGCCTTGGCGTGCGATGGCCGCCCGACG
>JAPLSP010000372.1 GCA_026398575.1 Candidatus Sumerlaeota bacterium | reverse complement strand
GGCAGAGATGCCGGCGCTCCCAGTGGCGCTCCCAGTGGACGGGGAGCGCCGGCATCTCTGCCGGCGTTGGCTGTCTTCAGGCGCAAGCTCCGCAGCCGCACGCCTGCATTCGCATCGCCGCCGATCACGGTGAGGCGGATTGGCTTGCCTTCCACCGGAATGGAAACGATGTGCGGCTCGGGCGACGTGAGCGTCTGTCGCCATTCGTGATCGCCCGCGGCTAATATTGCAGTGGCCTGCCGTCCGTGGACCAGCGCTACCTCCGCTGTAAACGAAGATTGCTCCGCCGCGTCTTCAACGCCGATAGTGATTGTGACCCGTTCGTCTTTGTTGACCGCAACGATGCATTGCGGAGGCCGCGCCATGAAGGCGACCTGCGGCCCATCCGAAGCCGCCACCAGCGAGAATCCGCATGACGCCGCGCTCGGCGGCAGGGGCGGCTTGCCGTTGAGCGAGATTTCAATTGGCGCAAACTTAAGCGTCTCGGTGGCGGCGCCATTCAGCGCGAGCGCTGCCAACGCCAATACCGCCGCCAGCGCCGCAAGCGCGCGCAGGCCTGATTTTCCACTCACAGGGCTTGCAAGAGAGGCGATCATAACCTCAACTTGAGAAAGCGTGCATTCATCAGCCGGCAAGTTCTTTTTTCAGGAACTCATAGCTGGTTTTGGCAAAGTCGAAGGGCGAGCCTTCGCCGCTGTCCTGCTCATAAATATACCATTCGATGCCCGATTCTTTTCCCGCCGCAAAAACTTCTTTCCATTTGACCGAGCCCTGGCCCAGCGCCTTGAGCGCAGGCTTTTTGCCGCCGCCGATTAAAGCGTCCTTGGCGTGGACGACCGGACAACGGTTCTTAAACTTGCGGATATATGCCGCAGGATCGGCCCCGGCGGCAGCCGCCCAGGCAATGTCCAGCTCCGAGTTCAGATTTTCCGGTTTGACCGTTTCCATAAGAATATCGAGTTTGGCGCGTGGATCGCCGGGGAATTTCTCGAACTCCACCTGGTGATTATGGAATGAGAGCCTCATGCCGACTCCGCGCAATTTGGCGCCGAGCGCATCAAGCCGTTGCGCGCCTTTCTTCCACGACTCCAAATCCTTGGTGCAATCCTGCATCATGCCGCCGGGCGCCACGTCCTTGCAGCCGACGGTCTTCCAGAATGCGACTTTCTTGTCGAAATCTTTTTCGAAGGCTTCGATGCCGTCGTGGGCGGCGATGCATTTCAGGCCTGCCTTGTCGAGTTCTTCGCGGATTTTCTCCGCCGGCAGATTCGGCATGCCGCTCCACTGGACGTATTCCCAACCCATCTCACGGCACTTTTTCAGCGTATCCGCGAGGTCTTTCTTTGCCGGGTCGCGCATCGTATAGAGTTGCAGCGCGAATCCCGGTTTCTTTTTTTCCGTGCCCGGCGCGGCGGCGTCCGCGGCGAACACCGCCCGGCTCGACAGCGCCAAAAGCCCGAGCGCGCCCAGGGCTTCCCTTCGCGACATTCCAAGTCCATCTGACTTCATAGGGTGCTTCTCCTTTAATGGGTAGTGGATTTGCAGATTGCGATCGCTTTCATCCCGCCGCAACGCCGCGCCTGAAAACGGCCGGCAAAAGCGGCGAACCGGCTGATAGCGCAAATGTACTGGGGAGAGATTGTGCCGTATGAGGCGCCCGCAATCAACGTCATAATGAGGAACTGCCGATAAGCCGATCAGCAGATCAGGGGCGCATACCAAAATTCTGATGCTCTTCGCCACCACCGGGCCTCGTGCCGGTGGAGCGATGGTTTTGCTCCAGCAGTGGGCGCTTTTTTCTCGTCGCCACCA
>JAPLSP010000736.1 GCA_026398575.1 Candidatus Sumerlaeota bacterium | reverse complement strand
CTAGCTTTCGACAAACCAGAACCCTTCGTGCCACATCCCGATACCTTGCAGGAATCCGCAATTTCAGCCTTGAGAACAGGCTTATTCGCGGACAATGCTTGTCCGCTACTTTGGCAAACGGCATATTGTCAATATCCGAGAAGAAACGCTCGCGATCATGTGCGTGCTCTATCGACTGGCTTATTGCACGATTGTCGGCAGCAACATCGCGCAGCAAACATTCCTGCGAGATGATTGTTTCTTCAGCAGATTGGAATAACTCCTTCCCTTTCTGAGAGTTCAGCAAGACGGCAGATGTACCACAATCGTTATCCAATTCGGGATGAAGATCATCTATTCCCCAGAAGTCTGCGAGGGTGATATCGGCCTGTCGAGGCATCCCTTTGAATCTACACTCATAACACGAGGGACGCACAATATGGGCATTCAGGAGACTACGCATATACGGATCATGGTAACGATCTTGAATGTAAGTCTTCCCATTGGCGAAATCGATTCGAGTTGCACAGCGGTGCCAGCCGAAAGTCTTGTTCTTAAACTTAATCTTAGTTGCTCGAGCACCAAACCTATGCTCTAACATATCCATGTATTTCAGAAACACCTTCGGTGAACCGACACCGACACAGATGAAATCACAAGTCACCAACTTCTCATAATCTTTGCCCAAGACAGAGTAAAGGCCGGCTATCTGACAGGGGGTAGCACAGACCAACACTTTTTGATCATTTTCCAGAATCTGCCTGATCTCACTAAAGAGATCCCCCGTATAACTCTGAAGGTACTTGGAACTTCTAATATCATCAAGTAAGAATCGATTATTCGTTAAAATGTGAGAAACGGTGTGGTCTTTCTGGTATAGGGCTCCCCCTACAAACCCATCAGCATCAAACATCTTGTCGGCAAGTGCAGAAAAAATGCCGCCAGAAGTGCTGTCCAAACGGACTGCATGATCTTTGTTCCATGCCGCAAATACCTGGGGAGATACAAATCTGTCAACCGAAACTGGGTTCCGATCAAGAGAGGGGCAGGCACCTGCACACAGTCCGCAACTGTTACATTCTGTCTTGTTCACCTTTGGATATAGGAATCCTTCACAGTCACTTTCCATAGTGATGCATCGCTTGGCGCACACATTCATGCAAGCGCAGCATCCCGTGCATATCTGTTTGTTGGTCACTTCAATCACCTCAAAGAGTCCTTTCTGGCACTGCAAACATCCTCAGGTGTGAGCTATAATGTGCGACTATTGTGCATGAGCAGACGCCAAAACAGCCAACACACCACTAACATAATAATGGGCGTTGTAACCAGCCGCCATGCGAAGGAAATACCCAGGAAATTGAGCGTCATCCCAACGATCAGCATCAACCAGATCAGACCCGCTTCCAGCGATACAATGGTTTCTCTTGGCACCAAGTGCTTGCGGATGTAGAGCGGAAAGAATAGTGCCGTATTCAAGCCATACGCCACGGCCCAGGCGATAGAATACCCGAAAGCACCCCTTGAGACCAGGAGCCAAGTGCAGCCGATCAATATCCCTGCCCAGACCAGATTGCTGAGCATCGCCCACCACATCAACCCGTGTGCAAGAATCACCCGCCCCAAGCCCTGCTTGTAGATGATTATGCTTGAGCAGAACACCATCATGAGAAAGGTGTACCTGAATTGGGAACCGGCATACTCCTTGCCGAACAGCACTGACGCGATTTCCGGAAATCCGAAGAGAATAACTGCGGGAAGAGCGCCCAGAGCCCAGGTTGAGAGCATATTGACCCTGTCCAAGCGTGCGTTTTCCCGCCCGATTCGGTTGGCGAGCAGCGGCAGGAGAGGAGCGCTCAGTGTGTTTCCGAGGAAAAAGAGGATTTGCTGGAAAGCGCTCGTTGCCAGGAAGATCCCCATTTGGTCATAGCCCCCGGGCTGATTCACGAGCATGGCGCTGCAAACCCAGATGGTGGGACTTACCATTACGCCGCACAGCATGCATGGTAGACTGTAGTGCCACAAAACAGCCAGTTCGGCGCGTGAACCGCGCAAGACGAAGGGTATGCCCGCCCGTCGTGCCTCCCGCCGGAGGGCCAGGTGGTTCAGCAGCCAGTTCAGGGTTCGATTGGCGGCCAGCGCCCATACGCAGCCGGGGAGCCCCCCCCAGTACACCCCCAGTGCCATCATGGGAAAATTAGCCAGACCCGCCCACATGTTGATCTTGGCCGTTGTCTTGAAGGCTTCGAATCCGGCCAGCGCGCCGGTCTGGGCTCCGTTCATGGCCTCGAAGATCAAGATCAGCGCCCCGACCCTCAAGAGCGGCGCGAGCTCCGGGGCAGCCAGGGTTCGGGTGGCGAGCCAGGGCGCAAACACAAAGAGGGCGCCAGCCATCAGGGTACCCGTAACCATGGCGACCAGCCCGGCCATTGCGCGGTCAGGCGCCTTTCCCGCAATTCGGCGACATACTTGGTGGCGGTCTGGCCCAAGCCGAACCCGGCAAACATCCCAAACATGCCCACGGTGCTTTGAATAATGCCGAACTGGCCGTATTCCGCCTTCCCCAGGATGCGCGCCACCACGACAAAGGCGGCGAGACCAAGGGCGCGGGAGACGACGGCCCCGGCGAGGGACCAGAAGGCGCCGTGAGCGAGCCGATAGCCCAGCGGTGAAGCTTTGATGCGATCAATAGCCCTTTGCGCGGGCGCGGGAAGATACGGGAGAAGGATTGAGACGAGGGACACCCGGGAGCGACTACTTTCCAGCCAAGTTCTGGGCGCAGATGGCGATAATCCGGCCAACGGATTGACCATCGCCGTAAGGATTGACGGCATTGGCCATGGCGTCGTAGGCGGCGCGGTCGGTTAGCAGTGTGGAGACGTTGCCGATAATGGCTTCCGCGTCGGTGCCGACCAGCTTGACCGTGCCCATCTCGACAGCCTCGGGGCGCTCGGTCGTATCGCGCATGACCAATACCGGCTTGCCCAGACTGGGGGCCTCCTCTTGCACGCCGCCCGAATCGGTCAGAACTAGCGTTGCACGATTCATCATGGCGACGAAAGGAAGATAGCTGAGTGGATCAATCAGGTGGACGTTCGTGGTTGTGGATTGCGGATTGCGGAGTGCGGATTGCGGAGTGTGGATTGTGGATGGGTCATTCTTTATTTGTCCGAGAATGCGGGCGACCGGTTCCCGGACGTTGGGATTGAGGTGGACGGGATAAACAAAATGGGCGTCTGGGAAACGACGGGCCAGTTCGGCGATCGCGTGGCAGATGTTTTCAAATCCTCCGCCAAAGTTTTCACGGCGATGGCCAGTGATCAGAACCAAAGGCTTGTCCGAACTACCATTCATCAGATGCTGTGGCAAGCCAGGAATATCGGGTGGATTGGCCTTGATCTTCTTCAGGGCAATGAACAAAGCATCAATCACCGTGTTGCCCGTGACAAAAATGCGATCCGCCGGGACGCCTTCTTTCAACAAATTATCACGCGAAGTATTGGTTGGCGCAAAATGGAGATCCGCCAAGCGCGTGGCCAGAACGCGGTTCATTTCTTCGGGGAAGGGGGAATGCTTGTTCCAGGTGCGCAGACCGGCTTCGACATGGCCGACAGGTATCTTGTGGTAGAAAGCACAGAGCGCGGCACAGAAGACGGTGGTCGTATCGCCCTGAACCAATATCATGCCGGGCTTGTGTTCACCCAAATATGCATCAATCGCGGCGATGGCTCGCGAGGTCAGTTCACCCAAAGTCTGATTATGCCGCATCAGGGCGAGATCGACATCGGGGGCAATGCCAAAGACTTCCAGCACTTGGTCCAGCATTTGGCGGTGCTGGCCGGTAACGCATACATGCGGCTCAAGATCGGGGTGATCCCGCATGGCGAGGATCAAAGGGCAAAGCTTGATTGCCTCGGGCCGCGTTCCAAAGATGAAGGAGATTTTCTTTTTCATGAGATCAGAAAGTCAGCCCTTTTCAAAATGGCGAAATCCGGTATGCGATGGCGTAGTAACAGAGTTTCCGAAATTCGAGATTGAGCGCTTCGCGGGTCACGGGCCAGGAAGCGCGGCGCGTGGGGACCGAGATGAAACGGACATCGGGCATGACGTGGCGGAATGTCTGGAGCGCACGATGCGAATGGTACCATGAGGTGACGAGGATGACGGACCGGGCGCCACAGGCACGAATCTGCGGAGCGGAATAGGTGGCGTTGCCAATTGTGCCAGAGCCTCCTGTCGTGACAATGAGATCGTCATAGGGAATCAAATTCACTGTAGAGAATTGATGCACTTGCCTGCAGTCGAAATCTGACAGAAGAACTTTGGGCGCATAGCCTGACTTGTAGAGCTCTGCCGCTTTGGCGAGACGGGGGATGTCATCGCCACTGATAACAACAATGAGATCAACTTTTTCAGGCGGCTGTGAGTTCTCAAGGAAGCGGGTGATCATATAAGGGTGGGTATACATCCACCACCACGCGAGAAAGGCCATCAGAATCAGGGTTAGGGCGAATGCGATCAGGAATACGATGAGTTTTCTCTTTCGGGACATGCCCTTCCAAAAATGAAATTGGCCGCGGAATATGCAAAGACTATTTGTTGCAGAGGCTTTGCATATTCGCATTTTTGGAGCCCCTGAATGGGATGCAAAATTGCATGGAGTATAATACCAAGCTATTGAAATAGATACAGCCAGAAGACTTATAACGATTGCACAAACAGTAATCCTTTAGCCAATTGTAATAAAGTCACCACAGAGACACCGAGGCACAGAGAAATGCATCCATTAATGCATGAAAAATGCTCTTTGTGAATTTCTCTGTGCCTCGGTGTCTCTGTGGTGACTTCATCGTTATACGCCTAACCCTAACTGATTCAAATCCTTTGGCAGCAGCGCCTGTTTCCACCACGATTTCCTTAAGAATTCTGCTTAGGCTTCGCCCCTTGCCAATTCCTGCCATGATTGAAGCAGGGAATTAAGCCGGGAATTTTTCAGATGACTGCGCGACACGCTCAATACGAACTTGCCATTCTTGCACAGACTGGCACGGACTTGCACGGACTGGAACGGACTGGCACAGACTTGCACGGACTTGCACAGACTGCATGAATTTAGTACGGCCGAGCAGTTCCCGTGTTCGTCCCAAATCCTGTGCTCCATTCCGGAAACTTCTTCGGGCTATATCCGAAAGCCAATCCCTTTGCGAACTCCTGGATCGCCGAAACGGTTTGCATGATGGGAGAGGGGATTACGGCGATGCGATCCCCCGGCTCTATGGCGATATCGTATTGCGCATCCTTGCGGGCCTGTCTAATGTTGATCCAAAAGAGATCGAGTTTGTTGCTATCTTTGGCAAAGGGGCGGCCGATGATAATTCTGCGGTCCGCTCCCATGGTAATGCCTCCCGCCTCATCAATAATCTGAGACAGAGTTTTAGGCTGGAAGGCGAGCGGATATGTGCCCGGCTTCTCAATGCCTGACCCGGAGACGTGGACGAAGCCAGCCGGGGGGAAGTTGAGGACATCGCCGGGCTGAAGCGGGATGTCCCAGTCGCGTTCACCGCGCTGCAGAAGCCCTGCCAGGTAAATGCGGAAGACCTTTGTCTGCGCGAAGAGCGACTCAGTAGTGATGGGGGCGGCGGACTTGATTCTCTCCGCCGCCACGCCAGCAGTCGTGCTGGCGGCCCCACCAGCAACCGTACTGCTAGTCAGTTTATTTTCCGCCATCAGCTGCGCGACGGCCCCGGCGCCCTTGGTATTCGCGCGGGTGAGGTAGGCGATGTTGCTGGCGGTTGGGTTCACCCCTCCAGCCTGTGCGAGGACATCGAGCAGGGTGACCTCGCCCCAGATGGCCTGCTTGCCAGGCGAGTGCACTTCGCCGAGGACGGTGATATTCTGGGATTTAGCCTCGCTGACGGTCACGATGACATTGGGGTTCTTGAGATACTTCCCTTCCAATCCCTTCTTGATGGCTGTTTCCAGTTGGACTTGCGTCAGACCCGCTGCCTGGATTTCGCCCAAGGGGTAGAAGTTGATCTTGCCGCTGATGCCCACGCGCGTGGTCAGATTGAATTTCTCGTAATCCATGACCTTGATTTCGACGACATCGGTGGGATGAATGCGATAGATATAAGCATCTTCGGATATCGTCTGGCGGAGTTCTTGGGCCAGCGCGACGGCGGCCATGGCTTCCTGGGAGCGATCGGGTTGTTGGGCTGGATTGTACGGACGAACGTTACTCGGAAATAGGATATAGGTGCATCCGTTAAAAAAGAAGAGCGCGAAGGCGGCAAGGAGCGCCACGAACAGGCGCTTGTGTCGCATCTGTTCTATAAAGGCCTTGTCTGCTTGGCGGTCATGCGCATTCGATTCATGCATAGCACAGTTCCCCCACTCTGTTGTTTTGATGACTGCCCGTCATGATCCGCACGCAAACGCGCGGAACGACCACGGCAACGGCGTTCTGACCGTTGAAGAACGAGAAGGACACCTCGAGTTTGACTTCCTTCGCGCTGACGTAGAGAACGCGTCCGCGTATTCCCGCCATGAGGCCGGCCACAATCTCGGCTTCTTCGCCGATATGACTGCGCGAGACCAGTTCCGGATTGCACTCAGCCCGGAGGATCTGCCTCAGATTCCTGACCTCTCCATCGTCGAGGTCAGAAGGAATCCGGTAGGCGCGTCCAAGAATCTGGAAGACAGAAGGATGTTCGCAAATCGCTGAATAGATGGAGTCGGTCATTGCGCATTGCAGGAAAAGATACGAGCGAAAGAGGAAGCGGGACCGCGCCCCGGCTTCAAGATACGGCGTCAGGACACCCGGTTCGACAATGGGGAGAAAGGCGTCACCCACTCCTTGGTCAGTAAGCTCGTCTTGAATGAAATTCAATACGTGTTTTTCGCGGCCGATGTGTGCCATAGCGGCATACCAGCGCTGACCTTCGGGATATTTCCCCCGCATCTTCAGGCGATACTCCAATTCTTTTTTATCCAGTTTGTACACAGATCCGCCTTCCAGTCCATCCGCCCTAATATGCGCGTGAAGAGCGCCTCTTAAAGATTTTCGTCAGTCAGCGACGTTTTGCTTGCTTCCAGTACATCCACGGGCTTGGCCATGTCCCGCGTTGCCGTCGTACCGGGCGCGACTCCATACCCATAATTCGTACCCGTACCGTTTGCGCTTGCGGGGCTTGCGGTTATTCAGGACTACGCCCAAGAGGTGTCCGCCGAATTTGTGAATCTTTTCCCGCACTCGAATGAGGGCGCTCCGTGGAGTATTTCCGGGCTTCACGACAACGATCACCCCGTCCACATGCCGAAAGAGCACTCCGGTGTCGGCCAGGTCCAACGTCGGCGGCGTGTCGAGGATGATGTGGTCGAAATACCGGCCCAGCGAGGCAAGCAGGCGGCGCATCACATCTGAGTCCAGAAGGTCAACCGGATTGGGGGGGCGGGCGCCGCTGGGAAGAACGTAAAGATTATCCACGTCTGTCTTGACCAGGAACGAGCTCAGCTTCCCATTCATCTTTCCCGTCAGGATGTCGCTCAAGCCGTTTTCCCGGCTGGCGTCGAAGAACTTATGGATGGATGGCTTCTTAAGATCAGCATCCATCAGGATGGTGCGGCGTCCGCTCTGGGCGAGGACAATGGCCAGGTTAGCGGCAACCGTCGTCTTGCCTTCCATGGGCATGGAGCTGGTGACCAGAATGGTCTTCGGCGTGTGACCGGCTTGGGAATATTGAACAGCCGTGCGAAGCTGCCGGACGTTCTCCGCGAAATCGGACGCAGGCTCTTTTGCGGAGAAAATTTCCGGCCATACCCGTCGGCCCTTCGGAGCGCCGCGCAGGTCAACATGCGGCAAAAATCCCAGCGTGGCCATTTGGCCCATATGCGCGATATCCGTGGCGCCACGAACAGTGGTATTCATATATTCGCGGAAGAAGATCAAACCGATCCCAAGGCATAATCCCAGGAACACTCCCATGAGAATCGTGCGCTGCTTGTTGGGATAGCTTGGACTCAGGGGCGGCGAGGCGCGCTCGACCACCGACACGCCGCTGGCCTTCAGACTCGACGTCAGCGCCATCTCGCGCGAGCGCTGGAGGAGACTGTTGTATATGTCCTTATTAATCTCTGCCTCGCGCTTGAGGATGTTGTATCTGATGAGACGCTGCCGGAGGCCGAGCTGCTGTGAGGTTTGCTGATCCAGAAACTGCTTAAGATAATCGTAATGCAGCTTGACCTGGTCATACGCATACTGCGCCTCGGACAGCGTTCGGCTCGTCTCGGTGTCCTTCAGACTTTTGATCTGCAATTCAAGGCGGGCAATATTATCCTTCGTCTGCGTTTCCAGCCGTGTCTTTTCTTCTATGGACTGCGTTGTAAATCGTGCTTCCAATTGTGCGATCGAGGCCTTCAGCGTTTTTACTTCCTCCATTTCAGGCCCGAATTTCTGAAGCGCCTCATCATAGGAGAGCTGACGTTTTTCAATCTCAGATTTCAAGGAAGACAATCGCGGATTCTTTTCGATATCGAATGGGGGCTGGAAATTCAGTCCGTCGAGCTCGGTCTGCAGAGCGGCAACGCGCGCATTGCTGGAGGAACCGGTGCTGTTCAAATCGTCCGCGCGCCCTTTCCGGAGCGCCTCGAGCTGTAACTGCTTGAAGTGCAGTTCCCTTTCTGCCTGAATCACTTCCTGCTGCAACGACTCAAAATTGGAGGCGGACTTCTCACCGCTTGCCGCCAAGGCGAGGGCATCCTGACCTGCGCTGTATTCGTGCAGGGCCTCCTCTGCCTTTTCCAAGCTAGCCTTAACTTCATAGAGTTTCTGGTCTATCCATTTGCCGGCATATTCATACGTGTTGGTTTTGGTCTCGTAGCTCACACGCATGTAGGTGTCGCAAATGATGTTGACGGCTTTCGCGCAAAAACCGGGGTTGCTGCTACGGAATCGGACTTCGATGATGTCGCTATTGGGTACGGACATAACCGAATAGGCGCTCCGGAAGGAGTCCACGCGCAGAATGGCCATTGTCTGGCTGGTCAAATCCTCCGTCTTCACCGATTGTGGTCCGCTAATCTGGGCGATGAAAGACTGGATGCGGTCCAGAACAGAAGACATAGATGTCTTTGGCGAATCCGCAGGCTCGGTCTTTTCCGGCTCTTGGTTCTGATTTATGGAAGGATTGAGCTCCTCCAAAGCTTGTTGGGCCAGATTTCGGCTCTTAAGCACTTGGAGTTGGGTGTTGATGAGATTCTGGCCCGATGCGGCGATCATCGGCTCGAAGCTATCCGCACTTGTCATGTTGAAGACGCGGGGAGATTGCGGCACGATCTGGACCTTGGCAACGGCCTCATAGATCGGAATCGCCCGATAATTGATCACAAACGCGATGGACACGCAGACAAGCAGGGTCAGCATCACCAGCCGCCGCCCGCGCCAGACGAGCCAAATATAATCCCACAGATGCGATTCCTTTTGCTGAGCGGGGGCTTCTGTGCTCAGCTCGTAGCCGGCCGGAATCCAAACCATCTGCCCGCCCCCAGGTATCTGAGGGAGACGAGGGTCATACTTTTGGATTTCTTTATCCTCTGGATTGTTCATTAATGATCCTATGTCTTAATTATGATCACGACATAAAAAGTCATGCTCGGAACGGAATATTGTCTGCAAGATTTTTGTCCGTCTTCATTTGGCTGAAACAAGCGTACGCGCCTCCCCACAAGTTGCAGCACGCCGAACAAAAGAGCCTCGTACTGAAGCTCACCCATCGAAGCAAACATCCAACCCGCAACCCGACGCATTGCTCCGTCGAAAAGACGCAAACCACAAACTTCACACCATGTCTTTTCACATCTCCTGATAAATCAGGATTATCTATGCAGCATGACTACCTCAGTTAATAAGCTACGCTTTTATTATCGGCATAATTCGTTGCCAAGACAAGAAAAAAAATGCGGTTTCGTATACCTCCTGAGCCTTTCGCGGAATCGGTGAAATCTTATGCCGCATAGGTTTTATGAAAGCCTCATTTTGGCTTTACCCCAAATTGTCTCACGCGTTGACTGAGAATGGCGAATTCCCTCAGAAATATGGCGCGTTTCTCGCAAGTCGTCAGCGTGCTGAACTCGCTTTTCCATTTCCCGGTGAGGGAGGGCGGCCTGTGCGATATGTGGCGACGGCTGGCGGATATCCTGCGGACTTGGCACGTCCAGATCGCCGCGCAGGCCAAAGACAGCGCCGTCCTGAACGCGGACGAAACCGGCTGGCGCGCCAATAGCAGGACGCATCGGCTGTGGTGTTTCACCAGCCCGACGCTGACCTGCTATCATGTCGCCCCGAGCCGCGGCTCGGCCGTCGTAAACGAATTTCTCGGCGAGATGTTTCAAGGCACGCACCTTAAATGGCTGAAGCGCTACCGCGAAGCGCTGTTGCGGTTTTTGCACGATCCGGCTGTGCCCTCTGACAACAACCGGACCAAACGCGAAATTCGCCCTGCGGTCATTTCGGGAAAGAGCTCGTTTCACAACACAAGCAACCACGGCGCGCAAGCCCAGGCCGCGCTGATGTCGGTGTATTGTACGCTGAAACTGCGTGGACACGATCCGATTGAAACGATCCGCGATGCGCTGGCCTGTCATATCGGCGGCGGAAAGCTGCCGCCGCTGCCCAAACTCGCCGCGAGCAGACTGCCCTATGCGCCGTCTGAGCACAGTGATTGAGATTGTCTCTTCTCTTTTGTGTTGCAGGATTTCCATCAAATCAGTATTGACCGTTCATTGCTGCGTTATTCACGCGCCGCAGGATGCTTTCGCTTTGCCTCAGCTGCCTGTACCGAACAAAATTCGACCAAAGGATACAGAAATCATATCACATACGCAGCCAAGATCAAATCTTGTTTATTTTTTTCCCTCACTAGGTGGAGGCCAAGCCGGACCTGGTCCTTCAATACCGCTGCCTACATTATTGACTTGGCTATTATGAGACATATCACTAATACCGTATGTCTTGCCATGTGTCATTTCCCACACAGTTCCATATAATCTGAGCTGGGGCTCAATATATTTCTTCTTTGTTTTCATTTGGCTTCTCTTTGGAATAGCGCGTAAATAAATCTTTCACAAGCACCCATCTAACACCCAACATCTCAAAAAGCAATCATGCTGCTTTTCCTTGCGCGCTTCGGTCTCTGTTCTCCATAAGCCAAACGCCCAATGTCAACGCCGGCCAAACAGATCTCCAATGCCTTTGCACATGATTCGCGCTGATAAAAAGCTCGTCGCAGAGCTTCTGCAAGCGCCTGAGATTCACATATCCTTCAATCAATCCAGAAAATTGTTCCAGCTTTTGCAAAATAAGCTGTTGTTCCTTGTTCCGTATGCGATCATAAAAATGCGGTGAAAGATCTGACTTGTCTTTGCGTCTCTGAATCTCTGCCGGCAATACTCCCTCCATGGACCTCCGCAAAATCATGCGCCCCCAGCCGCTGCAAAGCTTTTGTTCCGGAGGCATTGACAGACATAATTCCACCAGCCGCCGGTCATAAAAGGGATAACGCGTCGCCAGCGAAAATCCGTAAGATAGCTTGTCCAGCGATTCAAAGACAAACGCCTCATATCCGTTGGCAAACGACCGCGCCTGCTCCTCGCGCAAAGTGGAAGTTCGATTTTCAGAAACGTTAAAATCCTTTACGCGTTCTCTCAGATTGACGCGCTTCAGCAAATCCTCCGAAATTGGAAAATCACTTAGAATATCCGCGCCATTTTCCTTGCGCCTCATACGCCGCCACAGCGAAAGAACAGATGATGGAATCCAACGGCGTAATCCGTAACGCCATAATATTCTGCGCAGTGGCACGCCTTGCATTTTCGCATAAGCGCGGCTTTCCTTCATCCACCTTATGAAACGCCCGCGCAAGGCGAGTTCCGTCAGATAAAAACTCCCATGACAGGCTGTGTCATCCCCTCCATGTCCATCCAAGACAATCCTGATCCCCTGCTCCTGCAACTTGCGATGCAATCCCCAGTGCATATAATACGTCATGCCCAGGTATGGAGTTTCCTCTAATTGGCTGCCCTTCAGATACGATTCATAGGGGCCACACTCATCCATGGGCGCCAAATGCGACTCTATCCCTCCTGCCGCAACCACTGTGTTGAAATAGCGCCGCTCATCAACCTGCGGCAGATTATTGAAAATGGCTGAAAATGTTTTCAGCCTTCTTCCCCGTCCCTCCTGAGCCAGCAAATTCCTGCCCATGCACGTGATCGAGGAGGAATCCAACCCGCCGCTGAGCATCGCTCCCACTGGAAACGCGCTGCGCAAACGGCAACGCACGGCTTCGGCAAAAGTCTCCCTAAAAACATCGGCGTAATCAGCGTCTGACTTGAATTGCGCCTCGCGCTTGGGATCAGGCTGCCAGTAGCGCCGTAAACGTATTCCTTGTCGCTCCACTCGCAATGCATGAGCTTGAGGCAGTCTCGATATGTTCTTGTAAAAAGTGATTTCCTCTTCTCTGAGATGCAGCGCAAGGTAACTGGCTATCATCTCCTCATTGAGATCGCGCGGGATGTTGTCCAAGGCCAAAATACCCCGGATCTCAGACGCAAAAACAAACCTGGCTCCATTGAAAAAATAATAAATGGGCTTTATGCCGAAAACGTCCCTAGCAAGAAAAAGACTGCGCTGCCGTCCATCCCAAATCGCAAATGCAAAGTCTCCTATAAGTCGCTCTACACAGCCTTCGCTCCATTTAGCATAGGACATCAGAATCAATTGGCTGTCCGGGATCCGCGACGCCTCATTCCCCGCCAAACCCAGCAGCCGTATCAGTTCATCGCGATTGTCAATCCTGGCGTCCGCCGTGACGACCAGTTGCATCTCCGTATTTTCGAATGGCTGCTGTTCATGAAGCGACTCGGGCGTTTCATGGAACATCCGATGTCCGAGGCCGACCGTCTCATTCCTCCAAATCCCGCCGCCATCAGGACCGCGCCGGGCCATTGCTTCCATCATGCGATTCAGGCTCGCGGCGCTTACCGGACATCCATCCGTGTTATATATCCCCCCGATCGCGCTCATGAAATGCCGCCACTATCCTTTGCATGTTTTTCATCAAACTCTATGTTCAAACACTATATGCGCGCATTCTTATACGCAATGCTCATGCCATAAAACAGGGCAAGTAAAGGAAATTTTCATGCATAAAACTTAAACTTAAACCATTGCATTAATTGAATTTACATATTATGACCTAAATATTTTTTTGATAACTTTTTTG
>JAPLSP010000262.1 GCA_026398575.1 Candidatus Sumerlaeota bacterium | reverse complement strand
CAATCTGGATAGATACTGATTTTCATCGCCCAACGACAAAGGTCGCATGCCTATTGAGCAGCTGCGCCGCAAGCGCACCCTGAAGCGTAGTGCGAAGTCCAGTTTGGCTGACAACTTATTTACATTTCTTTTACTCTAATCTGACCACTGGCATGGCGGGATTTGTTAGTTGTTTTCGCAGCGCGCCGAATGTCTCACTTTCGCGCGCCAACAAACTTCAGGGAGGAGAATATCATGACCGACAAATGCGCCTCTCAACGGAAAGCGCCTGTGATGCCTACGACTGCGACAGCAGACCCGCCCCAACGATTCATCCACAATCGGCGCGCAATACTCGGATGGATGCTTCCGAATTGGCTCGGGAGATTTGGCGTCTTCATTGCGCTGATTGCAGTGGCGGCGTGGCATCCCGCCTCTACCGCTCAGGCCAATGGCGGACCATTTCTTATCAAATCGCCGCAAGGCGATCCGGCGGCCAAAGGCGTGCTGGCCCGGCTGGATCCCGATCTCAAGCCCGCGCGAGAAACGCGCCTACAAGTCATCAAGGAAGACCTGGACATTCGTTTTACTCCGGATTCCTTCATGGCGCGCAATCCCGGCGGCCCATCCGTTCCGCCGAAAGTCAATGTGACTGCCTCGTATCTCATCGCGAATCCCACCTCCGAGGCCATACAGATGGAATTCGGTTTCCCGATTCTGCGCGGCATATATATGAATCCGTATGCAATGGTAGCAACTCCGGATGTCAGGATTCAGTTGGACGGCAAAGAAAATGTTTCTCCCATCGTCATTTCCAATTCCGGAATCTACGGCCTGCTGCGGCGCAAAGCGATGGGCGCCATCAGTCAGACGCTGAAGGACAATGCCGAACTGCGGCGCCTTTTTGAAGACGCGCAAACCGCGTCGGGCGAAAAACGCGAACCGGCCCGCACAGCATTGGCCGGCTATCTGACCCGTACCTTGAAATGGACAGAAGGCGAAGCGGCGCTGATGCAGGAGTTCGCGGCGCTCTGCCCTCCGGAAGCGAGCTCCTGCGCTCCCGCCCCTGCCGGCGCCGCCGCGAAATCCGCCCGTCCGCTGGCGCCATTCGGAGCGATATCTTGGGATAGAGACGCCTCCCTGCGCGAGGCGATAACCGAAGCCAATTGGGCAACCGCCGCCATTGGCGAGCAAAAAGCCACGCAATGGTTGACGCTCCTGGCCGGAAAATTCGATCCTGCCGGCCTCTCAGCATACGAGGAAATTTTCAAAGCCTGGGGCGGCGACGTGCGCGAACGCTCCGTTGATCTTCAGACCGGCAAGATACGCCCGCGCGAATTCACCGCGACAACCGCGACACTGGGGCGCGACTATAGCGACTCGGATGTGACGGTTTATGCGCGCATGGATTATCTGGACGCAAACAAGTTGTTTACGGCGGAACAAAAAGCATCCTGGAAGGCGACCCTGAAAAATCTGCCGGTGGTCTTCACCTTTGCGCCCATGAATATCCTATACTATCGCGTCGCGTTCCCTGCCGGCGCCACGCGTACCGTCGCGGTTTCGTACAGCCAATATGCATATCGCGATACTGCCATGCCGGAGAGTTATCAGGTGGCTTATGTGTTACATCCTGCGTCATTCTGGGATTCCTTCGGCCCGATCAACCTCACGGTCACCGCGCCGGAGGGAGTCGCGCCCGCCGCTCCAATCCCGCTCCAACTCCTGGATGCCGCCGCGCCAGCCAAATCTGGGACTGAAGGGATAGCGCTGCGGTCTTCGGCGCCCATGCCTCAGATGCGCTCTTATGGCGCCACCTTGACGGAAAAAACGGGCGAGTTTTTCATTGGCGTGAAAGCGGAGGATTGGAATAACGCAGTGAAGACGCCGAAGAAGTGAGCGCGCGCCAAGCGCTCTGACTCAGAATTGCGATCACGCATTTTTTGCCTAAGGGACGAAAGCAATGCGCTCAGAAGCGGCGCCAGCATTTGGAGTGCGGTTGCTTGCTGCCGCTTTAGCTTCGATGATTTATAGGATTGGCGTAGCTAAAGCGGCAGCAAGCAACCGCACTCCAAATGCTGGCGCCGCTCCTATCCGCAGGAATCAACTCTCCTCTTTATCCCGGTTGATGACGGCAGGAGTGCTCAAATGAACCGCCGATTGTTTCTCAAATGCGCGTACACTGCCAGCGCGTCGTCATTGTTTGCGACCGCAGTGGGATGCCGTTTTGCCGGAGCGAGACAGGGAATCGGGGATTGCGGCTCTGGAAAAAATCAAACCTCGCGGCGGGCGCGCAAACTGCTGATTGTGCAATTCGGCGGCGGGACGCGCTCCAGCGAATCCATCGGCGATCCCAAACACGCCTTTATTCCACATCTATGGAACGATCTGGTTCCGCGCGGCGCGCTGTTCACCAATATGCGCGTGGAAGGGCGCGTCGTGCATTCCAATTCCACCGGCTCAATGATGACCGGCCATTGGGAATGGGACGATCTGGATTGGACCAAGCCTGTGGCGCATCCGACGATTTTTGAAGTCTATCGCCGCGCCGCCAGCGCCAGCGATCTGAAAGCATGGGCGTTTGTTTATGCCTCGATCCTCGCCAAAGCGGGAGAAAGCTCCGCCGCAGGCTATGGCGCGCGGTTTGCCGCCAATGTCGCAATGCCGCCCACCATACCGCGCGCCGCCGCCGAGGAGATGGATCGCTTGATGGCCGAAGCCGCTGCCGTTGGAACCGAGGAAGCGGGCCGCAACGCTGCGCGCTCCTGCGCCGCGCTGGCCCGCTCCGCCAGCCGGATTTCGCTGGATGGATTGCGGTCGAATGCTGCCCGCGCCTTCATGGAAAAACAATTCTCAGACTGGAAGTCTGGCTCGGGTTCGACAAGCCACGACGCCTTCCTCGCCGACTGCGCCATTGCGTGCATGAAGACACATGCGCCGGATGTGATCGCGGTGTGTTTGGGAGAGATTGACTGCGCGCACTACGGTTCCTGGTCGCGCTATACCGACGCCATCGCCCGAACGGACGCGCTTACCTGGAAATTATGGGAAGCCGCGCAGTCATTGCAGGCCTATCGCGATCAGACCTTGATCCTGATTCTACCGGATCATGGCCGCGAACTGGAAACCAGCGCAGGTCTGGGATACGTGCACCATAGCGATTTCTACACCAACACCGGCGCCGACGAAGGCTGCCGCCGGACGTGGATGCTGGCGCTGGGACCGGGTGTCTCGGCGGCGCGAGTGATTGAAGATCCTATTCCAATCACGACCGTAGCGGCCTCGGCTCTGGAAGCGCTTGGACTTGCGCCGCCCGCTGGAGCAGCGCCGTCTGTCTGGTCGAGGATGAATCAATAGCGCTTATCCGTTCGCTGGATGCGCGGACAGATATTACGCGCTCTCAAGCGCCATCGTCTGTTGGAATTCAGCGCCTCGCTAAAAATATCGGTTCCAGGTATTGACAGCAGCGGGAGAGACCATGTTGGCAGGATAGAATGCGTTTAGCCGGAGATCATCCGAGAAATAGGAACGACGCAGGTCTGCTCGTTCTCCCATGAGCATTTGAAGCATTTCCACAATTTGAGTTCTTTTCAGCACATCACCGGGTTTTGCCAGATCGCCATATTCGCGAGGATTAGCGCTGTCGGTCTCGTCCTCCTCGTGATCATTGCTGCGGCCTTCTCCTTTCCGTTTTGCTTCGAGGGCATCCAAGCGCGCTTTGGCGGCCGGAAGCGAAAGCAGGCTTTTTGGGCGCAGGACAGCCAGGCGGCGATTGTCGCTCGTTACGCGCCATAATCCTTTAAGATCGGCGATTTCATAAAGCAGGTCATTGCGGAAGTCGCGATAGGCATAGAATATGCGGGGGCCAAACGGGTCGAGCGCCAATAGCCGCAGAGCAATGGCGTCCTGCTCCGCACGCGTCAGGAAGGCCTTCGAAGCGATGTCGAAGAGAGCGCGCCATGCGTCCACATACTCAGGATCGAGATCAACGGCCCGGCGATAGGCTGCATAGGCCTCTTCGTTGCGCATTTGCTTCTCGCGCAGCTGGCCGATAAGGTAGTATAGCTGAGGCTGATTGGAATTCGCCTGCGCGGCCTTGAGGAGGACTTCTTCGGCCAGGGATCGCTTGCCCCTGTCGTCAAAGAAGTTCTCGCAACCGGAGCGCCGTTGCGTTATGCGCCCAAACTGACCGGGCATTCGCTCGAAGGCTTGGCGGTAGTATTTGCGCGCGCCCTCCGGATCGCCTTCATCCTGCATCCGCTGCGCCAGCCGCCAGAGCACACAGTAAGCGTCAGCGAACGTGTTCTGCGATTTTTCATAGGATGCGCGGGCGCGCTTCATCAGGCCTGCGCCAGCCAGCGCATCGCCTTTTTCGCCTTCGCGCACCGCTTCGACAACCTTGCGGAAATTCGCCGCCTCATTATTATTTCCGCGCGCGGTTAGGATATCAGCTAGCACGGCGTAAGCGCGCGCGCGATCGCCGGTTGGCTGTTCGCCGTCGGTGGGATCTATCTTGAGCGCTTCGCGGGCGGCCTTTTCCGCTTCGTCAAGGCGGCGGGCCTTGAGCAGGATATACGCCTTCCATATCAACGGTCGTTCCTCAAACGGACGGCGACGCAAGAGTTCATCGAGCCAGGGGATTAAGTCCGGACCAGAAAAGTCGGCGAGCGTCTGGTAGGCCGGATCGTAACCGGGATAATCATAGATTACAGACTTCAGAATGCGCGCAGCTTCGTCTTTGCGTCCAGCTGCGGCCAGAGCGCGCGCCGCGGCGGCGAGAAATCCTTTATTCGATGAAATCTCATTCAGATCTTTTTGGTTCCACCAGGGCGCGCGCGCCAAGAGCATCAGCACGTCGGCGCTTCGTCCAGCGGCATCATAAATCATGATCAGTTGCTTAAGCGCGTCGTCATATGGCCCGAATTCCTCCGGTTTGGTATGGGATCGCTTGGCATCTTTTATGGATTTAAAAAGCAATTGGGAGACGGTGGTTTCGATGTCAGCGGCAAGACCGGCGCGCCAGGCAATCGGCATTTCATCTTCATACAACTCCTCTTTGGCCCCGCTGTAAAAGAGCCTTCCGCAATATGGAAATGCCTCTTTAACCCATGCAGGTCTTTGCAAGACATCCCCCAGATTCAGCAAACGCTTATAGCGATGCGAGTCATCTCCCGTTTGCGCAGACGCCTTCTCGCGAATCAGAGCAACCGCCTCCTCGACGCGGTCCTGCGCAAGCAGGAGTGTGATAAGACTATCTCGCAATCGGCTCATGGCATAGGATTCCTTGCCGGATTTTTCCCTGACGGATTTCATTGCCTCTTGCAGCAGAAAGATGGCTTCCTGAGCGCGGCCCGTTTTTTGCGCCATCTCAATGTAGCCATCCCAGAATTCCAGCTCGGGCTTTTTTTTCAGCAGCGCGGCAAGGAAATCTCGCAATTCAACCAACCGGCCGCCGGAATAGCGCTTGCTGAGAGACCGTAGATAATAAGACCCCGCGGACTCGCTTAAGTCCAAGGCCAGCGAAGTGGCCTCATCGCGCCGCCCCTCTGCGATCAGATACAACAGGTAAGCGCAGTCGGCCTCTGCGCTGTCTCTGTTCTTCTGCTTATCAGCATCCTCGGACCGTTCGAGCTGCGAGCTGTCAACCATGCCACCCACCGGCGACTTGGCGATGGCTTCGCGGCGTTTACGCGCGGCTTCGCTTTGTTCGTGCGTAACACGTGGGAAGCGTTTGCGCATGGCCTCGTAGAGCGCGACGCCCTCGGGCGCTTCCGCCAAATCCCAATTCGGCTTCGTAATGCTGTCTATGGCCTCCAGCATCAGGCGGCGGGTCAGATCAACCGTGGCGCCTTGGGCGCGCAGCGTCAGCCGCACGCTTGGGGTTCGTACTGCCTTGGCGATGAGGCGTTCGGCGGTTTCGGCGCCAACAAGGCGGATCAGATCGGGCAGGACCAGTTCGATGGGTTCGTCAACCTTCACGTCTTTGAGCAGGTCCAGGATGGTTTCGAATTGGGAGGCGAGCGAGCCACGGATCGAAGGCGCAGTCCAGGACTTGA
>JAPLSP010000159.1 GCA_026398575.1 Candidatus Sumerlaeota bacterium | reverse complement strand
CGTTGCCTCCACCCGTCGCGCCTTCAATAAAGCCAAAAATCGCTGTTCATATTCCAGCCAATCGCCGCCATTTTTCTTATAGGCATCGAGAATGTCTTGAGTCGGCGCCAACTCTGGCATGTGAACATAATCAATCTTGCAGATTTCGCGGACAAAGAACTCCAGATTGTTCTTTTTGGTGAAGCCCGCAAGCTGTGACACATTGTTGAGCCGCGCATCCACAAGATGCAAAAGGCCTGGTTGCTGGAGGCGGGTGAAGAATTGCTCGGCGCTTTTCTTCGTAAATCCGATGGTAAAAATCTTCATGCGACGGCTGCCTTCTCAAGCTGATCCATTGTCTCATCCTGATAAGCGACGCGCTCGCATTGGATCAAATATGCTTCGGCAAGAAACTCTTCACGATCCGTAAATAGATCGCCTTCAGGCAATTTGCACGCCGCAAGCAGGCGCGATTCCATTGCTTGATGGCTTTCCAGAGACCCGTCAGCAAGTATGTGAAAGATTGGAATGCCGGCCGTAATAAGATGACGCGCCACCAGCAATGCGCGGTGGCAATCGAGCGGGTCTTTTTCGGCGCACATCAATGCGATGCGATATCGAAGCATCCCTTCCTTTACACGCTGAATTCCTTCGGCGAAGCCAGGCTCCTGCGCTAAGCGATCATACTGAACCTTGCCTTCCCGATAGCAGTCGGGATTGTCGCTTCGCGCGCCCAGTTCCTTGCCGAGAAAAACATAAGCAATGCCGGCGCCGGCCAACGCGGCCTTCAGTTGGGATTGCGAATACTGCGGCACATAACGGCTATAGGGATGCGACCGGATGTCGCCGAGCGCGGTTATGCCATGTTGCCGGAGCAGCTCGATAAAGGCGGCGATTGCGTGATTTGAATGGCCGATGGTATAGAGCTTGGATTTCATTTGAACCGCTCCGCATAAAGCACGCCGGCTATGAGTTTGTAATAGTGACCTTTGAAAAGATCGCCAAGGCTGACGCACAAAACCGCGCGCGTAATTTCATATTGCCCCTCTGATTTGGCAAAATAAATTCGCTCGATCACTGGATCTGTAATACTCAAGCGATACTTTTGGCCATGATAGTCAAATTTGCCCCAGAGCGCAAACTCAGACATGAAATTGCGCTCAACGATGATCTGCAAACTCTCAACGCCTATGAGATATAGCGACGTGCCATCCGGCCATCCTACGCTCACGCGATTATTGATGCCTCCGTAGCTCTTTTCTTTCAGACCCCATAGGGTATCAGGAGTATCAAGCCAGCCATCAATCGCTTTCCATGTCAGCTGTCCCAGCTTTTTCCAACGGCCCGGAGCGATAATATGGTTCTCATGTTGATGGGCTATGGGGTCGTGCAGGCTGCATGGCACTCTGATAATGTCAAGCAACTGAGGCTCACGTCCGTTTTCATAGCGCCTTTCTCTTTTGGAGATTTCATGCGTTGCTCGATCGCTCACTGGCCGTATCCATTCGCCTGGCCTGCTATTTTGCAGCTCCTTTCCTGCGATGCAGCGTTCATTCATCTTTCGAGAATTTGCAAAGCAGACGATTGTTTTGACGTAACTCATGAATCATCCAAACTAATGCTCTTGGTAGCCATTGCTTAGAATTCAGATTTATATCATAAACAAGATTAAATCCAATGATGAAAAACTTGATGCTATGTTCTCCAGCGGCACACAGCGATCATGCCTCGCTATTTTGGTTCAAACAAGCTCAATCGCCCGTGCTGGAATGGCGCGCTTAGTTTGGGACCGCGATTTTTTCTCCATCCTCCAGACCGCTGAGAACTTCCACGGCGCCATCATCTTCCGGTCCAAGCGTTACCATCCGGCGGGTGGGGATGTTCTTTTCATCCATAGCAACAACATAGCGATTCTGCCCGATTGCCTCGACTGCTTTTGAAGGGATGAGCAACGCGCGGCGCTGGCCGGTTGGAATGATGAGGCGGCCAAACATGCCGGTATAGAGGCGCGGGTCTTCGGGCAGGGCGGCTTTGACGCGGAAAACGCGCGAGCCGGCTTCCGACTGCGGCACGATTTCCTGGACTACGCCCTCGAGCGTCGCGCTCGTTTTTAGCGCGTCTATCCGCGCCTGCATTGGCTGGCCCACTCTCAGACTGCTGGCCAGGCTCTCGCGCACGCCCACTTCCAGTTGCAGCGCGCGCGGATCGTAAATTTGCAGCAGCGGCTTTCCCGGCGCCGCCATGTCGCCCGGCTCGGCAAGGCGGTCCACGATCCGCCCCGAGACCGGCGACTTGATGCGCGGATACGTCAGCGCCACGTCGGCTTCCTCGAGCGCTTTCTTCGAACGCTCGACTTCGCCCCCCGCCACCTCCATATCTTTCGTGGCCTGGTCGAATTCGCTCTTCGAAATCACTTTTTCTTCCAGCAGCTTCTTGCGCCGCTGATATTCCGAGTCCGCCACCTTGCGTTGCGCCTCGGCCACCTCGAGCGATCTTTGCGCCTGCTCCTTGCGCGCCTGAAGATCGCGGTCATCCAGCGAAATCAGGACGTCGCCCTCCTTGACCGTATCGCCCGCGCGCACGTGGACCGCCTTGATCGTCGCCATGATCCGCGACGAGATGGCCGTCCGCCGCAACGCAATGACGGAACCGGAAGCTTCTTCGAAGACTTCTTTGCGGACGGCGTGAACTTCCTTCACCGCCGTTCCCGCCGGCAGCTTCGGAGTCTCGGGATAGGCTTGCACGCCAATAACCTTGGAATGAAGCCCTCCCGACATCCAGACAATAATAAACGCCAAAACCGCCAATCCAATGATCACTTGAAGCGCTTTGGTTAATATCTTCATCGGTTTATCTCCTCAGGTAGTTCATTAATGCGGATGGGAACAGCGCCAGCTTTTGGAGTAAGGTAGCTTGCCGCCTTCTTTTATGCGCCAAGGCTATTGATGCGCCATTAAGAAGGCGGCAAGCCACCTTACTCCAAAAGCTGGCGCTTCTTCCTGCCGCATTACTTTTTGTTCTCGCCTCTTCTGTATTTTCTTAATAAGCTTCTGGCCCAGCGACGCTTGGAGCCTTTGATCTCGCCCTCGCGCGCGGGATTTTCGTCATCCAGATTTTCCTGCCCCAGGCCGTGGCCGGCGACGTTGCGATAGACGAGATCGTACGTTACCGGAATCACCAGGAGCGTGAAGAGCGTCGAAACGAACAGCCCGAAAATCAACGCCCACGCCAATCCCGAAAAGATCGGATCGAGCGTGATCGGGATGGCGGCCAGCATCGCCGCGCCCGCCGTCAGGAAGATCGGCCGGAACCGCACCGCGCCTGATTCGAGCAGCGCGTCGCGCAGCGAGCGGCCTTTTTTCAGCGCCTCATGCACGAACTCGACGAGCAGGATCGCGTTGCGCACGGCGATGCCCGAGAGAGCGATCATGCCGATCATCGCTGTGGCCGTGAAGAAGACCGGATTCGGGAATCCTCCCACAAACGTTTCGCCGAGCTGGTTCAGGAACCAGAATCCCGGCATGATCCCAATCAACGTCAGCGGAATCGAAATCATCAGGATCAACGGCATGAAGTAGGAGCCGGTCTGATAGACGAGCAGCAGATAAATCGCGAGGCACGCCGCCCCGAACGCGATCCCGAGGTCGCGGAAAACATCGAGCGTAATCTTCCACTCCCCTTCGCCGTTCCAGACCACGCGCGTCCCGTGCGGCATTGCCCATTCGATTCCGCCGCCGTTTTGATAATACGTCCGCGCCCACAACGGCGTTGGCTTGGCGGTTTGATTGACGTATTTGAGGCTCTCGGTCGTTTGCCCAAGATGCGCAGTTTGCTGGATTTTCGATGGCGCCACGGCTTTCCCCAGGAACTCGCCGTCCGGCTTGAGGTCAACCATCGAATCCACGATCGCCTCGGCCGGCGCGCGTCCCGCCATTTCCGTGAAGACGTACGCCACGCGTTCGAGGTTCTTGTGATAGATTGTCTTGTCTTCGATGGTTTCGCGAAAGGTCCCGATTTCGCCCAGTTGCACGAGCGGCACGCCGGCGGCGCGCAAACCGCTCTCTTCGCGCACCTGCGTGATGCCCATCCGCCCCTTGATGTACAGCGCCTTGAGCCGTTCGATGGACGACCGGTCCGCGCGCGGCAGCCGCAACACGATCTCCAGCGGATTGGCCTCGTCGGGAATCTGCATGCGCGTCGCCGGATATCCGCTGAGCGCCAGCCGCACGGTTTTCGCCACGTCCTCGGACGAGACGCCCGATAGCGCCGCTTTTTCCTGATCGAGCTCGAAAATCCATTTCGTCTGATCGTCCTCGACCGACGTATCCACGTCGCACACCATCATCTCGCGCCGCAGCCGCTCGGCTACGACGCGCGCGCCCAGCTGCAGCCGCTCATAGGGGACGCCCGGCTCGCCATAGACTTCCGCCGTCACCGTCGCGATCACCGGCGGCCCGGGCGGCGATTCGACCAGTTTGATGTTCGCATTCCATTTCTGCGCGATCGCCTCCAGTTCCTTGCGCAACCGCAGGACCAGTTCGTGCGACTGCGCCGCGCGGTCTTTCTTGTTGAGCAGATTCACGCGCACGTCCGCCACATTGCCGCCGCGCCGCAGATAATAATGCCGCACCATGCTGTTGAAATCCATCGGTGAGGCCAGCCCGCTATAGACGCAAAAATCCTTGACCTCCGGCACGCCGCGCATAAGATCGGCCAGCGCGCGCGCCGCGGCGTCCGTGCGTTCGAGCGTCGTTCCCTCGGGCATGTCCACGACGATTTGAAATTCGTTGTTGTTGTCGAACGGCAGCATCTTGAGCGGAACCAGGCGCGCCGCCCCGAGCCAGCCGGCCAGAAGGAAGAGTCCCGCCATCGTCGCCAGCAGCCCCCACGCCATTCCGCGCGAACGCAGGAACGGCGCCAGCACGCGCGCATAGACTTTATAGGTGAGCGAACTCTCGACCGTCCACACTTTCTCTTGATGCTCCGCCGCTTTATGATAATCGCTCTTGAGCAGGTGATAGCACATCCACGGCGTGATCGTGAACGCGACAACGATGCTCATCAGCATCGAAAGCGGGACGTTCAAGGCCATCGGCGCCATGTACGGGCCCATCATCCCCGAAATGAAGAAGAGCGGGATGAATGAAAAGATGACGGCCAGCGTCGCCAGGATGATCGGCGGACGAACCTCGTTGACCGCCGTCAGGACCGCACGGAACGGGCTCTCCTTGCGCATCTTGAAGTGGCGGTAAATATTTTCAACGTCCACGACCGGATCGTCCACGACAAGCCCCAGCGCCAGCGTCAGCGCAAACAGCGTCACGCGGTTGACGGTATAGCCGCACAGGTAGTTGATGATAAGCGTGAGCGCGAACGTGATTGGCACGGCCACGGCGACGATGAACGCCTCTTTCCACCCCAGGCTGAAAATGATGAGCGCGATGACGATAATGATGGCGACGGCCAGTCCCTCGACCAGCTCATTGACTTTGTCGTTCGCCGTTTCGCCGTAGTTGCGCGTGATGCGCGCATGAACGCCGTCGGGGATGTGCGTCTTCTCGAGTTCCCATAATTTCGCCTCGACTGCTTCGGCCACCCAGACGGCGTTCGTCCCCTTTTTCTTCGCCACGGCGACGTGGACCGCCGGATACATGGAAGGAGGTATCGGCGATCCGGAGTTCTGCTTCGGCGCGAATCGTTCCGACGGACCGAATCCGATCCACGTGTAGGAGGCGCGCTCATCCGGACTATCCTTGATCTGCGGAAGGTCATCCTTGATCTGAACCACGTCTTTGAGATAAACGGGCGAGCCGTCAATCACCGCCACAACCAGATCGCGCAGCGCCTCGACGCCCCCGATGAACTTGCCCGCGTCCACCAGGAACGACTGGTCCATGCGGTCGAACTCGCCTGACGGCAGCCGCTGATTCGAGATGCCCAAGGCCCATGCCACCTCGAGCGGCGACGTCTGGCGCGACGCCAGCGCCTCGGGATCCAACTCCACTCGCACGACGCGCGGCCTTCCGCCGACGGTGAATATCTTGTTCGTGTTCTTGACCGACTGCAGTTGGGTTTCAATTTCCTCGGCCAGCCGGCGCAGCGCGTAGTCGTCATAGCGCTGTTCGTCTTCGCTCCACAGCGTCACGTTGACGATCGGGACGTCGTCAATCTCGATCGGCTTGATCACCCATCCCGTGACGTCCTCCGGGACGAAGTCCATGTTCGACTGCATCTTGTTGTAGATTTTTACGAGCGAGTTTTCACGATTCTGGCCGACGTAGAAGCGCACCGTCGCGATCACGGCGCCCGGTTTGGACATCGAATAGACGTATTCGACGCCGTCAATTTGATAGAGCAGTTTTTCCAGGCGCGTGGCGATCTGCCGCTCCATCTGCTCGGCGGACAGGCCCGGCGCGAAGACATAGACGTCCGCCAGCGGCACAACGATCTGCAGCTCTTCCTCGCGCGGCGTCACCATCAGCGCCACCGCGCCGACCAGCAGTGAAATCGCGATCAGCATGATCGAAAGATTGCCGCGCAGAAACACTTCGACAATGCGCTGGAGAAACGATTCCTTTTCCCCGGCTTTATTGCCATGCCTGGTCTTTTGCATAGTCATCTTTCCTAGAAATCATAGCATCTATGCCGTTATCGGGCTGCGACCGACAATATGTTGGCACTCTCGTTAATCCGTGAAATCCTTTAATCCGTGGCGGAGTTTTAACCACGGATTCCACAGATTCCACGGATACCGCGCCACAGAGCGGCATATTTTTCCAAACGGAGTTTGAAATAATCTTAGGCTTTTTCCTCGCATTCAGAGGATAAATCTTTTTTTTGCGCTCATTGCAATGCTTTGTTAGCTTTAGATTATACTGCAATTCGCAATTGAGCGGAGATGGGCAGGTTGAATAGATCGGAACGAAGGAGACGCGTTGAAAAGAACAGCACTTCCAAATTCTCAATCTCGCCGGTCGTCGGATTCAAGCGCGCCACCACTTCATCGCCCAACTCCTCCGATTCCTGTTCCGGATACGGTGGAAGCTTGTTGATATAAAGAATATCCGCTTCACGATCATATTGAAATGCTAAATTTTCTGCCATTCTATGACTTCATGCCTCAACTTTATCGAGCATATTCCCTGCTCTTATTCAGGTCAACCAAAAGGAACGGAGTCGAATGAACGGGGGGGCAATCCAGAATTTCAATGCCCTCTGCCACCACCGGGCCTTG
>JAPLSP010000650.1 GCA_026398575.1 Candidatus Sumerlaeota bacterium | reverse complement strand
GGATTGTCGCTGCTCGTGACGGCGGGATGGGACATGGTTCTCAATGCCGCCGAATTGCCCGCCAAAGCCCGCCTCCAGATACGCCGCCGGCTGCCAATCGCAGTGGGCGTCTTGCAGATTGCCTTGCTGGCGACCGCCCTGAGCGCGCCTTTGCTGGCCTCGGCGTTGGGACTGGGCGATTTGCAGCCGGAATTGGTCCAAGGCCAGCCGAATCCTATTTATGAAATGCTGTTCGCGGCGCTGCGCGAGTCGCTTTGGGTGGCCTGGGCATGGGCCGCAGGCGCGGGCGCGCTGATCCTGGCCGCGTGGATTGCCGCTGACAAGTGGAAGCATCATTCATTTCGCGCTCCTGCAATTTCCTGCCTCATGGGCGCGATGCTGCTTGCGGACTTGTATTGGTATGGATACCGGTTCTCGACGACCAAGACGCCGCGCGAATTCGAGGAGCAAATCTATCCGCGCACGCCCCTGGTCAAGGCGCTTGAAGGACGGACCAAAGACGGATCGCGCTTTGTGTATCATGATTCGATTCTTTCCTGGGCGTGGGACCAGAATCAGCCGGAAATTCTCTTCTGCCGCCCGGCGATGCATGGATTGCCCAACCTGCGCGGCTATGATCCGATGCTGCCGGGACGCTACGTCGAGTTCTCCAATCTCTGGCGCCTTCAGCCAAAGCATGAAGATCCGCTGACCGCCGATCCGGGCGCCATGTTGCGCATCACAGAGATGGATTCCACGCGCCTCTATGATGTCTGGAACGCCCGGACCATCCTCTCCTATTTCCCCGTCAAGGCGCCGGGCGTCAAACTCCTCGGCAGCATTCACTTCGAGCCCGATAAGGAAACGCTGGCGCTCGGCGGCGCGAATCTGCCGACCGATTTGCTGATCTATGACAACCCGAACGCCTTGGGACAGGCTTGGCTGGCGCAGGCCGTGGATGGCGCCAGTCTGCCGCCCGCCGAGTCGCTGGCGCGGTTGAGCGATCCTGCTTTCGATCTGCGGCGGCTGGCCCTGGTCAATTCAGGTCCTTGTCCGCCGCCCGTCCCGGCGGGGACGGATGAAAAAGTCGAGATTCTCTCGAGCAAGAGCAGCTCGCTTCAATTGCGCGCGCAATGCGCGGCCAATCGCCTGCTGGTGGCCCCAATCTCATATTGCCGGGGATGGCGCGCCACGGTCAATGGCCGCCCGGCGCCCGTCTTGAGGGTGAACCATGCGATGTTGGGAGTTGTCATGCCCGGCGGCCCGGCGCAAGTCCGTCTGGCCTTCCTGCCTGCATCTTTTATTTGGGGCGGCACGATCAGTCTTCTGGCCTGGCTGGTATGCGCCGGCGTTTTTATCCGGCTGAAGATTTCCCATAGCCAAGCTCGCCGGTTTTCTGTATCCTCGGCCCACTGAAGTCTTATGGCGACCAAACCACAGACAAACGCTTCGACCTGCTCAATCCGTTGGGAGGAATCCGGTCCGGAAACCGCCAGTTTGACTCTAACGGGGCGGCTGGATTCCTATACGATCGGTTCCGTCTGGAGACAGGTTGACCAGCGGATAACCTTCGAAGGCCGGCCGGGCGCTATCATCTTCGACGCCTCGGCCCTGACGTATTGCGATGGCGCCGGCATTGCGCTCATTCTGGACTTGCAGGTCCGGCAGCGCCGCTCGAAAGGCCAACTGGATATCCGCGGGCTGGCGCCCGAGTATCGAGCGCTGCTCAACCTCTTCGAGTCGGATGATAAATGGCGGCAAGCCGATAATCGCGCGTCATTCGAATGGCAGACGGCGGAAGACGTCGGCGCAGGCACGATCCAGCTGCTGCGTGATATGCGCGCGATCCTCGCGTTTGTCGGCGAAATGGCTTCTCATCTGGCGATTGCGATTGTCCGGCCGGGGAGCATCCGATGGAAGTACACGTTTCAAGTGATGGAATCCGCGGGCGTCAATGCCTTGCCCATCGTAGCCCTGGTCGGCACGCTCATGGGTTTGATCATCGGATTTCAGGCGGCGATTGTGCTCGGCCTGTTCAACGCCCGGGAATACGCCGGCAATATGGTGGCGCTCGGCACGTTCCGCGAATTGGGCGGACTCATGACCGCCATCATCCTGGCGGGACGCTCCGGCTCGGCTTTTGCCGCCGAGATCGGGACGATGAAGATCAATGAAGAGATTGACGCTCTCAGGACCATGGCCTTGGATCCGGCGCGCTTCCTGGTCGTTCCGCGCATCCTGGCCGCGCTTGTCATCACGCCTGTCCTCACGGTTTTTGCCGATATTTTCGGGATATTCGGCGGCGCGCTGGTCATGCTCATGTTGGGCCAGCCGCTGGTGACCTATATGAACCACGTGACGATGGCTATTACGGTGGGCGATTTCATCGGCGGCGTGTCCAAAACCGTTGTTTATGGCCTCCTGGTCGCCGGCATTGGCTGTCTGCGCGGACTGCGGACCGGAACCGGCGCGCAGGCCGTGGGCGAATCCACGACGAGCGCCGTGGTCAGCGGCATCATATTGATTGTCGTGGCCGACGGCATTTTTGCCGTTGTCTTTTATTATCTGAAAATTTGAGCGCGCGCATTCGTTATGACTCAAACCAAAGATCAGGCGATTATCCGCGTCGAGAACCTGGCCGCCGGCTATGAAGGGCAGGCGATCCTCGAGCATGTATCCTTCGAGGTGCGCGAAGGCGAAGTCTTTGTGATTCTGGGCGGCTCCGGCTGCGGCAAGAGCACATTGCTCAAGCATATTATCGGCCTTTACAAACCGCTCAGTGGAAAGATATTTATCTACGGCGATGACATTGCGCAGGCCGAGGGCCGCGCGCTCATGAAAATTTTGCGCAATTTCGGAGTGACATTCCAGAGCGGCGCTCTGTTCGGCTCGATGACGCTGCTCGAGAACATACGGCTGGCGCTCGAGGAGTACACGCAATTGCCGCTGCGCGCCATAGACCTGATCGCCCGGATGAAGTTGAAACTGGTTGGATTGGAGGGGTATGGCTCTCATTATCCTTCGGAGCTCAGCGGCGGCATGCAGAAGCGCGCGGCGCTCGCGCGCGCCATGGCGCTGGATGCCAAAATTCTCTTTTTCGACGAGCCTTCGGCCGGACTGGACCCGATCACTTCGGCCGGGCTGGATCAGCTGATTGTGCGGCTGTCGCGCAACCTGGGTATTACATTTGTCATTGTCTCGCATGAGTTGGCGAGCATATACGCCGTGGCCGACCGGGTCATTATGTTGGACAAGCGCGCCAAGACGATCGTGGCCGAAGGCCGCCCGCGCGATCTGCGCGATCAGAGCGATAATCTATACGTCCGGCGCTTCTTCAACCGGGAGACCGACGCGGACGAGGAGTAGATTGCGACATGAGCTCACAACAACATTATTTTCGCATCGGCATCTTTGTCATCACGGCCATCGCGCTGACGATCGCCGTCATCATCATCCTGGGCGCCGGCGCGCTGTTTGAGGACCGCGTCATCGTCGAAACCTATTTGAACGAGTCGGTCCAGGGGCTGGATGCCGGCGCGCATGTCAAGTATCGCGGGGTCTCCATCGGCAACGTCAAAGACATTTGCCTCGTTCAGAAATACTATAAAACCAATCTCCCGTATATCCTGGTCCGCATGGCGATTGATCCGAAGGCGATGGGAATCCTGCGCAAGGAAGATTTTGCCGAGGCGGTCAAAAAAATGACGGAACAGGGAATGCGCATCCGATGGACGGCGCAGGGACTGACCGGCGTCGCATTTTTGGAGCTTAACTACCTGAATCCGGAGGATTTTCCGGTCTTGCCTCTGGACTGGACGCCGATGAGCATCTACATTCCTTCGGCCACCAGCGACATCACACGGTTCACGAGCGCCATAGACGCGTTCTTCCGGCGCATCGAGAAGGCCAACATCGAAGGCATCATGACGAATCTCGAATCGTTGCTCGACACGACAGATAAGCAGGTGAAGGAGGCCGGCCTGGCTTCGCTCCGCGAGGAAGCGATCAAGGTCATGAAGGACGTGGGCGAGACCAACCGCCGCATTCAGGAAATCCTGAAGAATCCCGCGATTGACAAGATTCCCAATGATGCCGGGGAAACCATGGCGGGCATCCGGCGCACCCAGGAAAATCTGGAAGAACAGCTCAAAGGGGCGCTCGCGAAAATCGAAACAGTGTCGAAACGGGCCGAGAGCATCGCCAACGCGTTCGACGAGATGATTAAAAGCGGCCAGGCGCAGCGCATGTTGGATAATATTGCCCGCGCCTCCGACAACATCTCCTCGGCCAGCCAGGAGGCGCCGGCGATCATTGCGCGTTTGGAGCGAACCGCCAAACGCAGCGATTCGCTGCTGGCCAGCCAGCGCGACAGGATAGACTCATTGATAGATAATTTGGAGCGGATCGCCCGGAATCTCGAAGAACTGTCGGAAAAAGCCAAGCGCTATCCTTCGCAGATTTTGTTTGGCGGACCGCCCGCTCGCATGGAGCCTGGAAAATGAAACCACTGAATCGCTTCTCCGGCCCGGCCTTTTCCCGGCGCCAGCGCCATGATTCCATTCAGCCGGCAATGCTGTTCTTGCCGCTGGCGCTTGCGGTCAGTTTGCCGCTGGCTTCCGGATGCATCGGGCTTACGAAGGAATATCCGCGCAAGCAATATTATCTGGTGGAGGCGCAGCCTCCCGCCCCCAAGACGCCCGCGGCGGGCGTTTCGGGGATTCTCAGCGTCCGCCGCTTGCGCGTGTCGCCTGGATTCGATTCGAAAGGCTTTGTTTATCAAACGGGCCAGGCCGACTATTGCTCGGATTTTTATCATGAGTTCTTCATTCCGCCCGCGGATATGCTCACGGAGCAGACGCGCCAATGGCTCGATCAATCCAAACTCTTTTCGTGTGTGCTGTTTGCTCCGGGCGCCGTCGAGGACACCCATATTCTGGAGGGGGCGGTGGTGGCGATTTATGGCGACTATCGCGATAAACGGTCGCCGAAAGCGGTCTTGGAGATGCAGTTTTTGTTCCTGCGCGACGCGCCGCAGGCGCCCGTCATTTTTTGGCAAAAAAACTACCGTCAAGAAGTTCCGTTGGCGCGGTCATCGCCGGAAGCGCTGGTGGACGGATGGCGGGAGGCCTTGCGCGCGATTTTGAGTTCGCTGGAAAATGACATGCGGCAAACACGCCTGGCAGAGGCCGCCGCGCGCAAATAGAGACGCGGAGACGCGGAGACGCGGAGACGCGGAGAGGGGAGACGCGGAGAGGGCCGGCGCAAGTCCGTGTCGGTCCGTGTCAGTCTGTGTCGGTCCGTGTAAGTCCGTGTAAGTCCGTGTTTGTCCTTGGGAGACGCGGAAAGAGAAACCGGAGAGGAATCTATGCGCATTCTTGTAGTAGATGACGATGATATTGCCCGTGAAATCGCCTGCAAGGTGCTTTCGACCACGGGACACGACATCGTCCGCGCCTCCGATGGCGTCGAGGCGCTGGAGATTGTCCGGAAAGGCGAGATTCAGGTGGTTGTCTCGGACTGGGTCATGCCCCGCATGGATGGCATCGAATTATGCCAGCAAATCCGTTCGGGAACTTCGATGGGTTACATCTACTTCATCCTCGTCACGGCCCGTTCGAGCCGCGAGGATCTGATTTCGGGCCTGGCCGCCGGGGCCGATGACTTCATCACCAAGCCGTTCGATCCGGCCGAGATGCTGATGCGGCTCAATACCGCCCAGCGTGTGCTGGCTCTGGAAACCAGCCAGCTGACGATTTTCAGCCTCGCGAGACTGGCCGAATCCCGGGATAATGAAACCGGCATGCATCTCGAACGGATGCGCTCTTATTCCCGGGCGCTGGCCAGCCATATCGCCTCGCTGCCCGAGACGAAATCCGGGCTTTCGCCCAACTACGCCGAGCTCATCTATCAAACCAGCCCCTTGCATGACATCGGGAAGGTCGGCATTCCCGATAACGTCCTGCAAAAGCCGGGACGATACAACGAAGGTGAATACGCGATTATGAAACGGCACACGAGCATCGGGGCGGAGACCTTGGGCGCAGCCCTGCAAAAATATCCGGGCGCCGATTACCTGCGGCTGGCGCGCGACATCGCCTGGGCGCACCATGAATGCGTTGACGGCGACGCGCTGACCATGAAGCGCTGTTACAAGCCCGCTTATCCGCATGAGCAAGCCAGGCAAATCATCCTGGATGGAAAAAGCAAGCAGTTCGACGCCCTGGTGGTGGACGCCTTTTTATTCCTGGAGCAGGAGTTTATCGCCATCAAAGAACACTTCAATGAAAAGCAGGAAGCCTCCTAATCCTTCCCAGCCGCGCGACGGCCAAGGATCCGCGCCATGTCCTTGCGATTGAAAATTTCGCTCATCATCCTTCTGCTGACCGTCCTGTACGCCGGCACGAACTATGTTGTGCAGCGCTTGATGGTTTATCCCAGTTTGGTTGCGCTGGAGGATAACGAGGCGCGCAAAGATATGCAGCACGTCACGCTCGCCATTCAAGAGGAGGCGGAGCGCCTGAGTTTGCAGTGCCAATGGTCGCTCTGGAGCGAGCTATTTCAATCCATCGCCGCCATGGACACGGCCAGTCTCGCCGAATTCAACCGTCTTTCCTCGAAAGACAAACTCTTCGTCGAAACGAAGATGAGCCTGATCTGTTTGTGCGATAGCCGGGGACGCGTCGTTTGGGGCCAGGCGCATACCATCCAGGGCGGCGCGGTCCGGATCACGACGGTGACCGCGCCGGTTGAATTCATTCCCTCCCTGTCGCCTTTTTTGGCCAAATCACCCGAGGAGATCGGGCGCCTCAAAGGGCTGGTCATGACCCGGCAAGGCCTCATGATCGTGGCCTCGCGCTTCATTGAGGCCGGCCAGCAGGGAAAGGCCGTTCGCGGCATGGTCATTCTGGGCAAAGCGCTGAACAAAGAATGCCTGGCGGCCATCAGCCGTCAGGCGTCGGTTGCTTTTGACGCCTGGACCTTGGACGATCCCCGATTGCCGCCCGACGCGCGCGCCGCCGCCGCGCGCCTGACGGCGCAAGCCGCGGCCAAGGTCGTCCGCCATGATCCTGACAGCCTCTGGGCCTACGCGGCCTTGGACGACGTGGCGGACAAGCCCATCCTGTTGCTCCGGGGAGACATCCCCCGCACCATCACCTCGCGGGGAAACGTTGTCATCCTTTTCGCGCTGTTCTCCATCCTGACCAGCGGTCTGATCATGATGGGCGCCGTCTTATGGCTGCTGCAGCGAACGGTCATCCGGCCCATTGACAATTTGACGCGCCATGCCGTGGCCATCGGAAAGACGGACGATCTCTCGGCGCAGGTCCGGGTGTATGGCTCGCCGGAGATCGCCGCGCTGGCCTCTGAGTTCAACCGCATGATGACGCGCCTGGCCAGCGACATCTCCGAGCGCAAACGGGTCGAGGAGGATTTGCGCAAACTGAATCGCGCCGTCGAGCAAAGCCCGTCCTCCATCGTGATTACCGATACGAAAGGCGTCATTGAATACGTCAATCCGCAATTCGTGGCCGTCACGGGATATTCCCGCAGCGAAGCCAAGGGCCAAAATCCGCGCATCTTGAAATCGGGATTGATGCCGCCGCAGATTTATGAAGACCTTTGGAAGACGATCGCGTCGGGACACGCCTGGCACGGCGAACTTCATAATCGCAGGAAGAACGGCGAACTGTACTGGGAATTCGCCTCCATTTCGCCCATTTATGACGTCGCCGGCGCGATCACGCATTTCGTGGGCATCAAGGAAGACATCACGGACCGGCGCAAGGCGCAGGAGGCGCTCCAACATCGCGAATCCATCATGGAGGCGCTTTCTTATGTGGCCGAGCGGCTCCTCAAAGACGTGTCCTGGACCAATTCGCTGCAGGCGATTCTTGAATGCCTGGGCGCGGCCACGCAATCAAGCCGTACCTATGTCTTTGAAAACCATGTGGGGCCGGACGGCGAATTGAGGATGAGCCAGTGGTTCGAGTGGGTGGCGCCGGGAGTCAAAACCGAAATAGACAATCCCGAAATGCATGACCGCTCCTATAAGGAATCGGGCTTCGAGCGCTGGATACAAATCCTGGGACGCGGCGAGCCGATCCACGGCCATATCAAAGACTTCCCCCCCAGCGAGGTAAAACCACTGTCGGCGCGCGGCATCCGTTCGATCCTTCTGGTTCCTATCGCCGTCCAGGGCCAGTGGTGGGGCTTCATCGGATTCGACGAATCCCGCCGGGAGCGCGAATGGTCGAAGATGGAAGTGGACACGCTGCGGGCGGCGGCGGGCATTATCGCCTCGGCGATCGAACGCCAGCAGGCCGATGAATCGCTGCGCAAGGCCAAAGAAGAAACTGAGGCCATCAACCGCGAACTGGAGCGAAGCGTCGAGCGGGCCAGGCAGCTGGCGATCGAGGCTGAAAGCGCCAATGAAGCCAAGAGCGCCTTTCTGGCCAACATGAGCCATGAAATCCGCACGCCCATGAACGGCGTGCTCGGCGTGACCAATCTGCTGCTGGATACCGCGCTGACCCACGAACAGCGCCACCAGGCTGAAACCATCCGCAACAGCGCCGACGCCCTGTTGATCATCATCAACGACATTCTCGATTTCTCGAAGATCGAAGCGGGCAAGCTGGAACTGGAAATCCTGAATTTCAGCCTGCGCGACACGATCTCGGACGTCATAGACATCCTGGCCTTCCGCGCCCATGAAAAAGGCGTCGAACTCAGCTGTATCATTCCGCCGGACGTGCCCGATCATCTTCAGGGCGATCCGGGACGCCTGCGCCAGATACTCACCAACCTCGCCGGCAACGCCATCAAGTTCACCGCCGCCGGCGAGGTAGCCGTCCGCGTCAACGTCGAGGAGGAAAAGAGCGGCCAGGTGACGATGCGCTTCGCCGTGACCGACACGGGAATCGGCATTGCGCCGGACCGGGTTCAGCGGCTCTTCCAGCCCTTTACGCAGGTGGACGCCTCCACGACGCGCCGCTATGGCGGAACGGGGCTGGGGCTGGCCATTTCCAAGAAACTGTGCGAGATGATGAACGGCAGAATCGGCGCCGAGAGCCAGTCCGGCAAGGGCTCCACGTTCTGGTTTACGCTCCGTCTGCAAAAGCAGGAAAGCGAAGGTACCGTGATGGGCCGGGAACTCCAGGGAAACCGTGTGCTGGTGGTGGCGGACAGCGCTTCCAGCCGCCAGGCCTTGAGCGCCAGCCTGCTGACGTGGGGCTGCCGGTGCCATGATGCCTCCGACGTCAATCGGGCCGTCCACGCGCTGCGTCTGGCGCAGGCCATGAGCGATCCCTTCCATGCGGTGATCATTGATCTGGCAACGCCGGGCGAAGACGCCGAACGTCTGGCCTTTACGATCAAAGACGCGCCGGCTTTGCGCGACACGCGCCTGATCATCATTGGCATGCCCGCCAAGCGCCTCGATCCGGCGCACATAAAGGAGCGGGGGGTAGCTGCTTATATGACAAAGCCCTTCAAGCAATCGTATTTGCATGAAACCCTCGCGATCGCCCTGGGCAAGAAGATCGCCGTCAAGGCCAGTCCCGAGCCGGCGTTCCTGGCCTCGTTCGCCGAACTCGGCGGCACGAGCGGCTATGGACGCATCCTGCTCGTTGAAGACCACGACGTGAATCAATTCGTGGCCATGAATCTGCTGAAAAAATTCGGATTCCGGGCCGATGTGGCTTCCAACGGCCTGGAGGCCGTGAAAGCGCTGGAATCGCTCCCGTATAACCTGGTGCTGATGGACGTGCAAATGCCCGAAATGGACGGCTACGAGGCCACGCGCGTGATCCGCGATCCCAAGTCCCAGGTGCGCAATCACGAGATTCCCATCATCGCCATGACGGCCAACGCCATGCAGGGCGACCGCGAACGCTGCCTGGAAGCGGGGATGAACGATTATCTTTCCAAGCCGATCATCCCGCATGAATTGCGGGCCAAGATCGAGCAGTGGATTGTCAAAATTCCCCGGACGGCCCATCCGCCGGCGTCCGCTGCTTTGCAGGCGGCGAAGGCTGCGGTGGCTGCCTCTTCCCCGTCCGACCGGCCCGCTGTTTCGCCGCCGGCGGGCGCCTATGCCACATTCGACTTCAGCGCGGTCATCAAGCGTCTGATGGGAGACGAGCCCATGGCCGTCGGTTTGGTGTTGCAGTTTGCCAGCCGTCTGACGCAGACCGTTGAGGAATTGCGGGTGACCTGCGCCAAGGGCGACCGCGACGCAATCATCCAACAGGCCCACAAGCTGAAAGGGGCGTCGGCCAATCTGTCGGCGGAAGGCCTGCGGGCCGCCGCAGAGCAGATGGAGAAACATGCCCGCACCGGCGATATCGCGGCGGCCATTGCCCAAATGGAGCCTCTGGCTGATCAGGCCAGGGCGTACCTTGCGGAGATCGCCATTTTTGCCAAGGATAAAAAAGCCTCTGGCGCCGGATGATTCGAGGATGGAAAAATCGTCCGGCTTGAATCAACTCGCTTCAAAGGAGCCAATGATGAAAAAAATCTCCTATGCGTTTTTTGCTCGCCTGGCGATGCTGCTGGCCGCGATGGCGCTGTTGGGCGCCGCAAAAGACGACGCGCCCAAAGTCAAAACGCGCGATCCGAAACCCAAGGCCGAGTTCATGCCCCGGGGCGGCGCCAACATGGTCGTCAACGGCGACTTCACGAAGGGTGACAAATTCCCTGAAGGGTGGGAACCGATGCCGCCTTACGTCGAATGGATAGACGGCGGCGGCGAATGCGGCAAGTGCATTCACTTCAAAGTGCCGGCGCCCGTCGCGCAGTCCACGGGCGTCAAGTACTGGAGCGACTATATCGAAGTAAAAACCGGCCATACTTATCTCTTCAACTTCGACTGCAAGGTCACAGGCGGCTTGAGCCTGAAAGTATTCTTGAAAGGCTACTTTGAGATTGAAGGCGCCCGGCGCGAAGGCTACCAGTCGGACGCTTACGTTTATGGCGTCGGCAAGGAATGGCAGCGCTATGGGCGACGCCAGGTTAGCACGATAGGGACTCCCTCCGGACGCAAAGTCAAGTGGGTTCGTTTCATGCTCTTGACCACTGGTGGCAATGCCGGCGAGGCTTGGTGGGACAATTTCTGGCTGGAGGAAATCGAAAACAAGCCGGAGAAGGATCTGTAAGAGAAAGACAAAGGGGCGCATTCGGATTTATGGCATGCATTCAATCTTCAGGAATAACCGGAGCGCGTCTTTCAAAGCTGGCGCCGCATGG
>JAPLSP010000251.1 GCA_026398575.1 Candidatus Sumerlaeota bacterium | reverse complement strand
GGCCATCGCGCGCCAAGGCCGTCCGACGGAGCGGAACGGCCTACCATGCGGCGCCAATCTGGATCGGCGGCAAAAAAAATCTCTCGGAGCGCTGGACATGCGGGGTGGCTTTTTGGTAAAAGATGCCGCGCGGGAATGCTTCGCAGGTTGACGGCCTGCCGCGCAGGCAAGTCTTGACGCGGCTTCCGCGCTAATCTCATCAAGGAGAAAGATATGATTCGCAAGGCGCTGTTCGTAACGATGCTGGCCGCGAACCTCTCGGCGTTCGCGGCGGATAATCCCTTTATCGGGCATTGGGCGCTGACCATTCCCGGCGGCGGCGCGGGATGGATGGGCGTCGAAGAGAAAGACGGTAAGCTGCAGGGCAGTGTCTTGTGGGGCGGCGGCAGCGTTTTGCCCGTGACGACCACCAAGGTCGAAGGCGACAAGCTCGTTGTCACGCGCGTTTCCTCCAACCCGAAGAAAGACGCCGCCGGCAAGGTTGTCAAGGACGCTGCCGGCAAGGACGTTATAGAAAAAATCACCGAGACCATCACCGCGACGCTTTCGGGCGACAATCTGAAACTGGTCACCGTCAAGGACAAGGGCGATGGCAAGGAATTTGGCCGCGCGGAATTCAACGGCAAGCGCATTCCGCCCGTGCCGCCGGCGCCAGACCTGTCCAAAGTCAAATATGGCGAGCCGATCCAGCTCTTCAACGGCAAGGACCTGACCGGCTGGAAGTTGCTTGATCCCAAGGCCGACAACGGCTGGAGCGTCAAGGACGGCGTGTTGATAAACCGCGTCGAGAAAGGCAAGCATTGCGGCAATCTGCGCACCGAAAAGGAATTCGAGGACTTCAATCTCAAGCTCGAAGTCCGCACCCAGAAAGGCAGCAACAGCGGCGTTTATCTGCGCGGCATTTACGAGATCCAGATTGCCGAATCCTACGGCAAGCCGCTGGACCCGCACAACATGTGCGCGCTCTACAGCCGCATCAAGCCAACAGTGGCCGCCGAAAAACCCATTGACGAATGGCAGACGCTGGACATCACGCTCGTGGACCGGCATCTGACGGTGATCCTCAATGGCAAGACCATCATTGACAATCAGCCCGTCCTGGGATGCACCGGCGGCGCGCTGACCAGCGATGAATTCAAACCCGGCCCGATCTATCTGCAAGGCGACCACACCAATATTGACTATCGCAACATCGTACTTACCCCGGTCATTAAAGTTTTGAAATAAATATTCTCTGCATTTTGCGTAGATCTTTTGGGATGCGGCCTCGGCCACCTTATGGCATTGTTATCAATGTAAAGTGCAAATTGAGAAATGAGAAATTGAAAATGAAGCCGCGCGCGGCAGGCAAATGATGCAGGGTTGTGTAATTCTGTTGCCGGGATGGATTGTCATTTTACATTTCTCATTTCTCATTTCTCATTTCTCATTTTACATTATGTAAGATTCCATTATAGGAGATATGCCATGAATCGAAGAGGATTTCTCTCAACCACCGCGGCCGGACTTGCCTTGGCCGCATCCAGTTCCTATTCAACCAACGCCACCGCGGCGGCCGCCGCCGCGGACGCCAAGCCCCGGCGCGTCGGCCTCATCGGAACGGGATGGTACGGCAAACTCGATCTTATTCGCCTGATTCAGGTGGCGCCGGTCGAGGTTGTCTCGCTGTGCGACGTGAATAAAAATCTCCTGAACGAGGCCGCCGACATCATCGGCGCGCGCCAGGAGTCGAAGAAGAAACCGCGCGTTTATGGCGACTACCGCGAAATGCTCAAGGAAAAAGACCTGGATCTGGTCCTCATTGGAACGCCGGATCACTGGCACGCGCTGCAGGCCATTGCGGCGATGGAAGCGGGAGCGGACCTTTATCTGCAAAAGCCCATCAGCGTGGACGTGGCCGAGGGACAGGCCATTCTCGCCGCCGCCCGCAAGCTTAAGCGCGTCGTCCAGGTCGGGACGCAGCGGCGCAGCACGCCGCATCTGATCGAAGCCCGCGACCAGATTTTGCGCGAAGGCAAACTTGGAAAAATCGGACTCGTGGAAATCTACTGCTACTATCGCATGCGCTCTTCGAGCAATCCGCCCGACCAAAAGCCGCCCGATTATCTCGATTACGAAATGTGGACCGGTCCCGCGCCCATGTTTCCCTACACGCCCATGCGCACGGGCAATTGGCGCGCGTTCATGGAATACGGCAACGGCATCGTCGGCGACATGTGCATCCACATGTTCGACATGGTCCGCTGGATGCTCGGCCTGGGCTGGCCCAAGCGCATCGCCTCGGCGGGAGGCATCCTGATGGACAAAGCGAGCAAGGCGAATATCAGCGACACGCAGAACATCACATTCGATTATGGCGATCTGGACGTGGTCTGGCAACATCGCACCTGGGGCGCGACGCCCGATCCGAAATATGGATGGGGCGCGACGTTCTATGGCGACAAGGGCACGCTCAAGGCCAGCGTCTATGGCTATGACTTCATTCCGGAAAAGGGCGATGCGGTTCATCGCGAAGTCACCTACGAGCTCGAACAATATCCCGAGGACAAGACGGAGAAGCGCATCGAGAAACACGTGGCGCCCGCCATCCGCCGGCACATGCTCGATCTGCTGGCCGCGATGGACAAGCGCGGACGCCCGGTGGCCGACGTCGAAGAGGGCTATATTTCCAGCGCCAGTTGCATCCTCGGCAACGTCGCCATGCAGCTCGGGCGGACGCTGACCTGGGACGCAGCGGCAGGCAAGGTCGCCGGCGACGAAGAAGCCAACCGCCTGCTGCGCCGCGCCTATCGCACCCCCTGGATTCATCCGGACCCATCCGCCTACGCCTGAGACCGGCGGAAACCGGAATAGCGATAGGAGCAAGGAGCTAACAATTAGGATTCAGAATTCCCACATGCTTCTGATCTTTTATGTTTTGTTTTTTTGTGTTCTCTGCGTTCTTTGTGGTTGATGGTGTGTTTCGACCACATAGAACGCAAAGAACACAAAGAAAAGGTGAGGTGGAAAATGAAAGAGCCAATAGGGGTCCACAGCAAGAATCCTCAAATTTTCCTCTCCGCTGATTCCGCCCGTCGGGAATGTATTAATGTTGCTCCCGCGCGGTCTCTCATTTTCAATTTCTCATTTCTCATTTTACATTTTACATT
>JAPLSP010000122.1 GCA_026398575.1 Candidatus Sumerlaeota bacterium | reverse complement strand
ATACGGCGCCACGGCTGGGTGATTGCTTAATATCAGGCAAAGGTTTGCATCTGATTCGCAAAATGCTATTGGGCAACCAGATTGATGAAAGATCAGGGCGTGCCCGTGGTCGCGCAAATAACAATTGCATAAGCCAATCAATAAGGTTTATTATTTTGAAAAAGATGGTTGAATATATTATTTCATTTACCTTACAAGGAGTCCTTCTCATGAAGCGAATCTCGCGCGCGCGGTATGGTTTCACGCTCATCGAGCTGCTCATTGTCATCGCGATCATCGCCATTCTGGCCTTGATCGCCATCCCCAACTTCCTCGAGGCGCAGACGCGGTCCAAAGTCGCGAGGTGCATGGCCGATATGCGGTCCATCGCCACGGCGCTCGAGGCCTACTACGTGGACTATAATGCCTATCCCCACCTTGCCGGATACCTGGCGGTTCGCGGCCAAACGCATGGCGGCATTGCCTACGGCGGCAATTGCCAGTTTGATCGCGCCGGCATCGTCCTCGCCTGGGGACTGACGACGCCGGTGGCTTATATCACCAACAGCCGCATCTTCGATCCCTTTTGCCGGGAAAAAGACTTCAACATCGTTTATGATGTCCAGGCAGGCACTGTCGCCGCCACGCTGAATTATATGAACATCTATATGACTCAGCGCTGGGATGGCAATTTTTATACCGCCACTCCGACGACGCTTCACTGGTCTCAATGGCTGCTGGTATCCTATGGGCCGGACTATGTGAAAGGTCCCGATCCGCGCGGGATCGTCGCGAATTGGGGATTGGGCAGCTATGCCAGCGCCACGACTGATCCGCAGGGCAAGTATGTCGCCTGGGCCTACGATCCATCGAATGGGACTGTCTCGAACGGCGACATTCTGCGCTGGCAGGCTAGTGCGCGCTGAATAAAACAGCAGATCATTTTCTATTTCGGCGAGCATTTCTTCATAACGGAGTTTGTGGAGGATTCTGAGGGGATGCTTACGCGGCCTCCTCCCGGCATCGGTCGCGGTTAAAGGTGAAAATCACCGCCGCCATGACCGCCAGCCCGCCCAGCACGTAGGCGCCGGATAGGGCGCAAAATCCATAACCCAATCCTTGGCCGGCGGGGAATGTCTGCCGCAAATGGCCGAGAAACAAGGGCGAAAGCGAGCCGGCCAGGAACGCCAGCATTACCGTGATCCCTATCGCCGAGGCGCGATGGCGCGGCGCAATCACCTCAAACAGCGCCGCGTGGGTGTTGGCTTCATACAGCCCCCGGAACAGGCCGAATCCCGCCATCGCCGCGCAAACCAACTCCAGCTGGCGCCCGCAGCCCATGAGGAAAATAACCGGCGCGCCCAGAAGCATCGCTCCGCACATCATTTTAGGGCGGAACACGGGCTGCTTGATTGCCATGCGGTCGGAAATCCACCCGCCGACGAGGATCCCTGCCAATGCCGCCACGTGGTGATAGAACATGGCATAGCCACCGGCTTGCGTCAGTGAGAGGCCAAATCTCTCCTGGAGAAACGCCGGCGCCCAGACGAGATAGGCGTTGTTCACAAAAACGATCGCGGTAAATCCCATCGTCAAAAGGATGGCCGTGGGCGAACGAAAAACCATACTCAAGGATTGCCAGACCGAATCCTTCGTCGCCGGACTGGCGCCTGCCGCGCCTGTGGCCGCCGCGCTTGCGGGCGCCGCCGTGTCGCACAGCCGCCAGACCAGAATCAGGCCCAGCACAATGCCGCCCGCTCCAAAAATGAAAAACGCGGAGCGCCAACCCCACAGCTCCGCGATGTATCCGCCCAGGAAACCGCTCGCCATGACGCTGATATAGAGGGCGGCCTGATGGATGGACAGAGCGAACGCGCGCGTGCGGGTATGGTATGCGGCCATCAAAGGATAGGCGGCTGGAGCGTAAAAAGACTCGCCGCCTGCCGTAGCCACGCTGCGGAACGCGATCAAGGCGATCAGCCCGCCGGACAATCCCGTGCACATCGTGGCCGCGCTCCAAAAAATCAAGCTGCCGATGATGATGCGCTTTTTGTTCCACACGTCCCCGAGGCAACCCGCCACGGGCATCATCAATGCCAGCGTGAGGAACAAAGCGGAACCCACGAATCCAAGTTCGCGGTCGGTCAGCTGCAGGTCGGTTTGAATCTTCGTCAGCACCACGCCGAAGATGGCCCGGTCGCCTTGATGAAAAAAGTAGGCGCAACATAACAACGCCAGCAATTCCCATTTATAATTTTTGTGCGGAACTGTTGCGCTCATATTTGGATTTCCTTCGTTTCAACCGGAACGCTTCACGGTAGGGGATTTATTTCGCCGGCGGGCGCCAATCGGGCACTGCGGCCGGCGTGACGGCCACGGGCCAGCTGGCACGCGTGCGGTCGGGATAGAGACCGATCTCGGCGACAGGGATCGGCCTGAGGCCCAGGCGCAAAGCCAGTTCGCTGTCGGCGGCAAGATTCCATTGATTCACGGCGAGCGCGGCGATGCCGGGATCTTTGGACGTCCAGCTGCGCAGGGCAAGCGTTTCAAAGCCGCCTTTCCGGGTGATGGGCGTTCCGCAGTCTATCAAAGCCATCCGCCAGGCGAAGTTGCGGCCATTGCCGTCGAGCATGCGCGCCATTTCGGGATATCGCTGGAGATAAAGACTGCTGCGGATGATATCAGGGCGAACGCCGCGCTCGGCATCCGACCACACCTTGTTGCCCTTGTTCCATCCGCCGCTGATGCCCTGTTTGCAGTCCACGAAAATATTGTTGTCCATGACGTTGTCGCGCCCGCTGTTGATCTGAATCGCGCCGAAATTGCCGTTGGCCGAGCGGATGAAGATGTTGCCATAAACCAACATGCCGCTGATGGCGTCGTCGAAACGGATGGCCGCCTGCCCGTGAACCATGGCGCCTGCGGCGCCAATGTTCTCATAGCGATTGTAGCGGAAGACCATGCCGCGGAACGAGGGATTGCCGAAGGTTTCCATCCCGCCCTGGTCGTCGGATTCGCGCACGACGCTATGGGTCTCGTTGTACTCGAAGAGCATGTCGTTGCCATCGGCGCGGATGGCCGAACTGGGGCATTCGTTCATGAGATTGTGGGCGAAGCGCATGCCGGCGCCTTCGGCCTGTATCGCCGGCGTGTAGGTGCGGTCAATGCGGCCGAAGTGATGCAGGTGGCAGTTTTCGATGAGGAAATCCGCCCGCTCCAGCGTGGTCCGGTTCCCGCCTTTCAGCGTGGTCGCGGCCCGGCCGATGTGATGGATGTCACATCCGAGCAGCGTATGCCGGACGCCGCCGGAGATCGCCACGCCCGTTCCCGCCACGCGGCGCACGACGCAGCCGGCCAGTTGGATGCTGTCGCCGTCGGTGATCCGGATCCCGTCCAGGCGCCCCAGATCGAAGACAATCCCTTCCATTCTGATGTGCGAGACGTTGGCCGCCGTCAGGAACGGCGACGCCAGCAGGCCGATCTCGATGGTTTGCCGCTGCGGATCGCCGGTCGGCCAGAGATAGAGCAGGCCTTTCCCGCGGTCGAGATACCATTCGCCGGGGCGGTCGAGTTCCTCCAGCAGATTGAATGCGTAGTATTTGATCCCCTGTACGGCGTTCATGCCCTGATTGCCGTACCAATACGGCGCCGCGGAGATGATGCGCTTGGATGATGTATCAATCTTCCCGATCTTGAGCGTGGCATCGGCCCAGAGGTAATGCCAATAGCCGAAAAGCCAGACGTCCTCTGCCGCCACCCATCGGGCGTGGCGGTCGTCCAGGTACTCGAAGACCGACGGCGCGTTTTTTGTTTTGTCGCCGGGTTCGATGAGCTTGCCGGCCTTCACAAAGCCATCGTTGGGCCAGCGGGCGAGCGTTTGCGGTTCGCCATCAACATACAGTTCGACCGTCGGCGGGGCAGGCGGCTGGGCGAAGCCGCGCACGGCCAGCTTTCCGTAGTCAACGAGTCCTTGCGCCTTGAGGTCGCAGACCATCACCTTGTCGCGCGCCTCCGGCGCCAGACGAGCCATGACCGCCGTATCGCGAACGGGAGCGAATCCTTTCAACCGCATGCCGCCATAGAGAACCGCATTACCCTTCTCAGCCGCCTTCCACACAACCGGCGCGCCCGCTCTTCCCGAATCCTCCGCCCCCAGCGTCAGCCCGCTGCTCATGCGATATTCCCCACTCTTAAGAATGACAGCGACCGAACCCACTGGGAGCGCCGGCATCCCTGCCGGCGTGTCGCGCCAGATCGCGCGCCCGCGCAAGCGTGGCCACCGGCCTCGCCGCCACCCCCGGATTGGCATCATCCCCATCCGGCGCCACCCAAATTTCCGCAGCAAACCGCGCGATCTCCGGCAGCGCCGTGCGCGAGGCCGCGACATCACGCGCCGGAAGCCCCTTAGCCGTTCGCTCCATCTCTTCTATCAGCTCGGCGGCCTCCTGGCGATGGTGGGGCAGATACGATTGCCGGCTCTGAATGCGTTTGTAAACTTCCTTTGCCGCGGATTCGTCGCCATCAAGACGGAGCGACTGAGCGATGCGCAACTCGGCCCAGGCCGCCCAGGCCGGCGGCGCTCCAGAAGTCGCCAGCATCTTTTCAAACGCGGCGCGCGCCTCTTGCGTCTTCTTCTGCGCCATCGCGTTGCTGCCCTCTTCTGACAAATCCCCGAGCGCCTCCTCGACGCTCAGGCCATCGCCCAGTTTGACGCTGTATGCGCCGCACTGCGCGCCAAATGCGGTTTTGACCTCGACTTCATTGAGCGCGCGCCGCCACAGCGCCACGTCGGCCATCGCGCCATGGAAATTCTGCCACGCCGAGCCGATGGTGAGTTCATTGCCCAGGTTGAAATTCCCGGCCCATCCCTGGGGCAGATTGCTCTGTCCCGATTCGCGTCCGTTGAGATAGGCGGTCATGCGTCCGTTGCGGCGATCCATAACGAGCGCGGCATGGAGCCAGGTTTTGGGCTTGATGCGCGGCGACGAACTGCCGCCCGCCGAGACGCTCTTGCCATCGGCTTGCTTATAGACGCAATACCAGCTCAAAGCGCCTTGTCCAGTCACATCCAGGTTAATGGAGGCGTCGGGGTACTTGCCATAGTTGAATATTCGCCGCTGATCCTGTTTTCCAGGAAATCCCAAAACCTCGGGCCGCAGCCACGCCATGAAGGTCCAGTCGCCAGCGCCCAGCGCTTTGCCTTCGGGAACTTGAACGCGGACGACGGCTTTGGGCTGCCCGTCGAAGAAGAGCGCCTTGACGCCGCCCTCGCCAGTCCAGCCGGCGGCGGAAAGGCCGTCCAAGCCGCCGCCGGAGGCATCCTGCACCCGCGCGCCGTTTCCTTCGTGCGCCGGCCAGCGCAGCAGCAAATCCTGCTCGGCTGCGGTTGCAGCTGCGGCGGTCTGCGCTTTAACAATGATGATCGCCAGCGCGCACGCGATGATGTGAATCCTGCTTCTGCTCATGATATGGCCCCTTTGGAGCTTTTTAGCCTGGTGCTCTGATTCAGAATTACGATCACGCATTTTTGCCCAAGGGATGAAAACAATGCAGTTGGAAACGGCGCCAGCTTTTGGAGTAAGGTGGCTTGCCGCCTTCTTTTTAGCGCCAAGGCCATTG
>JAPLSP010000628.1 GCA_026398575.1 Candidatus Sumerlaeota bacterium | reverse complement strand
TCCAGAACGTCAACATAGGTTTCATATTCGGGACCGAACTGGCCCGCCAGGCGTTCGCGAACGACTTGGCCAAGATGCGGCGAGGCGCCGGCGGTGGCGATTGAAATGGTGAATCCGCCGCGCCGCAACGTCACGGGAACGATGAAGTCGCTGGCCTCGGGCGATTCGACGCGATTGACCAGGACTGCCGCCAGATCGCATGCCTGACAGACGCGGGTGTTGACGGCGGGCGAATCCGTGGCGGCGAAAACGAAGAACGCTTTCTCGACGTCGCCCGGGTGGAACTCGCGCCGCAGCCATTCGATCTCGCGCCGTTGCGCCATGGCCTTCAGCGCATCCGTCGCCTCCGGCGCCACGACGCGCACCTCCGCGCGGCATTCAAGCAACCCGCGCGCCTTGCGCTCTGCAACCTCGCCTCCGCCGACAATGACCGCCAGGCGATTCGAAAGGTCCAGGCAGATGGGATATAAATTGCGCGGCATGATTGTTTGTAGTTCCAACTTTAGTTGGCGCTTGTAGTTCCAACTTCAGTTGGCGCTTGTAGCTCCAACTTCAGTTGGCGCTTGTAGCTCCAACTTCAGTTGGCGCTTGTAGCTCCAGCTTTAATTGAGGCCAAAAAACACGGCCAGACACAGACTAACACAGACTAACACAGACCAACACAGACCAGCCCCCGCTTGCTCATTTGGGGATTGTCCCCTCTTTTATCTTCTTCTCAAACTTCCCCAGCGCCCCCAGCACATTCTCAAAGCCCTTGCCCATCAGATAATTTTTCGCATTGCCGTCATTCTCCAGATAGGCGTCCCAAAATGCCAGCGAAGCAATGCAGATCTTATCCTGGAAAGCCGTGTCCTTTTCCCCGCTTCCGGTATCGGCCTTGAACACTCCGCGAAGACGCCCCGAGAAGATCATGTGATCGCCGCCCTCGAAGTTAAGTAGATATTGATCGCTGCCATTCGTGTGGTCAAACGGAATACGACGCTCTTCAGCTTTTGTATCGCCGATTGGGCTGCTATCGAGCGTGCCGGTCATGTGCATAACGGGGATGGCGATCTTGGCGAAGGCTTTATCGAATTGATCTTTGTTTTTGGGTACGGGAGAGCTCATGGCGATGGCGGCTTTGATGCGAGGTTCGCTGAGGGAAATTTCCTTGCCTTGCGGCGTGACAAACGCCTGTCCAATGGCTGCCAGCGTCGTATAGGCGCCGAAGGAATGCCCCGCCATGCCGATCCGTTTCAAATCCAGCCGCCCCTTGAGCGGCGTTTCATCGCTGTTCATTTTTTCAACCTGGTCAATCGCAAACCGCACATCGAGCGGACGATTAACCAGATTCTTGATATCAGCGGCAGCCGCGCGCATGCCTTCCATCGGCTGCGCCTTTCCCTGCCAGGCGGAAGTATCGCTGCCGGGATGCTGCAAGTGAACCGAGACGTAGCCATAGCCTGCCCAATAGCGCCCCAGATATTCGTAACCGTTTCTCGATCCTCCAAGCCCGTGGGAAAAAATGACTATCGGACATAATGCCGTAGCGGCGCTGGATGATTCATCCCGCTTGGGATAGTAAATTTTAACCGGCACGTCGCGGTTGCGTTTGTCATCATGCCAGTCAGAGAGCAAGGTTTCGACGGCGAAAGGCCCTGCTGTTTTTGACTGATACTTGGCGCTGGAAGCAGTCTTGGAATTATCGGAATTATCCGCTGCGAAGACAATTTGAGCGCTGATAGAAAATGGAATTAATACGAGAATCGCAAAGAGCAAATACGCGCGATGGTTTGATTCCGCTTTTTGGCGCTTGATCCAGGATGTTTGCAGCGCACTGGCGCAATAAAGGCAATGAACAAGCATATCGTTTTTTTCCCTTCGGGGATGATTGACTCTCGGCGCCGGAAAATTCAATCGCGCCGTCTATTCCCATTATACAAATCTCCGTCGCTTGGGTTACATGCAAATGATAGCGCAATGAACCACCTGTGCTCCTTGCGAGAGATTATTAGCGGTCTTTCAATTTTGATTTAGCGGGCATGCCATCCCCGAAGGGGATGAATTTGAATAGCCCCCGGTGGCAACCGGTGGGATAGCGCGCCCGCTATAAGGCCAACCCCGGAGGGGTTGAACCGATGATTGTAGCCCCATATTCGCCACATTGCAGGTTCAACCCCTTGTATGATCATCTCAGAGAGATGAGTTAATTAATCAGCTAGGTTGATGTTAAATTTCTCTTTGCTACTTTCTCTTTGTGCATGGCTGTGGAT
>JAPLSP010000691.1 GCA_026398575.1 Candidatus Sumerlaeota bacterium | reverse complement strand
AAGAAGCAAGCCATTGCCTTTCCGCACTATCTCTTCCGCCCTTTCAGGGCTTGATGGAAATGGGGATTGGCCGTTCCCAGGGCGTTGCCCTGGGCTGTTTTCTTTCGGCCCTTTCAGGGCATTTGTGGTGAGAAATGCGGGCTAGAGGCAGGACCCGGCGCCTACTCTGACAAAATAATGTCTGACAAAACAATGAAAACACATAGCCTTTGAATCAGGCAGAAATGGCTTTGTGCCATTATTTTGTCGCACATTGTTTTGTCATACCTCTTCCAGCACGCCAAGGTAGCTCGGCTGCAATGCGCCCCCCCTAGCGCCACAAAAAAATCCGCCATTGCGCCTCCCCGAGTTTCCCCGGTAATATTCCAAAGAAGGGTTCATTCTTCATTGCGGCTGGCACGGCGTCTTTTCATTTCTCATTTCTCATTTTCAATTTCTCATTTTACATTATCATGCCTCACAAACACCCTTTCATCTGGTTCTTTCTCGCGCTGCTGGCCGCCGGCGCCGGTTGGGGAATCTATCAAGTGAACCAGCCCCGGCCCACGGTGGTGCGGACCGCCAAAGCCGAAACCCTCGCCGCCATGATCGCAACGGTCAACGCCACGGGCGAAATCCGCGCCCACGATATGGTGGACATCCAGACCGAAGTGGCCGGCGTGATTGTCGAATTGCCCATCAAAGAAGGCCAGATCATTCGCAAAAACGACGTGCTGCTGCGCATTGATCCATTTCAGGCGCAGAGCGAGCTGGACGGCGCGCGCTCGAGGCAATCCGCCGCGCAGTCTGAGGTCAAGCGTTGCGAGACGATGATCGCGTCGGCTGAATCGGCATTGGCCCGCCAGGGCGAGCAGATCAAAACTTCCGAATCCGAACTGGAAGAGTCAAGCATCACGCTCAAGCGCGCCAAAGACACGCTCGAACGGCAGCGCCCGCTGCTTGCGACGAAGATAATTTCGACCGACCAGTTCGAGGAATACGAATCGCTCGCCCGCCTCACGCAAAAGCGTTTGGAGGCCGCCACGGCGCGCTTGGAACAAGCCAGGATGCAATTGAACGCCGCGCAGTTGTCCATCGAGGAGCAGCAATCGCTCAAGGCCGCCGCCGAACACAATCTGGCTTCCGCCGTCGCCGCCGTGTCGCGAGTCCAGGACATGCTCGCCAAGGCCACCCTGCGCTCGCCGCTCGACGGCGTCGTCGTCCAGCTCAATGTGGACGCCGGCGAACGCGCCGTTCCCGGCATCCAATCCGATCCGCGCGCCACGCTGATGTCGCTGGCCAACCTCGACACGATCGAAGCCGAACTGGAGGTGGACGAGACCGACATCGTGCGCGTGGAACTGGGGCAGGAGGCGAAAATCACCGCCGACGCCCTGCCCGACAAGCCGATGAGAGGCCGCGTCTCGGAGATCGGCAGGGCGCCCATCAAAAAAACCACAACGACGAGCCAGGAAGGCAAGGACTTCAAAGTGGTCGTGCTGATAACCAAGCCGCTCGAATCGCTGCGCATGGGCATGACGTGCGAAGCCGAAATCACCGTGGCCACGCGCACGGTGGTCCTGACGGTTCCGATCCAGTCATTGACGGCGCGCGAAGTGGAAGTGGACGGCAAGGGCGCCTACGTTGCGCCGCCCAAGCCGGAAAAGAAGAAATCATCCGCGACGGCGCAAACCTCAGGCGGGACCGGCGCGGCCGGCGTGGCCAACGCGGCGGGCGAGAGCGGCCAGCCGGCCGGCGTTGGAACGACGGGGACAGCGTCTCCGGCCGCATCCAAGACGAACGCCAAGAAGAACGCCAAGAAAGAATTGCAGGGCGTCTTTGTTTTTGGCGCCGATGGTTTCGCGCATTTCCGCCCCACCAAGAGCGGCATCATGGACAAGAGCAACGTCGAAATCCAGGAGGGCATAAAAGAAGGAGATGAAATCATCACTGGCCCGTTGCAGGCCCTGCGCACCATCGAGGAATGGGCGTTGGTCAAGCGGGAAGAGAAATAATCGCAGAAAGGCGGAATATAGGATGCCCAAAGCCAAGTTATACCTTGAAACAAGCGTAATCAGCTATTATACCGCGCGCCCGTCACGTGATGTTATTGTGCTGGGGCATCAGCAGATTACCTGGGATTTTTGGGAAAAGCAGATTCAGAGATTTGACGTGTTCATTTCACAAATTGTGGTGAATGAGGCAAGCGCGGGCGACCCATCGGCGGCTAGGAAGCGGCTGGATGCAATCCGCCAATTTCCCTTGCTTCCCGTAACTCCAGCAGTGGACATTCTTATGAATAGATACAGAAAAGAGAACATTATACCTGAAAAAGAATCAGCGGATGCTTATCATATCGCTCTCGCATCAGTGCATGAAATAGACTATCTTGCAACATGGAATTGTCAACATATCGCCCTGGCGTCCGTCCGCGCAAAATTAGCAAGGTTTCATAATATTGAAAAATTGTACCTTCCAACTATCTGCACGCCAGGGGAACTAAAGGGGGAATAACCAATGTGGAAAGATCCCATCGTCGAAGAAGTGCGCGCGGCTAGCAGAAAACTATTCCGCAAATGCGGCAACGACATCAAAAAATTCTCTGATTATTTGCGTCAGCAAGAGCGTCTGATGCCACCGGAGAGATTCATTGATTTGTCGGCTCAAGCTAAAGTGAAAAGAAAAAGAAGAAATGCAGCCTGATTCCTTGAGCGGTGATTCTCTAGACGTCCTCGGCATCGGCGTGGCGACGCTGGATACGGTCGGCGCGGTCGAGGAATTTCCGGAGCCGGACGGCAAGACGCGCGTCTTCGATCTGATGCAGGAAGGCGGCGGGCCGGCGGCCACGGCGATGGTCGCGTGCAGCCGCCTGGGCTTGCGCGCCGGATTGATCGCCATGACCGGCGACGATGATGAAGGCCGCTTCATCCGCGACGGCCTGGCGAAGGAAGGCGTGGACGTCTCGCGGGTTTTCATCGGCAAAAATCATCGTTCCATCGTTGCTTTCTGCTTCGCCCATCGCAAGACCGCCCAGCGCGTCATCTATGCGGCGCGCTATCAACTGCCCCACATGGATTTTGAGAAGATTGACCGCGCCTATCTGAAGCGCGCGAAGATTTTGCTGATTGACGGCCTCGAACTGAGCGCGGGCGCCAAGGCCGCCGAGATCATTCGCGGCGCAGGAGGGCTGACAGTCATGGACGCCGGTTCGGCCCACGCCGGTTACGCGGAAGCGCTGCGACACATTGACTACCTGGTCGCCTCGTGGACGTTCGCGCGCGGCTACACAAAAAAAGCCACGCCTGAAGAGGCCCTTGAAGTCTTGCGCTGGAGCGGCTGGCATCGCGCGGTGGCGATCACGCTCGGGCCTGAGGGCTATATCGCCGCCGAGGGAGGGCATGCGCCGTTCCGGGCGGCGGCCTTCGAGGTTAAAGCCGTGGACACCACCGGCGCGGGCGATGTTTTTCATGGCGCCTTTTGCGCGGGGCTGGCGCGCCGCTGGGCGTTCGAGCAATGCTGCGTCTTCGCCTCAGCCTGCGCCGCCATGAAATGCGAGCAACCCAGCGGCCGCAAGGGCATCCCTACCTTTGCACAGGCTATCGCTTTCTGCCGCGAGCGCGACCGCCGCTTCCGCTGGGATCATGAAATCTGAAATCCGCTCTTTTGGCCCAATTCGGCGATAGGCGTGCGGTCGAGCGAGGTCACGCGCGAAAATCGTGGTCCTTCCCGCACGGCCTCAATAAATTCCTCGAGGGTCTCAGCATCGGCTTCGGCTTCAATCTCCACCGTGCCGTCGTAACGATTGCGCGCCCACCCACTCACGCCAAGCGCCTGCGCCTGCCGCAGCGTATAGTATCGGAATCCGACGCCCTGCACGATCCCATGAACAACGATATGCTCGCGAGGCATGATGTTGAACCCTGAGAACCAAGATACTGGCGAAGACGAAATCCAGCGCCCTAAATACTCATGAAGAAAGAGAAGATTAATGCGCTCCTGAGTGCATTGCTTTCATCCCTTATGCAAGAATACGTTACTGAATTCATAGCCCAGATCACTCAGCCCGCTTATGAGGCGGCGATCAGTGGCGCGGTATAGCGTTCATAGAGGGCGAAGAGAAATTCCACTCGCTCCCAATCATCACGAAATGGCTTCGTTCGATAGCACCGGTCCACGGCGATGTCGAGCTTCCGGTGAGCCTTGTACAATTCCAGCGGCATCCCATGAGCGCTATATAAGTCCGCGAGGCAGGCAGACGCGCTTCCCTTCTTTTTCGCCGGAAGGAAGCCAGCTCTTCCATCGCCCAATTCCGCGCGCAGCTCAATGACGCGCCGGGCGGCTTCTTCCACACGCGAGCGCCGGGCTTCGCTCGGTTCGGCAGGCCAGGGATAATTATTATACACAATTTTATTGGAGTACCTATAACGGGATTCCAAGCGCCCGCACACGAGCCGAACCCAGGCTATATGCATGACGGAGGAGAGTATGCCAAAGTGATATACCTTGGCGCCGGGAACAAGCAGGCATGCATCGCTTGCGATAATATCAGAACGAAGAAAACCGATGGGGATATAGCGGCGGAGTTCGCTTGATACCCTTGGAATCAGCAGATAAGAACAATCCGGATGGCGGATTTCGCCAAAACACGCGGGAGCATTAGCCAGTTCCTGCGTGGTTCCCCGGCGGCTGCTCTTGCGGTGAACGGCCACCGCATCCACGCGCTTCTTGACGCCGGGCATTTTCATGAATTCGGCGGGATTTTCGCCATACAGCCACAAACACCATCGCTCTTTGCCGTTGATAAACTCCTCGGCGCCGACGAATCGCCGCAGGTACTTTGCCACACCCGGATTCGCGCGCAGGAATTCCTCGCGGTCCTCAGGCGTTAGAAGCAGATGGCCTCCGTCGTTGGGCATATTGCCGAAAACAATTTCCGGCACAGGACAAATCGGGCGGCTCCGCGCTTTGAGATAGATGTCCGGACCCGCGGCGAGATAGGGGCTAATATTCGCGACTTCAGTGACGGTCGAGATGCCTTCCTTCTCCGCGTTTGCCGCTGTATCGCTGGATGAGGCGCCTTCCAGCGTCTTATAGTCATAAAGCCGTTTGCGGCCAGTATCAAAAGCGCCGAAGCCAATGATAACAACATGGACGTGCGCTTTTCCTCTGGATTCGCTCTCCCATGCAAACGTCCGGTGCGCGAATTGAATTTTCATCCCGTGCCCGAACAGCTCCTCCCATAAAATTCCAGCCTGCTCCCCTTGACTGATGCTGTTTGTAGAAACAAAGGCGGCGCGGCAGCGCGTTCCTTGCACATAGAAAGCGGCCTTCACGTACCATGCCGTGACATAGTCGAGCAGGCCATGCCCTTTGATGCGCCCGCATACCAGAGCCATATCCTCATTTTGCTCTTTGTCCATGAATTGCTTGCCGACAAACGGCGGATTGCCGAGGATATAGCTGCACTGATCGGGCGGAAGAATTCGCTCCCAGTCAAGACGCAGAGCATTGCCATGCGCGATATGCGGGCTGTGGAGGAGCGGCAGACGGCGGAAATTCTGGCCAAAGGCTTCGGCGGCTTCCTGATTCATCTGATGGTCCATGAGCCAAAGCGCCACTTCCGCGATGCGCGCGGGCCATTCCTGGATTTCGATCCCATAGAATTGATCCATGTCGGTCTGGCATAGCTCGCGCACATTGAGTTCCAACTGCTGCGCTTCGCTCGATCCATATAAGGAAAGCAAAACCTCCAGCTCCAATCGCCGGATTTCACGATAGGTGATTACCAGAAAGTTGCCACAACCGCAGGCCGGATCGAAAAAGCGCAAGCCGCGAAGATTGCGATGAAACTCCTCCAACCGGGATCGCCGGCGCGTGGAGCGGTCGGCGCGGATGGCGGCGAACTCTTCCCGCAGGTCATCGAGAAACAGCGATCGGGCCACTTTTAGAATATCACGTTCGCTGGTATAGTGCCCCCCGGTTTGCCGGCGTTCGCTGGGTTCCATCACGCCTTGGAAAAGCGAGCCATAAACATCGAAGAAGCCGTCCCAAAACGACTTGGCCTCGGCGCTTTCGCGCGCCTCATCCGTCCACTTGCGGCTGAAGCGAATGGCGCGGTCGCGGACCTCATTCCAGGGAAGAGACATGCAAGCGATCCTGCTTCAATTTCCTCACTCCGGCACTTAAACCAATGCCCAAGCAAAGACGATCCTTCGTGACGGGTTTGATGAACGATACTCAATAGCGATCGGATATCGGGTATTCCTTGATGGATGTTGGATATTGAGCATTGGATATTGGATATTGGATATTGAATTTTTACACCTCTTCAACCTGATAGTTCGGCGCTTCTTTGGTGATGCGGACGTCGTGCGGGTGGCTTTCGCGCTGGCCGGAGGCGGTGACGCGGACAAAGCGCGCTTTCTCCTGCAGCTCGGCGATCGTGCGGCAGCCGGTGTAGCCGAGGCTCGAACGCAGTCCGCCCGTGAATTGCGCCAACACTGCCGGCGCCGAGCCGCGATACGGCACCATGCCCTCGATGCCCTCCGGAACCAGCTTGTCGGGATCGCTGACGTCGCCTTGCGCATAGCGCTCGCGGCTGCCTTGGCGCGTCTTCATCGCTTCGAGCGATCCCATCCCGCGATAGGAGACGAACTGCCGTCCCTGGAAGAGGATTTTTTCGCCCGGGCTTTCGTCCGTTCCCGCCAGGATGCCGCCCATCATCACCGAATCGGCGCCCGCCGCCAGCGCTTTGGCCACGTCGCCCGAATACCGGATGCCGCCGTCGGCGACGATCGGCACAGCGCCCTGCGCGGCCCGGGCGCATTCATAGACGGCCGTCAGCTGCGGGACGCCCACGCCCGCCACGACGCGCGTCGTGCAGATGCTGCCCGGACCGATGCCCACCTTGACGCCGTCCGCGCCGGCCTGGATCAGATCGTGCGTGGCGTCGGCGGTGGCCACGTTGCCGGCGATGACCTGCTGTTCGGGGTAATGCTGCTTGATCCAGCGCACCATCTCCATTACGCCCTTCGTGTGTCCGTGCGCCGTGTCCACCACCATCACGTCCACCTGCGCTTCGGCCAACAGGTCGGCGCGTTGGTGGTCTTTGACGCCCACGGCCGCGCCGCACCGCAGCCGGTGCTTCGAATCGCGGTTGTAGATCGGGTTTTGGTTGCGCAGGATGTCGCGCACGTCCTTGAAGCAATACATGCCCTGGAAAATGCCCGCTTCGTCCAACACCGGCAGGATCGTGATCCGGTTGCGCATCATGATTTGGTAGGCCTGCTCGATGGTGGTTCCTTTGGCGGCGCTGACCGGCTTGGTGATCATGATATCGGCGATTTTCGTTTGCGGGTCTTCGCAATATTTGAGCTGGTGCGAGGTGACGACGCCCGCGAGCTTGCGGTCCTTGTCCAAAACCGGGAAGCTCGAAAAGGTGAATTCCTTCTGCGCCTTTTGGCGCTCCATGCTTTCGATGGTGTCATCCGGCGTGAGGGTGCGCGCTTTTTCCAGAAAGCCGTTGAGATAGTATTTAACGCGGCGGACTTTGCGCTTCTGATCGAGCGGCTCAAGATTTCGGTGGATGATTCCGATGCCGCCCTGCATGGCCATCGCAATGGCCATTCCCGCGCCCGTTACGGTGTCCATCGCCGCGCTTGAAAAAGGAATGTTCATGCGGATATCGCGCGTCAGGCGCGTCTCGAGGCAAGCCTCGGCGGGCAAAAAATCCGCGTATCGCGTCACCAGGGAAACGTCGTCATACGTCAGCCCGATGAACTTGAATTGTTCCATGAATTCGTCAAGATGTGGATTATTCATATTTATGTCTCCTTAATATTGCTCCCAGTTTTCAGTTTTTGGTTTTCGGTTTTCGGTTTTCGGTTCTCCGTTCGCTGTTCTGCGTGAATGTTGCTTCAAATCGCTTGGCTATAAGAGTCTTGTATTTTAAATACATAGGCTTTCAACGATGAACTGTGAACCGAAAACTGAAAACCGAAAACCGAAAGCTGAAAGCTGAAAACTGAAAGCTGAAAACCGAAAACCGAAAACCGAAAACCGAAAACTGAAAGCTGAAAGCTGAAAGCTGAAAACTGAAAGCTGAAAACCGAAAACTGAAATCCGAAAACACTAAATCACCTGCGCGTCGGAAAATCGCGGCTTTTTTTTGCGCCAGCGCGGATAGTTCCAGAAAACGAGAATCAGCCCGAAGACAAATCCTCCAATATGCGCCCACCAAGCCACCGAAACGCCTTTGGGATCGAACAGGACGTCCATTCCGCTGATGAATTGCCCCACAAACCAGAAGCCGATGAAAAGGATGGCTGGGACTTTAAAGAAGATGGGAACGATGAACAGCGGGACGAACGTGACCACCCACGCGCGCGGAAATAATAGAAAATATGCCCCCAGCACCGCCTAGATCGCGCCGCTGGCGCCGATGATGGGAACCGGCGACGAGATATTGGTCATGATATGCGTCAGCGAGGCGAAAACGCCCCCGCCCAGATAGAACAGCAAAAACGTGAAATGCCCCAGCCGGTCTTCGACGTTGTCCCCGAATACATAGAGGAAAATCATATTGCTGATCAGGTGAAAGATGGAACCATGCAAAAACAGCGACGTCAGCAGCGGCAGGAAACGCCCCGTCAGCGAAACCTCCCGGCGGCTCTGATTAACTACGACTTGCCCCCATAGCCCGCGCTCCCGCCGTTCGATGGGGATATATCCTTTTACAACCGCCGCTGGAATCGCTCCCCACTGCTGCACAAGCACGTCGTTGCGCGTGAGCGAGACGCTATACATTCTTCCCCGGATGGGGACGGATTCGTTGTATTGCGTTTTTTGCAGCCCGAGCGCAAACTGGCATACATAAACCACGACACAGATCGCCATTAGCGTCCACGTGACCAGGGGCGTTTTTTCAGAGGCAATGGTGTCGCGCAACGGAATCATGGATGCCCGCCGCCTCCGGGCGGCGCTGGGGCGCCCGCTCCCGGCTTCTTGGGTTTTGCGCAGTAGCGATGGAACAGAAAGCCCTGCAGGATCAGCGAGAGAACAAAAATGGGAATGAACGCCACGGCTGATTTTTCGTGGCCCGCCCCGACGCAGATCAGCATCGTGCCCAGCAGCGCCGTCGCGATGATGATGAGATAGCGGTTGAAAACCGCCAGCAGCGCGCCCAGCAGCAGCGAACCGGCCACGACGCAGACAGCCTGGATGAAGGGGGCGTTTTGCAGCGCGGTAACGTTGGAAGACAAACCCGGCCAGCCCAGCAGCATGGCGATCGCGCCCGAGATGCACCCGATGAGGAAAAACGCAAAGCGGTGCGCGCGCTTAATCAAGAAAAATCCGATCACTCCGCCCACGACGGCTCCGGTCGCCGCCATTGGCAGCGCCCATTGACTGCCGCCGCCGCTGCCGCCAATCATTACCGCCAATCCCAACCCCGTCATCGAGCCGATCATGCCGCCCAGCGCGGTTCCCACGGCATGAAGACCGATCCAGTAAGTCGTCCAGCCGAAAATGCACAAGACAATCCCGGCCAGGATATCGGGAATATTATAAGCCATAAGAAGGCCTTTCCACTGGCTCAGACGCTTAACGCTCTGAATCGCAAATTCAGTGACGTATCTTTTCCATTAAGGATAAATTCAATGCGATTCCAAGCAGCGCCAGCTTTTGGAGTAAGGTGGCTCGCCGCCTTCTTTTTGGCGATTCAATGGCCCTGGCGCTAAAAAGAAGGCGGCAAGCCACCTTACTCCAAAAGCTGGCGCCGTTCCTATCCGCATTGATCATTTCCTTCTTACATTAATATTTGAATTGAATCCATGTCGTCGTATTTGCAGATATTAACGCTTAGGTATTGCGCGACTGCGCGCCGCACGATTCCCGTATGATCAGCGGCGCGGGAAATGTTTTGCATTTTTCGGCTTCCGGGTTCACGCCTTCGATTCGCCCCAGAAGGATTTCCGCCGCCGCGCGTCCCAGCATCGCCAGCGATTGGCGGATCGTGGTCAGCGTCGGCGAGGAATAGGAGGCCAGCAAAATATCGTCGGCGCCGATCACGGCCACGTCTTCGGGAACTCTCAGGCCCGCCGCGCGCAGCCTCCGGATGGCGCCGAGGGCCATCATGTCGTTGGCCGCAAAAAGCGCGCGCGGCGGATGGTGACATTGACGCAGCAGCCGGCCGCAGGCTTCATAGCCGCTCAGGTCCGTAAAATTGCCGAACGCGCATCGCTCCGGTGGAATCGCCAGGCCATACTCCTCCATGCCTTCCATGAAGCCGGCATGACGGTCGCGGCTCGGCGCCCAATGATCGGACCCGCGGATATAGGCGACGTCCTTGTGGCCCATCGCCGCAAAATGGCGGGCAGCCATCCGCGCGCCGCCAGTGTTGTCCGCCGATACGGAAACCACGCCTTCAGTCGCGCTGTTGATCAGGCAGATCGGATAGCTCGCGTCGCGCATCCGCAAAACGAAGTCCTCATTGATCCGGGCGCCGGCGATCAAAGCCCCGTCCACCCGCCGTTCCTGAAGCAGATTGTCGTAGCCTTGCTGGGCGATAAATTCGTGCGTCGCCGGCTCGATAACGAGTTTATAACCGCGCGGCGTGATTGTCTCGAGAATTCCGGCGATGGTGTCGGCCAGATAGAAATTCCGAAAAACTTCATCCGTCTCCGGAATAATCAATGCCAGCGCGCGCGCGCGCTGTTGCACCAGCCCGCGCGCCTGCGCGCTCGGACGGTATTGCGCCTCTTCGATCACTTTTAGAACGCGATCGCGCGTGCGCGGATTGACGCTTGGGCTGTTATTGAGCACCAGCGAAACCGTCGAACGTGAAACACCCGCCAGACGGGCTATGTCTCGAATGGTATATTTAGCCATACAATGGCGCCCGGCAAAAACACCTCAAATTTCAAATCTCAAATCTTTCATTCCTCATTTCTCATTTTACATTTTACATTAGCTTTTGTCGTCGCCCTCCAGATGGATCGTCTGCCTTCCCGCGCGGCGCCGCTCTGCGATGATGATGGCGCGCGTCTCGGCGACGGCCCGTTCGAGATCGTCATTGATTACCAGATAATCGAACTCCATGGCGGCGGCCATTTCTTCGCGTGCGCGCGCCATCCGCCGCGCGATCACTGCTTCGCCCTCTGTCGCCCGCAGCCGCAGCCGCCGTTCGAGTTCCGACATCGAAGGAGGCAGAATGAAGATCAGCGCGGCGTCCATCCCTGAAGCGCGGATGCTGCGCGCGCCCTGCACGTCCACGTCCATGATCGCGTCCCGGCCGCCGGCCAGGAATCGCTCGACCGTATCGTGGCGCGTGCCATACAGATTCCCCATATACATGGCGCTTTCGAGAAATTCGCCGGCGGCGCGCATCCGCTCGAACTGCTCGACCGTGACGAAGTCATAAGACACGCCATTGATCTCGCCCTCGCGGATGGGACGCGTCGTCGTCGAAACCGAATAAGCCAGCTGCGGATCGCCGGCAATCAGCGCGCGGTGAACGCTCGTTTTGCCGGCGCCGGAGGGCGCCGTCAGCACAAAAAGAAGATGTTTGCGGATAAGTTGGATCGTCATTCTATGTTCTGAACCTGTTCCCTGATTTTTTCGATCTCGTTTTTCATGTCCAGCGCCACGCGGATCGCTTCCGTCTCGCGCGCCTTGCTGGCGATTGTATTGGCCTCGCGCAGCAGCTCCTGTACGAGGAATTCAAGCGACTTGCCCACCGGCCCGCCGGCGTCTTCCCGCAGTTGCGCCTCCAGACTCGTCAGGTGCGCCTCCAGGCGGGTCAGCTCTTCCGAGATATCGCACCGGTCGGCCAGCAGCGCGATTTCCGCCTCCAGCCGGTCCGGATGAATGGAGGCCTGCGCGCCCTGGCTCAGCGACGCCGTCAGCTCCTGAAGCCGGAGGCGATATTTTTGCAGGATGACGTCGCGCGCGCCGGCCAGCGACGCGCACATTCCCCGCAACGCCTTGGATCGCGCCAGCAAATCGTTCGCCAGCGCCGCGCCCTCCGTCCGGCGCGTTTGCTCGAAGCGGTCCAGCGCCTCCGTCAGCGCGGCGGTCAATTCGGCGGCCAAGGCCTCGGCGTTGATTTCCGGCGCCCGCCGCTCAACCATGCCGGGCAGATTCGCCACGGGGCCGAGCAACTGCGCCGGCGAAATCTCCAACTCGGCTGCCACCTCCCGAACCTGATGAATGAGCGCCGTCAGCGCTTCGCGATTGATGCGATACTGCATCTGCGCCTCGCCGCCCCGCTCCCACGTCAGCGTCACCTCGACCTTGCCCCGGGAAATGCGCTTTCCAACGAGCGCGCGGGCCGTGGTCTCCCATTCGCGCCAATCTCCGGCGCCGCGGAAAGACAAATCCAAATAGCGGTTGTTGACCGAACGGATTTCAATCTGGATGGCGCCCAAGGGACTGGCCCTGCGCGCCAAGCCATAACCGGTCATCGAAGAAGGCATGCGTCAAAAAACCTAAAAATAACCAAAAATCGCCAATCCTGCGATTGGTGATAAACTTACGGCTTAGATTGGCCTGTGAAGGCTGGCGGATGCAAGCCCAAATCCCGCGTGTGGTTCAATATCCAATATCCAACAGGGAACTTCCAATTTCCAAGTGAACATCGCGTAAAATTATCACCCATCGCCTTATTCCTTGGAAATTGGACATTCCCTGTTGGTCATTGGACATTGGTTTTTTTAGGGCCCATCCCGCGCGGGCTGGATGACGCAAAACACCGGTTTGATGTCGTTGTCGCCGGAATTATAGACCAGCTTCGAGCCGACCAGGTCCTTCACTTTGCCAAAGCGCAATCGCCCTTGAATCCCTTCGCCTTTATTCAAGGTCTTGATCGGCATTAATTGATCGGTATCCTCGATCCTGAAGGGAATGACCTGGCGTGTTCCGGCGGGAATCACGGCGAAACATTTCGGTCCGGCAACGACCGGAACTTCCGTATAGTTGGCGAGAGTGATGCTGACGAGGTTGCCTTTGGCATAAGCCGTCAGGAGCAAACCGTGCTGCAGCGGCGTTGGCGCGCGGTTGGGCGGCGACGGTACAACCAGTTCCTGGTCCCGCGCCCTTTTAGGCTTCAGGTATTGCGATATCGAAGCGCATCCCCCCGCGCTGAAAGCGAGAATCGCCGCCAATACGATAAGATTAATACGGCCCCCCTGAGAATCATGGCTCATCATTATTATTTCCCGCCGGACAAGTATCTGTCTGCAATCATAAACACCTGCGCCGGGAGCCGTCAATGCCAATGCCTTAAAAAACAACCGGATTCCCCAAAGAGGAATCCGGCTGAAAGAAACTCGGATGGTGTCTGCAAGCGCTTACCAGCAAGTCGGGCACGCAGCTCCGGGAGTAGAACCGATCTCCTTGCCGTTGCGCATCCAGTGGCCGCTATTGCCATTGTCGCCGCCAAAGCGGTAAATATCGCCGACGCTGACCGTCCCGTTCGTTGGATCATAGTCCGTCCAGCACATCGGCTGGCCGCCTTTGCCCAATGCCGGGCTTGGGCCCGCGCCGCCATAGTCGCCGCCGGCGTTGCTGTCGCCGCTGGGCATATAGGGGAAGCTTTTGTAGGCTATGCGGGCACGATTGCCATCCGGTCCGACACCAATGATGGCGAAACAAGCCTTGGCTTGCATTTTGCCGAAGATTACATCGGATCCCTGGTTGTCCACCGTGTTGATGGGAGGCGTGGAATACGCCCAGGTCCCGGAGGCGATGCGGTAGCCGCGCGCGCCGGCGCCTTGAACCTGAACGGCATTGGAGAATGGATCCGACAGCAGGCTGCTCATATAAGCCACCGGCGTCGTCAGACACAGCGCGCCATTCGCGCATTTGCCCCAATTCGGATTGTTCGGATTCAGCGCCGTATCGCCGCCGCAGTCTTTGGCGTCCAGCGAGGAGTCGCTGTCGCGCGTGTACGTGTTCCAGTCAATGAAATAAGCCTCGAGCGCCGTGGCTTGTGTGCGGATGTCGTTCAGTGTCCGCGCTACCTTGCTGCGGGTTTGAGCTTCGAGGAAGTTGGGAATCGCGATCAAGGCCAGAACGGCGATGATGGCAATCACGATCAGCAGCTCGATCAGCGTGAAGCCGCCGATGCGTCGGGATGTTGGTTGATGAAACATTGGATCATCCTCTCTTTCGATGGAATCGGATACGCGCTGAGGAACGGCCTTGAACTCGCCAGAAAAAGAACGCGGAACGAAGGGAGCGATGGGGGTTCGCGACCGGTTTCCTGTCAAAGCGCAAGGACAGGCTAGCCCAGGAAGGAGGCAAAGTAAAAATAGATGTTCGTTAGAAGGCGGTGAGACGGACTTGCAGATCGCTAACGATTTATTAGCTGATTAAACCTCGCGAATCATGGCGATCTCGTCGCAATCGGGGAATTTGACGCAGTTGACGCATTCGGCCCAGACCGAATGCGGCAATTCGGCGCGCTCAATGCGACGGAATCCCTGCTTTTCGAAGAAGCCGGGAACATAGGTCAGGCAAAAAACTTTCGGCACGCGCAGGGCGCGCGCGTCGTCAAGCGCGGCCTCTACCAGGATATGGCCCACGCCTTTTTTCTGATAATCCTCGTGGACCGCCAGCGATTTGACTTCGGCCAGGTCTTGCCAAACCACGTGCAGCGAAACGCAGCCGGCGATCTTGCCTTCATCCAGGCAGACGAAGTAGTCGCGCACATTCTGGTACATATAATTCAGCGAGCGCGACAGCATCAGATTGCGCCGCGCGAAATCGTCAATCAGCGCCTTCATGGCGGGAATAAGCTCGACTTTGGCTTTTTCGACGTTCATGGCAGCGACTCCTGTATTGAAATTACATCTGCAAGGGCTGGCAAAAATAACGAGCAATGTAAAATGAGAAATGTAAAATGAGAAATGTAAAATGAGAAATGTAAAATGAAATCCGCGCCTGGCAAAATAACAGCGATCTGAAGGCTCTCCAATTCGTTTCGCGTGGCGCAGTTAACGATTCGCGTTTGTCTTTCATTTTACATTTCTCATTTCTCATTTTGCATTTTACATTATTTCGTGTCGTCGTGGCCACGCAGGTCGCGCGCCACGGAACGGGCGTTTCGCGAATACCGGAAATAGAGCACGAAGGCCAATGCAAACACCACCATCCCCACCAGGCTGATGGTCGTTTGATGATTCTGTCCTTTGACCATGCCGCTTCCCAGCAACGCGAAAAAAGCCGTCAGCGGGAAATGCCCGATCAGCGAGGCCCAAAAAAACGGCCACGCCCGCATGGCGCTGACGCCCGCCAGGCAATTGGTCACGAAGTTATTTCCGACCGGACACAGCCGCACCAATAGCATGATGGCAAATCCTTCGTCATGCAGGCGCCGCTCGATCCGGTGAAAGCGCCGGCCGAATTTGTGTTCGACCCATTCGCGCCCGAGTGATTTGGCGAACCAGAAGCACAGTATGGAGCCGAGCATGGTGGCGGCGTGAGCCCAGAGGCTGCCTCCGATAAAGCCGAACAAAGCCCCGCCCAGCGCGGAATAGACAATGCGCGGAAACGGCATGGCGATCAGGATCGCGCCGGCGGCCACGTATATAACCGGCAGCCATCGTCCCCACTGCTCCTGCAGATGAGCCCGCCATTCGACGCTCTGAAAATGCTCGGCCAGATGCGTCTGGCGTATCAACACCACGGCGCCCGCCAGCACAGCCGCCATAATGCAGACTTTGACAAACGGCTTCCACCCGACCGGTTGGGAGGATTCGGCATCATTGGCAACGGGCGTATCTGAAGTGGGTGGCAGTGACATTCAATATCTATATATAAGAAGCTAATACGGCAAAACGGCAACCCTATTAGCCGGCTTCAGCCGGCTCTTCTTTGCACCCTGCTTTAGGAGGGGTGTGCGCAAGCAGCATCTAACATGGAGCGCGCTTTAGCGCGGCTTCTCGACAGGCTTTAGCAAAAACAATGGACAGAGGATTTGCTGCTGAAGCATGTCGAGAAGCCGCGCTAAAGCGCGCTGGTGAAAAAGCGCCAATGCCTTCACCCGCCTAAAGGCGGGTGCAAAGAAGAGCCTGCTGAAGCAGGCTAAAATAACACGCGGACAGGTCATATGCGAACAAATCATGAGCGGGCCAATTTATGATCTGTATGATGCGCGATCACATTTGTATCAACAACGATCATGAGCGTCCCCAAATCTTCATTGAGGTTATCTCCTGATCGGTGCGATAGCCGCCAATTTTTTCGCGCAGGCCCTGAGCTTGATTCATCATGATTTCTTCCTGCAAGGGATCAATGCGCAAAATCGCCTCCTGCAAACACGTCATGATTTCATCACTAACCGCTCGATGATCCCGTTGAGCGCGCTGCTCAATGACATCATATAAGTCATCCGGCATATTTTCCATGATGATTGCATGCATAGGTATATGGCCTCCTTCCATAGGGAAAACAGAATGGAAATTCAGATATTCACTACAGTATTCCTTTGGTCGAGTGCGGACCCTTGATCCGCGGGTTGCGGGCGACGGCTTGTCCCAGCGCGCGGCCCAGCGCCTTGAACAGCGCCTCGGCGCAGTGATGCAGGTTCGATCCATATTCCAGCCTGAAATGCGCCGTCAGACCGGCGTTGACGACGAAGGCGCGGATAAATTCTTCGATCAGCTCGACGTCAAAATCCCCGACCTTGGTTTTTGGCAAATCCGCCTTAAATGCCAGGAATGGACGGTTGCACGCGTCCAGCGCGACAAATCCCAACGCCTCTTCCATCGGCACGTTCGCCTCGCCGAAGCGCTGGATGCCCGACTTGTCGCCCAGGGCTTCCTTCAACGCCTGTCCCAGGCAGATGCCCAAATCCTCGACGGTATGATGCGCGTCCACGGCCAGATCGCCTTTGCCGCCGATCGTCAGATCGAACAGCGCCTGGCGGGTCATCAGGTCGAGCATGTGTTCGAGAAAAGGCACGCCCACGCTTCCCTCGAACCGGCCCGATCCGTCCAGGTTCAGCGAGAGTTTGAGCTGGGTTTCTTTGGTGGCGCGCTCGATGGCGCTGGTGCGAGCAGTCATGGCGAAATACACTCAATGTAAAATGTAAAATGCAAAATGAGAAATGTAAAATGAAATCCGCGTCCGGCAATATAGCAAAGATCTGAAGGTTCTCTTATTCGTTTCGCGTGGGCGCAACTAAAGCTCCGCGTCTTCCTTTCATTTTACATTTCTCATTTTACATTTTGCATTTTACATTATTTGTTTCGCGTCTGCCTTTCATTTTACATTTCTCATTTCTCATTCTTCATTTTACATTAAGTAGTTTGCCCGTGCGTTTCACTTTCCACCACCTTGACGATGGCGTTTTTTTCGTCCACGAAGACCAGCTGCGGTTTGAACGTCCGCGCTTCCTCGGGCGTCATTTGGGCGTAGGTGAAGATGATAATGATGTCCCCAACCCCGATCTTGAGCGCCGCCGCGCCGTTCGTGCACACCACGCCCGAGCCGCGCGGACCGGGAATAATATACGTGCTCAGCCGCTCGCCGTTGCTGACGTCGGCCACCTCGACCCGCTCGTAAGCCATCATGCCCGCGGCTTCGATTAAGTTTTCATCCAGCGTCAGGCTGCCGGTATAATGCACGTCCGCCTGCGTGACCGTGGCGCGATGAATTTTGGACTTGAGCAAAGTAATCGTGGGCATAAAATTAGAAACTCCGCGCCGTTTCAGGCAAATCAGCGCGTTACTGTATGTCCCCTCTTGCGCCCCGTCCAGCCCTTTTTTTCAACTGCGCTACCGCGGTTTTCAAAAGCGTCTAAAAAGCCATTTGACATTCGATGGAAGCCTCTTGACACTTGAGAAAATGAGCGGGGGAAAATTTCCGATGAAACGCAAGTCAGTCTATCTTGAAACTTCAATTCTGTAATTTGTACCCCGTTGGAATTCCTCAAAGGATCGTAAAATGAGCGACGAAATCATTAGGGAACTATGGGAGATCAAAGACAGCATTGCGCGCGAACACGGATATAGCATTGACTCGCTAATTGCATATCTTAAGGCAAAGCAGAAAATTGATGGCCGGAAAGTTGTGGACTTATCCGCAAAGAAAGCCCCAATCAAGCCGCTGCATTGAGCGCGCATGAACGACAACACTGAAGCCATTTGTTTTGTCTCCCCTGAATTCTCATGACCGGAAGAGAACGAATTCTGACAGCGCTCAAACGGGGAACGCCGGACCGCGTTCCGACGTTCGAGTGGTTTATTGACGTGAGCGTCGGTCAGGCGCTGACCGGGCAGACGGATGCGATCGAGATTGTCGAGGCGCTCGATCTCGACGCCATCAACGTCCGCCCGGATTACAGCCGCAAACAGATTGACGAAAAAACCTTCGTGGACGAGTGGGGCGCCAAACGCAAGCTGACCGGCGACGCGATTCCCGCGACGATGGGAAATCCCATCCAGGATATTTCCAAACACGAAGACTATGTGTTTCCCGATCCCGCCGCGCCGCATCGGTTCGCCACGCTCGAGCGGGCGATTGCGCGCTTCGACGGCCGGCGCGCCGTGATCCTGAATCTGCGCGACGGCTGGTCGGATATGCGGGATTTGCTCGGGTACGAGAATTCCCTGATGGCGATGTTGACCGAGATGGACCACTTCCGCGCGCTGCTCGATCGGGTGGTGGACTACAACCTCTCGCTTGCGCGCGAAGCCGCGAAGCGATATGGCGTCGAGGTGGTGGCGACGACGGACGACGTCGCCAACGCGCACGGCATGTTGATGGATCCGCGCCAGTATCTCGAGATCATCGGCCCGGCGTTTGCAAAAGCGATTCGCGGCTACAAAGGCCTCGGCTTGTTTTGCATCAAGCACTGCGACGGCGATCCGACGGCGGTGATGGACTTTTGGATCGAGTCCGGCATTGATTGCTTCGATCCTGTTGACCCTGGCGCGGGACTCCGCATGGCCGATTTCAAGCGACAATACGGCGACAGGATATGCCTGAAGGGAAACATTGACTGCGCTGGCGTGCTGTGCACAGGGACGGAAGAGGAAGTGCGGAGCGCCGTCCGCGACTGCATCGCGCAGGCCGGCCCGGCGGGATTGATTGTCTCTTCGAGCAACACAATCCATCGCGGCGTATGCGCCGCAAACTATCGCGCGATGCTGGAGGAGTTGCGGAAATAGCGAAGGACAAGGGACCTAAGGGACCTAGGATTTTTTCAAACTCTGTTTGCAAAAACATGCCGCTCTGCGACGCAGTATCCGTTTAATCCTTGTAATCCGTGGTCAAAATTCGACCACGGATTACAGGATTACACGGATCACAAGGAGCGACAACATGTTGTCGTTCGGCGCGCGATAATGGCCTTAGGTCCCTTGGGTCCCTTAGGTCCCTTGCAAAATTTCACAAAATTCCAAAATCGGGAGGAAACATCATGGAAGGAATCTTTGGATTCACGCTCCTGCTCCTGGGCGCCGCCTGTGGCGGATGCTTCGGGCTGCCGAGCAAATTCGTCAAGAAGGGCACGCCTTGGGAGACGCTCTGGGGGCCGTTCTTTTTCTTTGTCACGATCCTGCTTCCCGTGACGGTGTTTCCGCTGGTCGCCAAGGGGCTGTTCGCCACCTGCGCCGGCGCCGGATGGAATGTCGTCATCCTGCCGCTATTGTTCGGATTCCTTTGGGGTCTAGGCTCGATGACGCTTGGGCTGAGCTTTGCCTTCATCGGCCTGTCGCTGGCGTATGCGATCAACTACGGCGCACAGATCGCTTTCGGCGGCATGGGGCCTTTTGCCATTTTCCATCCCGAACAGCTGCTCACGGCGCATGGATACGTCATCATGAGCGGCGTGGTAGTCTGCATCCTGGGCGTAGTCGTTTGCGGGCGGGCGGGCATCCTGAAATCGAAGAGCCAGCAGGCCAGCGACGCCGCCGCGAAAGGGGCGAAAGCCTCCGAGCCGCAAAGTGTGACGATCGTCAAGGGCATGACGCTCGCCTTTGTGTCAGGAATTCTCTGCGCGTGTTACTCGCTCGCGTTCAACTACGGTGGCGGCGTAATGAAGATATCAATGGGCCAGCCGTACGGTAATGCCGGCTGGCGCGCGGCCTTCGTGGTGACGGCGTTGGCGTTGTGGGGCGGAGCGTTTTCAGCCTGCGGCTATTGCGTCTATAAACTCACCGTCAACAAAACCTGGGGAACGCTCGCGGCGCCAGGCATCGGCCTGACGCTGCTGATCGCCTTCATCATGTCGCTCCTTCACGACGGCGCTATTCTTTTCTATGGAATCGGCGCATCCTATCTTGGCGAACTGGGCGGTGCAGTTGGCTACGCGGTCTTCATGTCTTTCGCCATCATCATCGGCAACGTGAACGGCTTCCTGACCCGGGAATGGAAAGGCGCGAGCAAACAGAGCATGCAATGGATCGCGACGGGCATTCTGGTTCTCGTTGTCGGCGTCAGCCTGCTTGCGCGCGGCAACTACATGCAGGGCGAATACGCGAAGGCGCAAAAGGGCGCCGAGCCGAAGCCTGCCGTGGAAAAGAATGCTCCGGCGAAAACGCAGGGCGGCGCGCCGGAAAAGGCCGCTCCGGCAAAATGAAGCGCAAAAAAATGCTTCGCATGTGGCATCTTCCAGCTTGATTCTTCCATGCCGCTTCGGCAAACTCCTCTTTAGAAGATGATATTCGTGTCAAATCCGTCTTCATCCATCTCACGAGGTCGAGCCATGAATCTCCATAAGCCCTATTCCTCCCTGACCCGCCGCAATTTCCTGAAAGCCGCTGTCGTCTCCGCGCCCGTCGCGACGGCGCTGGCCGCCATGGCGTCCGCTGAAAACGCCGCCGCAGCGCCTGCCGCCGCCGCGCCTGCCGCCGACGCCTCCATCATAATCGGTTTCCTCATGGAAACCTACGACGTCAACCGCTGGCAGCGCGACGAACAGATGTTCATGGAAAAGGCGGCGTCGCTTGGCGCAACGGTGAAAAAAGCCGTGGCCGACGGCGACCAGGACCGGCAAAACAAGCAGGCCGACGCGATGCTCGTGCAGGGCGCCAATGTGCTGGTCGTCGTGCCGAAGAACCTGAAGACCGCCAGCCGAATCGTTATCAGCGCGCATGAGAAAAAAGTTCCCGTCCTCGCCTACGACCGCCTGATCCGCGACAGCGACGTGGACTTGTACATCACCTTCGACAACGAGAAGGTCGGCTACCTGCAGGCCAAAGGCATTCTGGAAAAAGTTCCAGAGGGCAACTATATCCTGCTCGGCGGCGCGGCTACGGACAACAACGCCAAGTATTTGCGCGAAGGCCAGTTGCGCGCGATCGCCGAACACGAGAAGGCGACGGGCAAAAAAATCACCGTGCTCGCCGATCCCTTCCTCGACAACTGGGACCGCGAAGAGGCGCGCCGGCGCATCGTCAACCTCCTGACGAAATTCAAGGCGGAGGGCAAGAAAGTGGACGCTATCGTCGCCTCGAACGATTCGACGGCGGGCGGCGCGGCGGCGGCGCTCAAGGCCGACCAGCTTGACGGCAAGGTCGCGCTCTCAGGACAGGACGCTGAGTTGACGGCGTGCCAGCGGATCGTCGAGGGCACGCAGACGCTGACGGTCTATAAGCCGATCCGGACGCTGGCGGGTGTTTCCGCCGAGATCGCGGTGCGCCTGGCGAAAGGCGAAAAGCCCGAGAACATTATTCAAGCGCTCGGCTACAAGGTCAACCTTCTCGACAACGGCCAGAAAAAAGTTCCCTCCATCTTCCTCGAACCGCAGTTCGTGACCAAGGACAACATGGTTTCCGTCGTCGTCAAAGACGGCTGGCACAAGATGGAAGACGTTTATAAAAACGTCCCCAAAGACCAATGGCCCAAGAAATAGCCAATGTCCAATATCCAATGATCAATATCCAATATCCAATATCCAAATAGGCAAAATCCAATGTCCAATGTCCAACGGGGAATGTCCAACGGGGAATGTCCAATGTCCAACGGGGAATGTCCAATGTCCAACAGGGAATGTCCAATGTCCAACGGGGAATGGCCCATGCCCAAGAAGGAAAGCCAATGTGATAAAATTCTGAAGAAAGCTCAGACGCTTGCGCCGGCGGATCGGCTGGAGCTGGTTGATGGCATTTTAGCTGGATTGCATCATCTTGAACCAAGCTGGGAACGCGCGTGGGCGAGGGAAGCGGAAAGCCGGGTGGCGGCCTATCGAGCAGGAAAAATCAAAGCGGTTCCGCTTTCCGTGGTGATAAAAAAGATCAAACAGAAGCAATCGAATCTCTTTGCGTCGAGCCATAAGGACTCAGAGCAGATGAGCTAAACTTCTGCGCCTCTGCGCGAATAATCTCTTAGTTTTTGCCTCAAAGGCGTTGTTCTGAAATAGCCTTGCTCTTCGCCGCTCCTATTCGTCCTCTCCGTCCTATACGTCCTATGTCCCTTCCCATCACCTCTCCCATCCTTGAAGCGCGCGAGATCGTTAAGGATTTCCCGGGCGTGCGCGCGCTGGAGGGCGTTTCGTTCGCGGTACGGGCGGGCGAGATTCATGCGCTCGTCGGCGAAAACGGCGCGGGCAAATCCACGCTCATCAAAATCCTCTCCGGCGTTTATCCGCACGGCGATTTCGCGGGCGAAATCCTGCTCGACGGGCGGCCTGCGCGATTTCGTTCTTCGCGCGATTCCGAGGACGCCGGCATTGGCGTCATCCATCAGGAATTGGCGCTGGTCAAGCATCTGACCGTCGGCGAAAATATTTTCCTGGGCGATGAGCCCGCGCGATTCGGCCTCGTGGATTGGGACCGGATGTTCGCGCAGGCCGACGAGGCGATGCGCGAATTGGGCCATTCCATCAACGTGCGCTCTGAAGTCGTTTCGCTCGGCGTCGGCGAACAGCAACTCGTCGAAATCGCCAAGGCTGTCCGCCGGCGCAATCGCGTCCTGATCCTGGATGAGCCGACCGCCGCGCTCTCGGATCAGGAAACGCGCCGCCTGATGAATCTGATGCGCGACTGGCGCGCGCGCGGACTGGCGATGATTTATATCTCGCACAAACTCGATGAAGTCTTCGAGGTGGCCGACCGCATCACGGTCCTGCGCGACGGACGCACAATCGCCGGCAAGCCCGCCAGCGAGTGGACGCGCGACACGGTGATTCAGGCGATGGTCGGGCGTGACTTGAAGGAGATGTTTCCGCACGGCGAACGCAAGTCTGGACAAACAATCCTCGAAGTTGAAAACCTATCGCTCGAAGACGCTGAGGTTTCCGGGCGCATGATCCTTCAGGGGATTTCTTTTCAGGCGCGCGCGGGCGAGGTGCTGGGGATCGCCGGCCTTATGGGCGCCGGGCGAACGGAATTGCTCCAGGCGCTTTTCGGCGCGCATCCGGGTCGCGTCACCGGAAGCGTGCGCATCGCCGGGCGCGCGGTCCGCATTCGCTCCCCGCTCGATGCCGTGCGCGCTGGATTCGCGCTCGCGCCGGAAGACCGCAAGCGGCATGGCCTCGTGCTGATCCTGTCAGTTCTGGAAAATCTGGCGATGGCGGCCATGAGCGATTTCAGCCACGCGGGGGTGATAGACGACGCGCGGCAATTTCAGGCCTGCCGCGATCAGGCGCGCGAATGGGGCGTCAAGGCGCCGGACCTGCGCGCCGCCGTTCAGACGCTCTCCGGCGGCAATCAGCAAAAAGTAATCCTCGGCAAATGGCTCATGCGCCGCCCGAAGGTCCTGTTCCTCGATGAGCCGACGCGCGGCATTGACGTAGGCGCCAAAGCCGAAATCCACGCCCTGATAGACCGCCTGGCCGCAGCGGGATTGGCCGTGGTCATGGTTTCAAGCGAGTTGCCCGAAGTCCTCGGCGTCTCGGACCGGATTCTTGTCCTGCGCGAAGGCCGCCTCGCCGCCGAGTTTTCGCGCGCCGAGGCGACTGCCGAGCGTGTGATGGCGGCTGCGACATGATGAAAGGTGAGACTTTATTGCCCAAAATTTAGCTCGACATCACGGCAAAAGATTTTAGCAGGCTAAAATAAGGATGCCGTCAGAGGTTGCTATCCAGTTTGGGGCGGGTTTGAAACCGGCGTACTATGGAGTCTGCCAAGTGAAAATGACCGAACGCAAAATTCCTCTCGATTTCCGCATCCTTTCGATGCTCTTCATTCTGGGAGGGCTGTGGACGCTGTTCCGATTCAAGGTCGGCGCGTTTTATTTCGGCGGCGACAGCATTAGCAACCTGACGCGCGACATGGCTACGTGGACGATCCTGGCCGGCGGCATGACGCTTGTCATCGTGGCGGGGCATATTGATCTGTCGGTCGGATCGTTCATGGCGCTCATCGCGGCGTGCTGCGCGTACATGATTAATGAAGAATACGGGCTGGGTTGGCCGGCGACGGTGGCCGTAGCGCTGTCGCTGGCGCTTGGGATTCTGCTCGGCCTCTGGCAGGGGTTCCTGGTTGCTTACTTCCGCATTCCCGCGTTCATCGTCACGCTGGCCGGGCTGTTCATTTATCGCGGCCTGACGCAGAAGGTCAGCGCGCAAGACCCGCGCGTGCCGGATAAGTGCTGGGTTGGCGCGTTTGGATTTCAGTACGTATCGCCGCGCGTCGGATGGGCGCTGGCCATCGCCGCATGTTTGATTCTGCTCGCAGTGCTGCTCTGGGGCCGCGCGCGACGCAAACGCCTCGGATTGCCTGGCGAATACGCGCTCCTGACGGCGGCGAAAATTTTCCTGCCGGCGCTGGCGCTCCTGGCGTACGTTTTCAAAGTGAACCAGGCCAAGGGCATTCCCTATCAGACGCTCTCGATGGCCGTGGCGCTGCTGCTGGTTTATTTCATCGCGCGCCAGACGAGATTCGGGCGGCGCGTTTTCGCAGTAGGCGGCAATCCCGAGGCCGCGCGCCTTTCGGGCATCAGCGTGGAATGGACGACGATCGGCGTCTTCGTGCTGATGGGCTTCCTCACGGCAGTGGCGGGCATCATCTGGATGGCGCAGAATCAAGGCTCCACGAAGGACGCCGGGCAGTGGTATGAACTCTACGCGATTGCCGCGTGCGTCATCGGCGGCACGAGCCTGATGGGCGGGCGCGGCAGCGTCTTCGGCTCGCTGCTGGGCGCGCTCGTTATGGCCACGGTGATTCAGGGGATGGATTATTCGGGATTCGAAAACTGGGCGCAGCTGGTGGTGCGCGGCGCGGTCCTGGCCGTTGCCGTCGGCGTGGATGTGGCGGCCAAAGATCCGGCGCCGTGGATGCGCCGGCTGCAATGGAAGATCTTGAGAAAGCGATAATCCTGAATTCGGACAAACACGGACTGACACGGACTGGGACGGACTGACACGGACTAGCACGGACCTGCACGGACTAGCACGGACTGACACGGACCTGCGCGGACCTGCGCGGACCTACCTTGAATAAATAGTTCTGACCAGTTTTATTCTGGGCTATATCTCCTTTGGAGGGGCGGTTTCCTCTGGTTCTTTTGGTTTGGGCGGCTGCTGGCGCTTTCGTCGCGCGACGGCTTCGCGCAGGATGTATTCCATCTGCCCATTGACGCTGCGCAATTCATCCTGCGCCCAGCGATTGAGCTCATTCCATAACTCCTCATTGATTCGCAGCAGGAAACTCTTCTTCTCCATAATAATCCCGATCGGTCACTCTCATGTATGCGCAGCGCGGCGCGGATGACTGGCGCCTCAGCTCTATCCGCGTCGCGGAGCGGAGCGGAGCGAGCGCTTGCCGCCTCAGGTATACAGCGTTCCGGCGTTGACGACCGGTTGCACGTGGCTCTCGCCGCATAGAACCACCAGCAGGTTGCTGACCATCGTTGCGCGGCGTTCTTCGTCCAGATGAACGACCTTTTCCGTGTCCAGTTTTTCGAGCGCCATTCGCACCATGCTCACGGCGCCTTCGACGATTTTCTGCCGCGCCGCGATGATCGCCGTGGCCTGCTGGCGGCGCAGCATCGTCTCGGCGATTTCCGGCGCATACGCCAGGTGCATCAGGCGCGCTTCCAGCACCCGGACTCCCGCTTTGATCAGGCGGTTTTCCAATTCTTTCTCCAGCGCCACCGAAACCTCGTCAATATGGCTCCTGAGCGATATCGCGTGCTCGTCTTCCCAATTGTCGTAATGATACGCGCTCGCCAAGTGGCGGATGGCCGATTCGCTCTGGATGTTGACATAGGCCGTATAATTATCCACCTCGAAGAAAGCGGCATAGGTGTCTTCCACCTTCCATACGATCACCGCCGCGATCTCGATGGGATTGCCGGATTTGTCGTTGACCTTCAGTTTATCGCTGTTCAGATTGCGAAGGCGCAGAGAGATTTTCTTTTTCGTGTAGAAAGGATTCACCCACCAAAATCCTTCCTGCTTAAGGGTCCCAACATACTTGCCAAACAGCAGCAATACGGCGGCCTCGTTGGGCTGAATAATGACAAAGCCAATCGTGACCAGGATGGTAGCAAGCAAAAAGAAAGCGTCGCATATCAGCATAACGATTCCAATTGCCACTACTGCGCCTCTTCCATCCGCAAAGATAACGCCTACGATAAAGACTGTAATGGCAATGATATACATCAAGATGTTCATGCCCAGGATGGGGAATCCCGAGATTGCTTTTTGAACATTTTCCTTGCTCATGGCCTCACCTCCCGACGAAGATATTGATATGATATCATAATGATTTCGCTTGTCAAGCGGATTTTTATGAGAATTTGGGGTGGAAACCGGGGCCATAAAAGCGCATTATCAGGCTATGTGCGATGAGGAATAGGCTAGGCGTATCCGTTACGATCCGCCTGATCCGCGGAATCCGTGTTCTATTTTTTTGGTGTCAATGACCAAGGCAGAATAGGAAGAATGTAATAGAACACGGATTGCGCGGATCGCGCGGATAAGGACGGATTATTAAGCCGAAGCTGATTTTGATATCGCGCCGGCAAACATTATCATAAAAAAACCGAAAGGAAGCCGTCCATGAAGCATGCAATTGCATTCCCTTTTTGCGTCCGAAGCCTGAAAACTGGATTGTGGATTTCGCCAACGACGTTTGGGATCGTCGCGATGACGATCCTGTCGGCGGAGGCGCCATGCGCAGCGGCGGCAGCCGAGGGCATGCGCCTCGATCCCAAAGCGCCCATCTATTCGGCCAGCCCGAACAAGGCGCTCGACCTGACCGACGAGGTGACGTTGGAGGCGTGGATCAAGGCCGACAAGATGGACCAGGCGGGCGGACGCATCCTCGATAACACCCATCCGGGAACGCAGCAAGGCTATATGCTCGATACCTTTCCGGGCAATTCGCTGCGCTTTCTCAATGCCAATGCGATGTGCGGCTATAAAGCGAATCTATCCAATAAAGACTGGACGCATGTGGCGGGCGTTTATAGCGCCTCCAAAAAAATCCAAAAGCTCTACATGAACGGCAAAGAGGTCGCCAGCAGCACTGGGAAATTTCCGCCCTTGGCGGTGAGCAACCTGCCATTGTGCGTCGGCGCCGATCCCAATGGAGGCAATCGCTTCAATGGCGCCATCCTGCGCGCAGCTGTTTATGGGCGCGCGCTGACCGCTGATGAAATCGCCCAGCGAGCCGCGAACGCCGTCAATCCCAGTGCGGCGCCCGAGGGTGTGGTTGCAGAATGGGTCTTCGACGCCAAGCCCGGCCCCAAGATCGCGGCGCTGAAAGGAACGCTGCCGCTGACGCCGGCGGGGATGATTGCGGACGCCGAACTCTCTGGCGAAGCGCCGCCGGCGGAAGGCGATTGGGCGCTGTGGTATCGCAAGCCGGCCGCCGAATGGACCGAGGCGTTGCCCATCGGCAATGGGCGGCTGGGTGGGATGGTGTTCGGCGGAGTTGCGCGCGAACACATCCAGTTCAATGAAGACACGCTCTGGACCGGCGCGCCGCATTGCTATGATCATCCAGGCGCGGCGGATCACCTCGCCGAAATCCGCAAACTGCTCTTCGACGGCAAGCAGCGCGACGCCGAGAATCTGGCGTCAAAAGAATTTATGAGCCTTCCGCTTGGGCAGATGAAATATCAGCCCTTCGGCGATCTTTGGCTGAATTTCGCGGGACATGAAAAAGTCTCCGATTACCGCCGCGAACTGGATATTGATTCCGCCGTGGCAAAGGTCAGCTATAAGGTGGGCGACGTGGCTTATGAGCGCCAGATGTTCGCGAGCCAGCCGGATCAGGTGATCGCCGTGCGCGTCGCCTCGAGCAAGAGCGGCGGTCTCAGCTTCATCGCCAAGATCGCCTGCCCGCACAAAAACTCGCAGGTCCAGCCGATGGGCGATAGCGGAATCAAACTCACGGGGCAGGTTCAGGATGACGGATTGAAATTCGAGGCGCAGCTGCAAGTCTCAGCCAAAGGCGGCAAAGTGACGGCGACGCCCGAAGGGGTTTCTGTCGAGGGCGCCGATTCCGCGGTCTTGCTTCTGACCGGCGCCACGAGCTTCAAGAATTATCAGGATATCACCGCCGATCCGGCGGCGCGTTGCGAAGCCGCGATGAAAGCCGCCGCCGGCAAGTCTTTCGACGCGCTCCTGCAGGCGCATATCAAAGACTATCAGCAGCTCTATCACCGCGTTACGCTGGACGTTGGCAAAACCGATGCGGCAAAGAAGCCGACGAATGAACGACTCAAAACTGTCGCCAAAGAGGATGACCCGCAGCTGGCCGCGCTCTTCTTTCAATACGGGCGCTATCTGATGATCGCCAGCAGCCGTCCGGGCGGGCAGCCGGCGAATCTACAGGGACTCTGGAACGACAAGCTGGCGCCGCCCTGGGACAGCAAGTGGACGATCAACATCAACACAGAAATGAACTACTGGCCCGTCGAAGTCGCAAACCTTTCCGAATGCGCCGAGCCGCTCTTCGACATGATTTCGGATGTTTCCAAGACCGGACAAAATACGGCGAAGGTTCATTATAACGCGCGCGGTTGGGTCCTGCATCACAACACCGACCTGTGGCGCGGCACGGCGCCCATCAACGCCTCGAATCACGGCATCTGGGTCACGGGCGGCGCATGGCTTTGCCATCACCTCTGGGAGCATTATCAATTCAGCGCCGACAAGGAATTCCTCGCAAAGCGCGCATATCCGATCCTGAAAGGCGCATCCGAGTTCTTTGCGGATTTCCTCGTCAAGGATCCGAAGACAGGCTTCCTCATCAGCGCGCCGTCGAATTCGCCCGAGCTGGGCGGTTTGGTCGCCGGCCCGACGATGGACCACCAGATTATCCGCGACCTCTTCGCCAACACGATCGAAGCCGCGGGCGTTTTAGGTGTGGACAAGGAATTCGTCGCCAAGCTGGCCGAGACGCGCAAGCAGATCGCGCCGAACAAAGTCGGGCAGCACGGACAGTTGCAGGAATGGATGGAAGACAAGGACAATCCCAAAGAAACGCACCGCCATGTCTCGCACCTCTGGGGCGTTTATCCGGGATGGGACATCACGCCGCGCACGACGCCCGACCTGCTGAAGGCGGCCAAGCAGTCGCTCCTCTTCCGTGGCGACGGCGGCACGGGCTGGAGCAAGGCGTGGAAGATCAATCTCTGGGCGCGCTTCCTCGACGGCGATCACTCTCACAAAATGCTGATCGAAGCGCTCGCGGGCAATACCTTCCCTAACTTGTTCGACGCGCATCCGCCCTTCCAGATTGACGGCAACTTCGGCGCGGCCTCGGGCATCGCCGAAATGCTGATTCAAAGTCACGATGGCGCGATGGAACTATTGCCGGCGCTGCCCAGCGCGTGGAAGACCGGCTCGGTCAAGGGCCTTCGCGCGCGCGGCGGATTCGAAGTGGATATGACATGGAAAGACGGCAAACTCGACAAAGCCTCCATCCGCTCGCTGCTGGGAAATTCATGCAAGCTCCGCTACGGCGCCACGACGCGCGACCTGAAGATTGGCAAGGGAGAGACATTTGAATTTCGCGGATAAAGAATACGACAAAATCAATCCGGAGACGGACTGATGACGCCAAAAATCATCAAATCAAAAGCCGAATACAAAGCCGCATTGGCGCGCATAGACGCCTTGATATCAGCGCGGCCTGGTACGAAGGAAGGCGAGGAATTGAAGCTATGGGCTTCGCTTGTTGAAACCTATGAAAAAAGGCATTTTCCCATCAAATCGCCCGATCCTGTTGAAGCAATTCACTTCCGCATGGAACAACTCGGCGCCAAACAGGCGGAGATGACTCGTTCCATTTAGAATTAATCCTTGAAATTTCTGCATTCGAATGCAGAGATTTCAAGGATAATAGCGCCAAAAATAAGCGTTATGACTTATTTCCTGGATGGGACTTTCAATAATCATGGATTAAAGCGCGGATTGACAGCGCGCGCCGCGGCGCCTATTAATTGACCTGCTATGCATGCAGAGTCCGGGCGTGATCTTGGATAAGAATCACGGACAGGATGCCAGTCTGTCCTGGAGATGAACTTGTTCACGCTTGATTTTAGGAGTCGGAACGCAATATTACTCCATCAAGGATGTCCATCCTCATGAACTCAAAACAGAGCACCCAATTAAGCCGGAGAAAATTTATTAGCGCGGCGTCGGCGGCCGCGGCCACTGCCGCCGCGGCGGTGGTGACCGGATTCCCGCAGATCGTGCCGTCGTCGGTTTTTGGCGCGGATGGGCAGGTTGCGCCGAGCAACCGGATCACGTTTGGCAATATCGGCGTGGGCGGCGAGGGCACGAAAAATTTGAACGCCTTTTTGAGCCAGCCGGACGCGCGGATACTCGCCGTATGCGACATGGACCTCTCGCGCTGCGACACGGCGCAAACGCGCGTCAACGTCAAGTATAAAAACAGCGACTGTGCGGCCACCAAGGATTTTCGCGAACTCATCGCCCGCAAGGATTTGGACGCCATTTGCATCTCCACGCCCGATCACTGGCATACGCCGATTTCTCTCATGGCCATCCGCGCCGGGAAGGACGTCATCTGCGAGAAGCCCACGTTGACCGTGGCCGAAGGCCGCATTCTCAGCGATACCGTCAAGCGGTATGGCGCCGTGTTCCAGACCTCCACCGAAGACCGCTCGCTGCGCGTCTATCACCGCATGGCCGAGCTCGTCCGCAATGGCCGGATTGGAAAATTGCACACCATTCGCGTGGGATTGCCCTCCGGCAAGCAAGCGATGATCAAGCCCAAACCGGACGAGCCGATTCCGGCGGGATTCGATTATGAAATGTGGCTCGGCCCTGCGCAGTGGGCGCCCTACTCAGCGGCACGCTGCCATTGGAACTTCCGATGGATCTTTGACTATTCGGGCGGGATGCTCACCGACTGGGGCGCGCACCTGATTGACACCGCGCAATGGGGCAACGACACCGACCGAACCGGCCCTGTCGAGGTCGAGGGCAAGGGCGAATTCCCCAAAGAAGGCCTCTACAACACGGCGGCGGAATTCCATCTCGAATATACCTACGCGAACGGCGTGAAGATGATCGTGGACAGCGGCGGCGTGGCGCAGCGGTTCGAGGGCAGCGACGGCTGGGTGGGCAACAAGGGATGGATCGGCCCTGTCGAAGCCAGCTCAAAACAAATCATGGACTCGCAGATCGGCCCCGAGGAAATCCACCTCTACACCTGCCCTGGCGGCGAGCATCGCAACTTCCTCGACTGTGTCAAGTCGAGGCGTGAGCCGTATTTCCCGGCGGAGATTGGCCATCGCTGCGCCTCGGTGATGCACATCGGCAACATCTCGATGCTGCTGGGCCGCAAGCTCAAGTGGGATCCGGTCGCCGAAAAATTCCTGAACGATGAAGAAGCCAACCGTATGCTGACCCGCTTCATGCGCGAGCCGTGGACGCTATGATCCCTTATGAACACATGAGGAGAATTCATGACTACAGGATTTCATCACCAGCCATTTGATGCAGCGACGCAATTAAAGTTGGAGATATTCAGAGGATACATACGAGAATGGCTGCCTGTTTTTCTATCTGGTGGCGCCAGCTACCATTCAGTTATGCTCTTTGATTTCTTTTGTGGACCTGGAACGGATGCAGAGGGAAGACCTGGCTCGCCATTAATAATAGCCGATGAATTGGCTGCTTATTTAAATGATCCAACCACTCCTAAGTCAGCCAATATTGAAATCATTCTATTCTTCAATGATTTTAATAGGGCGCATCTTGCTACATTAAAGAAGCGCCTTGAAGAGCATGTAATTGCCAGATCATGCAAGTTGAGTTTCTCATGTAAGGATTTTCAGGAAGCCTTTGCAGAGCAGTTGCCAACGCTCAATCAACGTGATTCAGCCGCTCTTATTATCATGGATCAGTATGGTGTGAAACATGTAACGGAACCAGTTTTCCAAGCGCTAACCCAATGTCCCGCAACGGATATACTATTTTTTATTTCATCTTCCTATATCAGGCGCTTCATCACAGAAGATGCAATTAGAAAGTATATCCCACTGCCGGAAGAGAAGATACGTGATGTTCCATTGACAGATATTCATAGATTTATTTGCAATGAGTATTATCGGCGGCTGATTCCTCAAGGCGACGATTATTTTATTGCCCCATTTTCAATAAAAAAAGAAGAAGCGTCGAATATTTACGGACTCATCTTCGGGAGTAGCAGCTTATTGGGCTTGGAGAAATTTCTAAAAGTCTGTTGGCGCCAGGATCAAATTACAGGCGAAGCTAATTACAATATTGATGGCGATTGGAATTGGGATCAAGGCGAGCTGCCTTTTTCTGAATTTGCACAAACAAAAAAGCAAACGCGATTTGAGCATGAACTCATGGAGTACATAAGAACAGGGCATCGCACTAACCGAGATATCTACCGCTTTACGCTGGAGGCAGGCTTTGTTCCCAAACACACACATTCCCGTTTAAGGAGCCTCCAACAAAAGGAAAGACTTGAAATTATCCGGCGGGATAATGGAGAGCCCGCAAGGAAAGGAAGTTTTTACATTTCCTGGGATGAGTATAAAAAACCGCCTGTGGTTGAGTATAAATTAAAGGACAAATAAGCAATGACAACCAGCCGAATCGAATGGACGGAATCCACCTGGAATCCAGTTACTGGCTGCACAAAGATCAGCGCCGGGTGCAGGAACTGTTATGCTGAACGCATGGCCAAACGGTTGCAAGCCATGGGTCAGCCTAACTATAAAAATGGCTTTCAACTAGCTTGTCATCCTCATGCGTTGGATGCGCCTCTTCGATGGAAGAAGCCGCAAGTGATTTTTGTGAATTCCATGAGCGACTTATTTCATGAAAATGTTCCTGACGGCTTTATCCGTCAGGTATTCGCAGTCATGAAGAAGGCCGATTGGCATCAATTTCAAATCCTGACCAAGCGCTCAAGACGCCTGGCAATGATGGCGCCGCATTTGGAATGGACCAAGAATATATGGATAGGAGTGACAGTCGAAAACGCTGAAACAACGAATCGAATCCATGATCTACGCAAAGTTCCTGCTGTCGTCCGTTTTATTTCCATGGAACCACTGCTCGGCTCAATCAAGACCCTCGATCTTCAGGGCATAGGTTGGGTGATTGTTGGCGGAGAATCCGGACCGGGCGCTCGCGAGATGAAAAAAGAGTGGGTATTGGAAATCCAACAACAGTGCGTTGCGGAAAAAATTCCATTTTTCTTTAAGCAATGGGGAGGCGTACGTAAGAAAACTGCCGGAAGGATGTTGGATGGAAAAGTTTGGGAATCTATGCCACAATTGGCATTCAGCTAAAATATGCGGATGATCAGTTTTTCGCCTCTGCGGTTTTGGCCAGTTTTAGTTCGACCAGGAAGACATCCTGCCGGGTTTCGCCTTTGGAGTTTTTTCCCAGCGTTTTTTCCCAGTTCGACGTGAAAATGAACCGCCGTCCGTCGGGGCTGAGGTTGCCGTGCGGGCAATCCCAGAAATTTTTACCTTGTCCGAAATCGCTGCGGTTGTGCGCGAAGCGCCAGACGGTGCTCTCTTTTCCATCCGTCCGGATTCCGACGACCTCCTCGTCACATAATCCCCATGCGCGCGTGTCGGGATCACGATAGTAGGAGCCGACGACCGGGTTCAGAACGTCTGGCCGCGCGCTGCCCCATGACCAATGGCCGCCGTAGGTCCATGCGTAAGGCGGGGGCGGCGGGGGCGAGACCAGCTGCTTCAGGTCGCTGTTGGGATTGGCCAGCGAGCGCAATATGAAGCCGCGGCCATCGCTGGTCCCGCCCGCTTGAACTCCAGATTGATTCACCTGATAGTCGAACCCAAGCGTCGAGTGTCCGCTGTCCTTGGCTGTCTCGGGCGTGAACGTTCCTCTATTTTTTGGAAAGATCGAATAGACAATGGTTGATTGGCTTTAGGGCAGGATAAAGGTTCTTATAGACTTCGAAATAGCCGGCATAGCGCGCGGTCAGATCCGGGCGCGGCTCATAGACGGCGGCGGGGCGCTTGACCCGTTCGTAGGCTTCATCGAGGCTCTTATATAATCCCAGTCCCAGACCCGCCATCATGGCGACGCCGAGCGGCGAGGCTTCGGCCACGTCCGCCACTTCGATGGCGCGCCCAATTATGTCCGCCTTGTTTTGTACGAGGAAGCGGTTTTTCGACACGCCGCCGGAGACGATGATTTTCTCGAACGCGCATCCAAGGCCTTTTTCCAGCGAGTCGAGGATGTCTTTGAACTGATAGTTGAGGCCTTCGATCACTGCGCGCAGCAGATCGCCGCGCGTCGCGCCGCCGCTGAGCCCGACGAAGGCGCCGCGCGATTTGCCGTCGTTGATCGGGCAATGCGCGCCGGCAAGGTGCGGCAGATACATTACGCCCGAGGCGCCCGGCTGCGTCCCTTCAACGTCGGCCATGAGATGCTCCCAAACGGCGCCGCCTTCCGCTTCCGCTTTTTTCTCCGCCTCCGCGCCGAACTGCTTGCGCCACCATTCGAGCGATTCTCCCGCCGGCGCGCCGCCCCAGGCCGCATAGATGCCGGGCGCGACGTGCGCCTGAATACAGACGCCGGCCTTCTGGACTTCGGGCGTCGTTGCCGCGATGTCCGAGGCGGCAAGGACGCTGTCCCACGTACCCAGGACGCTGAAAATCGTTCCCGATTTATAAGCGCCGACGGGCAGCGTGCCGCAGATGTGGTCGTGTCCGCCGAGGATGACCGGCGTTCCGGCGGCCAGTCCCGTCATCCGCGCCGCCTCCGGCAGGATTTCGCCCAAGAGGGTTCCGCTCTGCATGGGCTGCGGCAGAAGCGAACGTTCGATCCCGGAGGCCGCGAGCAACTCGTCCGACCACGCGCGCTTTTTCTGATCGAACAGCAACATGCAGGTGGCCATGCTGTAGTCGGTGGCGATCTTGCCGCATAATTTATGATTCAGAAAGTCTTCGATCAATAGCCACTTGCGAGCGCGCTTCATTATCTCCGGTTCATGTTCCTTCATCCACAGGATGCGCATGGCCGCCGTCATCGCCCATGCGGGCAGGCCGGCGATGGCGAAGGTGCGCTCCTCGCCGATATGTTCGCGCCACCAGCGCGCCTGCGGCTCGGTGCGCGGATCGTGCCAGCTGATGAAGGGATAAAGATGCTGCCCATTTTCGTCAATCGGGACGCCGTCCATGCCCATTCCCGTCACGGTCACGCCCGCGATCTGGGCGCCCCGCGCGGAATCGCCCAGCTTCTCGACGGCTTCCTTCGCCGCCGCCGCCGCGCCTTGCCAAATCTGATCCGGGTCCCAGACGACCCATTCGGGATGCTCCTTGCTCGGGTTGATCTTCTCCGTCGGGCGGCTGGCCGACGCGGCGCAATTGCCGTCGAGATCATAGATACACGCCTTCAAGCTGGTTGAACCGAGGTCAATGGCCATGAGGTATTTCATCGCGCGGCTCCTTTGGTTGCGTTTGCATCAAGGATTGGTGAGAGCAGAGATTCTACGCAATCTACCGTCGCGCGCAAATGGAAAGAGCGATAGCCCGCATTTCTCACCGCAAGGGCCCTGAAGGGGCTGAAGAAAATAGCCCAGGGCAACGCCCTGGAAACAGCCGATCCCCATTTCATTCAAGCCCTGAAAGGGCGTAAGAGATATTGCGGAAAGGCGCCGAATTGTTTCTCTCGCCCTTTCAGGGCTTTCACATATTATGCGCTCGGTTCCCAGGGCGTTGCCCTGGGCTTGTTTATTCTAGCCCTTTCAGGGCATCATGAGACACCGCTTCAATCCGAGCTATCATAAATATTGAACACGCCCTGGTGAGAAATCCGGAATAGGCGAGAGCGACTTATGGCTTGACTTCATCTTTGCTTCAAGCGGCGCGATGGGCCTTCATGGAGATGATGGCCGGCTTGTCCATGAACAGCTCCGCTGCGCTTTTTTTCGGCAGGATTCCTCCTTCTTTGCGGCGCCTTGCTTTCCTCACAAGTATGCGCAGGCGATCGGAAGTTTGCCTGGCTGGCCTCAGCATTTCAATCGGCTTGGCCAGCGCAAACTGCGGAGCGGACGGCTCGATCATACGAGCGATCTCATCGAAGACCAGCGTGGGGGTGGCGCCGGGCTGAGTAGCCACGTAGGCGCCAATGGCATTGGCGCGAATCAGCGTCTCGTACGCGTTGGCGCCGGCAAGCAGCCCATCCAGCAGCGCCGCCAAAAAAGCATCCCCCGCGCCAACGGCGTCCGTCACTTTAACTTTGAATCCCGGATGCTCGAACCAGCGGTCCTTGTGCCACAGGCAGGCGCCTTTGGCGCCGCGCGTGATGCAGACCGTGGAGCAGTTGAATTTCTGGCATAAGGCAATGGCGCCCTTCTGATGCGTCGAAGGCAGCCCGAACCAGTCAGCCAGGCGCTGGAACTCCTCTTTATTCATTTTCACTAGATGTGAGCGCCTGAGCGACTCTTCGACCACTTCTTTCGAGTCGAACGGCAGGCGCAGATTGACATCGAAGACCTTGTACGTTTTGTTTGCCAGCAGCGTCTGGATGGTCTGGCGCGATATTTGGGAGCGTTGCGCGAGACTGCCAAAGACGATGGCCGCCGCGCGCGAGGCAAGGAAGACCAGTTCCGGCCTTGCTTCGATCATGTCCCAAGCGGCGGGAGAGGCAATTTTGAACGTCGGGCTGCCGTGCGCGTCGAGTTTGACGTTGACCATGCCCGTGGGCAGGCGCGAGTCGTTTTGAAGCAAATTCGTCAGCAATCCATTGCGCTCAAAGTATCGCAGGATTTCTTGTCCGCGTTCGTCATTGCCGATGCGGCTGGCAAAAGCAACGGGCCGCCCCAGTTCGCGCAGGTGACAGGAGACATTGAATGGCGCGCCTCCCAGAAACATGCCTTGGGGCAGATTGTCCCAAAGAATCTCGCCCACGCATAGAATTCGATGCATGCGCTTGCTTCTTTTCTTTGTCATGATATCACCTGTCACTGGATTGATATGCGGTTTGTAATGGCCAATTAATCTGTATATTCTATCGGCACTAATAGACTAAAAATCAGGCCTTATCCTATTGTGATAAATGATGATTATAAACCTAATCTTTATAGGACAATAAGGACTTTCGCAAACATTTTAGCGTTCGATGACCTTTCCCGTGCCATCCGACAATGTGAAAATAAATTGTCGAGATCAGCATATAGCTGGATATTGCCCCGCAATGAACAGGCAGGTCAAGGCAAAAACGGAGAAGAATATGACTTAGTAAACGGTAGGGAAATGTCTAAGAGCGTGTGCGAAAAGCCGTTCTCCAAGGTGTCTCCCGCATAAAAAGCGCCGGCTTTGGGGCGTTTTTATACGGGAGACACACACCTTTCGCGCACGCTCTAAAGCATCTTGATATCTTCGGAATCGAGGCGCTGCTTGAGATCACGCAGGAGGGAATTTTTCAGGAGGAAGAAGTCTTCCTTTGCGCACCAGGCGCCCAACAAGATGTTTTGGGCGGCGCCGCCAAAGCCATTGATCAACACTAATGGCTCCGGCTCATCCAGACAGTGTGGATTCATGACAGCGGCGTCTTTGATGATTTTCAGGACGCGTTCGGTTTCCGCTTTGCAGTCCACCGCCAGCGTCAGGTCCAGGCGCCGGATCGGAAAATGGGTGAGATTGATGAGGGGCGTTTTCACCAGACTTTCATTTGGTATGCGGATCAACCGATTGTCTGGTGTGCGCAGTTTGACTGAAAGCAGGTCAATAGACTGAACGCTGCCGGTCAAATCTCCTATCTGGATCTGATCGCCGACGGCGAAGGGCCCTTCGGAGATCAGAAACGCGCCGCTGATGATATTGGACAGGCTGGTCTGCGCGGCGAAACCGATGGCCGCGCCGGCCACGCCCGCCGCGCCCAGCAGCGCCACCAATTTGAAATTCAGTTCATTCATGATGGTGACGGCCAAGATCAACATGCCGCCATAGAAAACGGCCTTTCCGGCCAGCATGCGCGCCTGTTCGGAGGAGCGAGCCTTGAGCATCTTCTTCACCAGCGAGGATAGCAGGCGCAACGCCGGCACGCCGACAAGCACCAGCAGGAAAATGCGCAGAATCGAGAACGCGACCGGCGAATTGATCCAGTCCGGCAGTTTGATGGATTCGAGAAAAGACATGGGAGGCGGGGCCTTTCTTGGTTGGGATTAGGATTATTTTTGCGCAAGGATGATTTTTTGAATCAGGATGATTTTTGAGTCAGGATGATTTTTGAGTCAGTATCCGTGTTTTCCTGGTAATCCGTGGTTGAAATTTTACCACGGATTACAGGATTACACGGATTACAAGAAACAACAACATATTGTCGTTCACGGCGGGATAATTGCATAATTATTCTGACTCAAAAATTATTCTGACTTTGAAATCATCCTGACTAAAAAATTATTCCAACTCAAAATCCCAATCCAGTGGCGCTGATGAGATTATCGAGACTGCGCTGCAGCAGGCCGCGCGCGACGGGCTTGTGAGATTCGGCCAGCATGGCGCCTACGCCTTCGATCGCGGGAGGATCCTGGTTATAGTCAATATGGCTTGGCTGATCCTTGCCCTTGAACAGGACATTCGTCTGGTTCGTCCAGAGATGGCCGCGTCCTTCATAGATCCGCAAATAAGCGACATTCAAACAAAGGCGCTCCACGTCCAGCGGCGCCGCGGTGGCGTTTTCGATGCGCACCAGACAGATCGCGCGGTGGGGCAGGATTTGGTCGGGCTCGATGGCGCGCCGCGCCCGCGTCCGAAGACCGTAACAGAGCTGGCCGGTAGTCAAGTCGCCGAACCATGTGCCCGTCATGATCGCCGTCGGCTCTTCGAGCATCACGCTCCCGGGCGCCGGCTGCTGCATTACGCGCGCAAAGACGGGAACGCTGATGTAAAAGAGCGCCGCATTGCCCGGCACGATCTGAATAAACGAGGCGGGGCGTACGACCACGGGGCGGTCGGGCATGGCGGGCATGAGGCGCGCGCCGCTTTCAGTCGAGGCGCACAGCCAGCGCCGCCATTCCAGCTCCGGAGGCTTTTCCGAAGGCGCCGCTTCGATCAGACCTTCTTCCTCCGGCGCGCGCGAGGTGGCCATGCGCCATTCATCCGCCATCCGTTCGATCCACAGCCGCCAGGGTCCGATCCGCCAGTGAAAAACCCGGTTGGGTTCGATTTCGATGGAATTCCAAACACTCATGACCGGAAACTCCTTTGGCTGCGTTGGGAGAAGAGGGATCTGGTTTTTGCTTTGTCGCCGCGCTGGGGAATGAAGAAGCCTTGGTAGCTAATGCGCGCAGGGCGTTCGTGTCAATGGGCGTCTTGAGCGTGGGGAGTCGCCTGAATGATCCGGATACCTGCGACAGATGAAGACTTGCTGGCCGAATGCGAAGTCGAAACATTTCATTCGAGCGGACCAGGCGGCCAGAATGTGAACCGGCGCGAGACGGCGGTGCGGCTGCGGCATTTGCCGACGGGCGCAGCCGTGGCGTGCCAGCAGGAACGTTCGCAGGCGCAGAACAAAGCGATTGCGCTCGAGCGGCTGCGACGGCTGCTGGAGGCGAGGAACCGCACGCGGCGGCGGCGGATTCCCACGGCGATACCCGAAAGTGCGCGGCGAAGAATCCTCGACGCCAAACAGCGCCGCTCCCGAAAAAAGCGCTTGCGCGCGCGGCCGGGAATTGACGAGTAACGCGCGCGCAATGTGCGCGTGGCCGGGATTTGACGAATAACGCGCGCGCAATGCGCGTGTGGCCGGGATTTGATGAATAACGCGCACGCAATGCGCGCGTCTGGAGTCTGGACATTTTTTTCCCCGAAGGGGAACTACAATCATAGCCGTGGGTGAAGCGAAGCGAACCCACGGTGGCGGCGCGTGGAATTATCGGTCCCCGCAGGGGGCCAACGTCGCTACGCAAAGAACTCCGATTGGAGGCGCGCAAACGAAATGCCGTCGGCTGTTCGATCCATGTTGGCCCCCTTCGGGGACCCGTTTTCGCACTCATCGTTTCCGTGGGTTCGCTTCGCTTCACCCACGGCTATGATAGTTCACCCCCTTCGGGGGA